>JAQXBQ010000091.1 GCA_029252325.1 Akkermansiaceae bacterium
GCCGAAGGGTATTTTTAGACGTGTTGAATCCAAGACGTTCTTGTACTGGACGAAAATAGTTTGCGCAGTTTCGGGGCGGAGGTATGCGACTGCGTTGGGGTCATCGTCATCTGCTGATGCCCCCATCTTGGTTTGAAACATGAGGTTGAACTCCTTTGGATCTGTGAGCTCACAGTGCTTATCTTCACCTTTGGGAAGCTGTTTTTTGGCTTCACACATGGGAACGTCATCCATTTGGTCAGCACGGTAGCGTTTTTTGCAGACCTTACAGTCAACCATAGGGTCAGAAAAACCACCGACGTGACCAGAAGCAGTCAAGACCGCTGGGTGGGTGAGGATCGAGCCGTCCATGCCCACGATGTCATCGCGCTCTTGAACATTTTTGCGCCACCAGCATTCCTTGAGGTTGCGCTTGAGCTCAGCTCCCAGTGGACCGTAATCCCAACAACCATTGAGTCCCCCATAGAGCTCTCCTGATTGGTAAATGAAGCCCTTGCTTTTGCAAAGGGATACGATTTTTTCCATTCTCTCTGGGTCGGTGTGAGTACGTTCAGCCATGGCGGTTGGAGACTAGGAATCAAAGGCAAAGAGTCAAGTCGCAAGAGTTTCATATTGCCAGAATCAGACTTGCAGGGGAGTGTAGTCATGTGTCAGATGCTCTCAGTGTAACGCGCCTAGTCAGGCGGATGAAAAACTTACTCGAAATCGAGATTGGCGAGATTTGGGTAGAGGGTGAGGTTAGTAATTTGCGCAGACAGGCCAGTGGGCATTGTTATTTTAGTCTCAAAGACGAAGGGGCACAAATATCCTGCGTGCTTTTTCGCGGTTCTGCAGCCAAGGCAAAGGCGCAGCCCGAAGACGGTATGCAGGTGAGGGTTAAGGGGGAGGTGTCGGTCTACGAGGCACGTGGGCAGATGCAATTGATTGTCAAGCAGGTTGAGGATGCAGGCATGGGCGACCTTCAGGCGAGGTTCGAAGCGTTGAAGGCCAAACTCAACAAAGAAGGGCTGTTTGATGCGTCATTGAAAAAACCGCTACCTAGTTTTCCTCTGGCAATCGGATTGGTTACTTCACCCACTGGTGCTGCACTGCAAGATATGCTCAATATCATGACGCGGCGAGCGCCCTGGGTTCAGCCGATTTTGTATCCTGTTACAGTTCAAGGCAAGGGGGCAGAGCGCAGTATAGCGGCGGCTATTGAACAATTCTCTGATCCCGAGCAGTATGGTTTGCCCGAGGTGGATGTCATTATCACTGGACGAGGAGGAGGCTCATTAGAAGACCTGTGGAACTTTAATGAGGAAATCGTTGCGAGGGCAATTCACGCTTGTCCGATTCCAGTGGTTTCAGCGGTTGGGCATGAGATCGACTTTACGATTTCTGATTTTGCAGCTGACGTGCGAGCACCGACGCCAAGTGCGGCCATCGAGCTCGTTGTGCCAGACGCGAGCGAGCTGCAGCTCCAGGTCAAAAGCCAGGGAGATGCTTTGAAGCGAGCAATGCAGGGTAGGTTGAAGCATGACACTGCTATTCTTCAGTCAGCGCGGAGGGCGCTTATGCCGAGGGATTCGGAGCAAGCGCTGCGTGAGCCAATTCAAACACTAGACAGGGCACGTCAGGAGCTCAAGGATGCTTCTGAGGGGGCACTCGATGATATACTCGCTAATCTAAAGGAGCTGGCGATACTACATGCCGCTAATGATCCTAAAAAAGCAATGGAACGCAAGATGGAGGCCTTAGATCATGCCAAGATTTTGCTGGATCGTGTAGTCAAGAATGAGCTTCGTCAGCAGGAAGAGCGATTGCAAAATCTGGGGTCGTTGATCAGGACACTGGGGCCAGAGTCAACTTTTGCACGAGGGTTTTCGATCACGATGGGTGAGAAGGGTAATATTATCAGAGATGCTAATGACGTAAAAAAAGGGGAGTTGTTGCGCTCTAGGCTGGCGAGTGGAGAGTTGACTAGCAGAGCGGAATAGCTTTTCAGCGGCGAAATTGATGAGTCTAGGAACTTGCCATTTGTTGATGCTGGTGTTGGATGTCGAATATGTCAGATGTGGTTATTGATATCGCAGATGCTCGCAAGAGATATCGTGGCGGAGTGGAGGCTCTACGTGGGGTGTCATTGCAAGTTCCCAAGGGTGGTATTTTTGGACTGCTTGGGCCTAACGGAGCCGGCAAGAGCACGCTGGTGAAAATCCTTATGAGTATCGTGCATCCGAATCATTGTGCAGGTACGATGTTAGGAGCTCCCATTGGGCATAAGCCCACATTGGCTCAAGTTGGTTATTTGCCTGAGCACGCTCGTTTTCCAGAGTATCTCAGGGGAGGAGAGGTAATTCGCTACGTGGCAGGTTTGTCTGGTATATCGCGAGCTGAGGCTTGCGTAAAAACTGAGCAGTTATTGGAAATGGTAGGAATGCAGGATTGGGGTAAGCAAAAAATGGGCACATATTCCAAGGGGATGAAGCAGCGCATTGGGCTAGCTCAAGCGCTGGCTAATGATCCAGAGATTGTTTTTCTTGATGAGCCAACAGACGGAGTAGACCCCAAGGGGCGCCTTGAAATGCGTCATGTATTGATGCGCATGAGAGAGGAAGGGAGAACCGTATTTATCAATAGCCACCTTCTTGGGGAGCTAGAAATGATCTGCGATAGTGTAGCTATCATGGATAAGGGCGAGATTGTTCAACAAGGAACCATTGCGCAACTTACTGAGAAGAGTCGTCGCTATGAGTTGATTACTCGTGGATCAATGTCTGAGGGGTTGGTGCAGCGACTGAAAGAAAAGGGTTTTCAGATCAGGCACGAGATGGGGCAAGATTTCATGATTGTATACGAAAGCGATCCAGAACCCATACAACCCATACTGGATGCTCTTAGAGGTGAGGGGGTGACTATTGTTGAATTACGCGAGCTACGCCAATCATTGGAGGAGTTATTTATGGAATCAGTTGGAGCAGGGGGAGTAGGCGGTAGCCGCAAGGGGTCGACTCCACCTAGTTTACCCAGAAAGGAGGCGATTAAGTGAGACAGGTATTGACTATATTGTGGGACTCCTACCGCCTGCTTGCTGCCAAGAAGTTGTTCTGGATCGTATTGTTTCTGACGGTGCTGATCGCGATGATGTATGCATCTATTGGATTCACACCTCAGGGAATATCGATGCTTTTCGGTGCATATGAGATCAACAATGACATTATTGTCGAGGGAAGTATGTTCGCTGATTATTTCTACATGATGATCTTTACGAACTACCTTGTTCCATGGTGGCTTGGTTTGTTTGCACTGGTTTTAGCATTGATATCAGTGTGCCCGGTATTTCCTGATTTTCTGAAAACGGGCTCTATCGATGTTGCTATTTCGAAGCCGATAAGCAGGCAGCTTCTCTTTCTTGTGAAGTATTTGGGAAGCTTACTCTTTGTTGCTGTCCAAGTGTTAGTTTTCTGTGTGATCGTTTTTATCGCCCATGGCATGAGACTGGGCGCATGGAATTTTGAGATTTTTTGGGCAGTGCCGTTGCTTACCTTGGTTTTTAGTTTGATTTATTCGGTAGCAGTCTTGGTGGCTGTATTGACAAAATCTACATTGTTTTCTCTCTTGGTTGCCTTACTGGTGTGGGCAGTGACTTTATCTGTGCAATGGACAGAGAGCCTGATGTATAAGGCTGCTTATGTAATGCCAGCCTCGGGAATTAGCATCGATGTCGGTAGAGGTAATGCTAGCAAAACAAATCAGGAGCTTGATGCTAATGCTGATATAGTGGGGTTCTATGATATCGTCAGAAAAGCTGCTATCCCTTTTCCCAAGACGCGTGATCTGACCTATTTGCTAAAGAAAAAAGTTAGCGTGCGAGGTAATGATATGACGATGATGTCAGCATTTCTTGCTGATGAGGCGTCGGCCAGCGATGTTCGTGAGGCGAAGGCAACGGAGGATTACGATAATCGCCATTCAACGGCTTATATCGTCGGTAGTTCGTTAGGGTTTGAGGTATTTATTCTGGGTATTGCTTGTTGGGTTTTTGTCCGCAAAGACTTCTGAGACTGAGTTTAGTGCAAAAAAATAGCCCGATGCCAAATTGGGCATGGGGCTATGAAATTGTAATTAACCTAAAATTCGTTTGAACTTCGACTAAATCGCGGCGGCAATCGCTTCTGCCATTTCCACAGTGCCGACTTTGCGCTCGCCTTCTTTGCCCGTGAACAAGTCACCTGTCCGGAGGCCAGTGTCGATAGCCGTGTCTACGGCTGCTTCAATCGCTTCTGCTGCTTCATTTTCACCGAGTGAATAACGTAGCATCATCGCAGCAGATAAGATCTGAGCAATAGGGTTGGCGACCCCTTGGCCAGCAATGTCAGGAGCAGATCCACCGGATGGTTCATACATGCCAAAGTAGAGGCCGTTGTCGTTCTTGTTGCCAAGTGAGGCTGAGGGTAACATGCCAAGTGACCCTGAAATCATCGCCATTTCATCCGAAAGAATATCGCCGAAAAGATTACCGGTGACGAGAACGTCAAAGGAACCAGGCTGCTTAACGAGTTGCATGGCGGCATTATCGACATAGAGGTGAGACAGTTCAACTTCAGGGTATTCTTTAGCGACCTCGATCACTGTTTCCCGCCAAAGAACTGAGTTTTGGAGCACGTTTGCTTTGTCCACAGAGCAGAGACGGTTGTCACGAGCCTTGGCCGCGGTGAAAGCGATATGAGCGATACGCACGATTTCACTTTTCTTGTAGACCATGGTATCAATGGCAACAAGTTCGCCATCTACTTCACTAATACTTTTGGGCTGGCCAAAGTAGATGCCGCCAGTGAGTTCGCGCACGCAAAGTACGTCAAAGCCATTGGGGATCAGTTCGTTTTTAACGGGAGAGGCGTGGGTGAGAGATGGAAGGCAGACGCCCGGGCGAAGGTTGGCAAACAGGTTGAATTTTTTGCGCAGTGGAAGCAATGCGCCCCGCTCTGGTTGTTGCTCAGGTGGAAGGTTTTCCCATTTTGGACCACCTACGGAGCCAAAGAGGATGGCGTCTGATGCCTCGCATGAGGCGATGGTTTCATCGGGTAGGGGGCTGCCGGTGGCATCAATGGCTGCGCCTCCCACAAGTTGGGTGTCTTTTTCGAAGGTGATGGAAAACTTCTTAGCAGCGGCATCAAGCACGAGCATGGAAGCGTCCATGACTTCAGGGCCAATGCCGTCTCCGGCGAGTATGCTGATCTTATGAGTCTTAGACATGTGCGCTGTGTATGCAGAATTTGGGAAAGTTTGAAGTTTTATTAACGGCGAAGCGTGTACATGTTTCTGCCCGTGGAATTATTAATCCATTTTCTTTGGCTGATAGGCGGATTTGTTCTGCTCTATTATGGGGCCGAGTGGCTAGTGAAGGGAGCCTCTGAAATTGCGCTGCGATTGGGTATTTCTCCATTGGTGGTGGGGCTTACAGTCGTTGCTTTTGGCACAAGTATGCCCGAGCTGCTTGTTTGTTTGAAGGCAAACTCGCCCGAGGTGCTCGCTATTCCTGCTGGGTGGTTTGGTTTTGATATTAATGCAGGTATTACCAGCCCTGACATGGCGCTGGGTAATATAGTGGGGTCCAATATTTTTAACATAGCACTCATTCTTGGTGTGGCAGCTGTCATCAGGCCTGTGATTGTGCACATGCAATTGATTCGCCGAGAGCTGCCAATACTGGTGGGTAGCTCGGTTGTCTTTCTGGTCATGATGAGCGACAAGCATCTTGCGCGCTGGGAGGGCGCTGTGTTGGTTTCTGGAATATTGATTTATATTATGGCCAACGTTCTTCTCTCCAGGAAGGCCAAGTATGGCGAGCAGTTTGAGGAGTTTGAGCAGGAGGAGATTGAACAAGCCAAGAAGGGAGGTTCTCGAGTTGTCGTCGATGTCATTTTGATTTTACTGGGAATAGTGGCCTTGGTATTTGGTGCAGATTGGCTGGTGGGTCACGGCGAGCAAATTGCTGTCATCTTTGGTGTGCCAGATGTCATTATCTCACTGACTTTGTTTGCTCTGGGGACGTCATTACCTGAGTTGGCAACAGCAGTTGTTGCTGCGCTGAAGCGTCAGGGAGACATTATCACTGGGAATGCAATAGGCTCTTGCATCTTTAATATTTTAGCGGTGATTGGTATCACTGCTGCAGTGAAGCCAGTCTCTGGCAGCGCAATTGCTTGGATAGATCTGGGCGTGATGATGGGACTCACCATCATGATTGTGCCGCTGATGTGGTCGAGCATGAAGCTGAGCCGCAAGGAAGGAGTAGGGCTTATTATGGTGGCCTTGACCTACGCTGTTTTGGTGGTGGTAGTTCAGCGATAACTGACTAAGGGGCTGATCGGGCCCGCATGTATCATTCTTTTAACGGGATGCGCTATGCTGCGAACCACTAGCAAACAGGACATTGATTGATTTGATTGAAGAAGTCGTTTCCTTTGTTGTCGACAAGAATGAAGGCCGGAAAGTTTTCTACGCGTATTTTCCAGACTGCCTCCATGCCGAGCTCGGGATACTCTAGAACTTCAAGTTCTTTAATATGATCACGTGCAAGTAGAGCGGCGGGGCCACCGGCAGAGCCCAGGTAAAAGCCTCCATTTGCTTGGCAAGCGTCAGTGACCTGCTGCGAGCGGTTACCCTTAGCGAGCATGATCATAGATCCTCCATGTTTCTGGAATAGGTCTACGTAGCCATCCATACGTCCTGCGGTGGTGGGCCCAAATGAGCCAGAGGCGTGCCCTTCGGGTGTCTTTGCAGGTCCAGCGTAATACACGGGGTGGTCCTTCAAATACTGGGGTAGGTCACCTTCTTGTTCGAGTCTCTCTTTGATTTTTGCGTGGGCACTATCCCGAGCAACGATGATGGTGCCGGTCAAGGAGAGGGCTGTGGTCACTGGGTATTTGTCAAGGGTAGTGAGGATCTTATCCATGCTTTCGTCGAGGTTAACGTCTACCCCTTTAAATTTCCAATCCTTGTATTGCTCGGGGATAAACTGTCCAGGGTTGGGCTCAAGTTTTTCTAGAAAGATGCCGTCTTTGGTTATTTTGGCTTTAGCTTGTCGGTCAGCAGAGCAGGAGACCCCAATACCGACGGGGCACGATGCTCCGTGGCGGGGTAGGCGAATGACGCGAACATCAAGAGCGAAGTATTTACCGCCAAATTGTGCGCCGATGCCAATTTCACGAGCGGCGGCTAATAGTTCTTGCTCCATTTCGAGATCGCGAAATGCCTGGCCGTGTTCGTTGCCTTCGGTGGGCAGAGCATCATAGTAGCGTGTTGAGGCCATTTTGACCGTCTTTAGGTTTGCTTCCGCGGAGGTGCCGCCAACAACGAGGGCGAGGTGATAAGGAGGGCAGGCAGAGGTGCCTAAGGTGCGCATTTTTTCGACGCAGAATTCCTTCATTCTTTTTGGGTTTAGCAGTGCTTTGGTTTCTTGGTAGAGAAAGGTTTTGTTGGCAGATCCGCCACCTTTGGCGATGAAGAGAAATTTGAAGGCGTCACCCTCGGTCGCATAGATGTCGATTTGAGCGGGCAAATTAGTGCGGGTGTTGACCTCATCAAACATGTTCAAGGGCGAAACTTGGGAGTATCGCAAGTTTTCCTCAGTATAAGTTTTATGAATACCCAGAGAGATGTGCTCTGCGTCGTTGCCGGTGGTGCGCACATTCTGACCTTTTTTGGCCATGACAATGGCAGTGCCCGTGTCTTGGCAGGCAGGTAAAATACCGTGTGAGGCAATTTCTGCATTTTTGAGTAACATCAGTGCCACCATGCGATCGTTGTCTGATGCTTCAGTGTCATCGAGAATAGCTGCGACCTGCTTCAGGTGAGATGTGCGAAGTTTGAAACAAATAGCCTTTGAAGCTTCATTTGAGAGCTTGGTGATCGCTTCGGGTGTGATTTTTAGGATGGTCTCCCCATCGCATTGCAGTGTGGAGATGCCCTCGGTGTCGATTTGCTCGTATTCTGTGGTGTCGGGGCCAAGTGGAAAGGGGTCTTGGTAGTGAAATGAGGTCGTTGACATGCTGCCTGCAATTAACGTTGAGCGAGCCCTCTAAGCAACCTGAAACCGAGCAATCCGAGGAAATCTGCAAGAAAAGTGACAATTTGAGTAAAAATGGCTTGATTAGTTGGGTTGATCGGATATCTCCAGCCCCCCGTTATGGCAAAGAAATCATGGATCGCGCGCAACAAGCGCAAAAAAGCAACCGTCGCTAAGTATGCTGATCTGCGCAGGCAGCTCAAGCAAGAGAAAGACTACATAGGTCTCAGCATGCTCCCACGTGACTCAAGTGCCACCCGTGTGGTGAACCGTTGTGAATACACCGGTCGTCGCCACGGATTCTTACGTCGTTTCAAGCTTTCACGTATTGCATTTCGTGAGCTTGCATCGCACGGCATGATCCCAGGTGTGACCAAGTCGAGCTGGTAAGCTAGACTAAGTTGTGTTAATATTTCGGCGTAAGGTGGCTCCCGTTTGAGGATGCTGTCTTGCGCCTTTTCTGTTTTGTTTCGGTTTGTATCTGTTTTATAGTGTTTTCAGCGCAGATCATTCCTTTTCAATTCATACCATCAACATCCGAGCATGCCGATCTACGAATACATTTCAGTAAATGCTGATGATCAAGCACAGTCGTGCCGTATATGCGCGAAAGGCTTTGAATTGCGCCGACCGATAGACCGAGCACCACTGGAAGTTTGCCCTCTCTGCAAAAACCCGGTGAAGAAAGTAATTAGCAGTGTGAACACTCCTAAAATCACCAAGCCGCTTTCTTACAGCGATGCCAAAAAAGCCGGTTTTACTGTGCTCGAAAAGCGTGATGAGGGCGTTTACGAGAAACAATAGTGTAGTGGGCTTAACAACGCATATTGAGCGATTTCTGCTCTACATCGCCACCGAACGAGGTTTGTCAGC
Organism: Akkermansiaceae bacterium; assembly: GCA_029252325.1. Taxonomy (GTDB): domain Bacteria; phylum Verrucomicrobiota; class Verrucomicrobiia; order Verrucomicrobiales; family Akkermansiaceae; genus Oceaniferula. The sequence goes on from JAQXBQ010000091.1 coordinate 8,927, forward strand.
GGCTTATCAACTTTCCGTGCGCCAGAGCTTAGACGCCGTTGTGTTGTGGCTTGAGAGTAAGAATGTATCAGATTGGAATGAAGTAGGTATTGAGGATTTATCCCACTTCTTATCAGGGCAGAAGGATGGTGGGATGTCGGCATCTTCACTACGTATCAGCATGGTGCATTTGAAAATTTTTTTTCGGCGCTTGGCGGCACTGCAGGTCATTGATGCTGACCCGGCTGAGCCACTCTTGCCTCCTAGGGCAGAGCAACACTTGCCTGAGACTCTCAATGAACCGGAGGTAGCTTCTATTCTACAGGCTGTAGATACTGATAAATTGCTAGGGCGCAGAGACCTTGCAATTCTGGAGCTGTTTTATGCATCTGGCTTGCGACTTTCCGAGTTGTGTAATGCTCGATTAGAGAACATGGACCTGGATGAGGGTTTCATTAGAGTAACAGGTAAAGGCAATAAGACGAGGATTGTGCCAGTCGGAGGTAAGGCTCGTGAGGCACTCCGAAACTACCTGAAAAATGAACGCCCAGAGTTGGTTAAAAGCAAAACATCATCTTGGGTATTTCTCAGCGTAAGGGGTGGTAGCCTGAGCCCTGAGCGAGTCAGAGAATTGGTGAAGCAACGTGCTAGAAATGCGGGTATTGAGAAAAATGTATACCCACACTTACTGCGACATTCATTTGCAACACATCTACTGCAAAACGGCGCTGATTTACGCGTGATTCAAGATATGCTGGGGCATGCAGATATTGCCACGACCCAAATCTATACACATGTTGACCAGAAAGGACTTAAATCAATGCATCAGAAATTTCACCCTCGTGGTTGAGCTTGATCAATCGCAAAAGATAACTTTGCCGAGTGTCACTCAGAGAGCCTCTTTGTTGGCCTCTAGAAGTGTTTCTGCATCGAGGTAGGCCTCTTCTAGGATATCTCGTGCCCATTGTTCATCTTTGGCGATGTGCTTTAGTAAGCGGTATGCCATGATCTGAACTGCGGGTGTATCACTCCAGATGAGTTGACCTAGATGGCGCCACTGGTCTGCAATGATCAAGCTAGGCTGCTTGATTTGATCAATCGCTTGCTCGCAGACCATAATGCAGCGTGGTAGCTCAGGTATATCAGCGGTGGGTGGGATTTCGTAGGTGTGCAAAGAAACCCCCGACGCTCCAGTGAGTTCACATTTTGATTTGCATCGACGAGCTAGCTCTTTGCCAAAGGCAGAGAGTGCTAACTGCCTTTGCTGGTGAGCTTCATAACCTTTGGCCATGTCAGGATGGTATTCTGCAAGTGACTACAGCCAAGCTTCAATCTTCCAGGCGCTCCAACTAGAGGCAGCGCATAGCGTGGTGCGGGTGGTCAGCGCCTTATTTGAAATCAACAATCACTTCATCAAGTTGGTTGATGAGTTCCTGTATAGATTCCTCGGTTTCGTTACCCATGTTTGAAATACGGAAAGTGACACCTTTGATTTTGCCATAGCCGCCATTGATCAAGACATTGTGTTTGGCTCGAAGTGCTTTGATGAAGCCTGGGACATCCAGTTTGCCATCCTGGTTGTCGATCGCTGTGAGAGTCTTTGATTGAAATCCCTCGGGAGCGAAGTTTTTGAACCCATGTTTGTCAGCCCATTGGTGAATCATGTGATTCAATTTGGCGTGGCGCTCAAAGCGCGCTTCTAAACCTTCGGCCATGATGCTGTCGACTTTCTGTTTAAGCGCATACATGAGAGAAACAGCAGGAGTAGAAGGAGTGTTGTTTTTGGTGGCATTTTTCTCAAATTCGACAAAATCAAAATAGTATCCACGTCCTTCTGTCTGGGCAGCCCTCTCTAGAGCAGCCTCTGAGATAGCAAAAACAGCCAAGCCGGGAGGCAATGCTAGAGCTTTTTGCACGCCCGCAAGCACGACATCAATACCTAGTTTGTCCATTTCAACAGGCACTGCTGAGAGAGATGATACTGTGTCGACAACGAGAATCACGCCAGGAAACTCTTTGACAACCGCAGCAATGCCGGCGAGGTCATTGAGTACACCTGTGGATGTTTCGTTGTGCACCATTGTGACAGTGTCAAAACCTCCTTCGCTGAGTTTGGCACGAACGACCTCAGGATCGATAGGCTGGCCCCACTCAACTTGAATTTTTTCAGCTTCTTTACCGCAGCGCTGTGCCACATCATACCATTTGTCAGAAAATGCTCCGCAACAGAGGTTGAGCACTTTGGTCTGCACTAAATTACGAATTGCGCCTTCCATGACGCCCCAGGCAGATGATGTCGACAGGTAGACGGGGCGTTTGGTCCCTAGGATTTCTTTTAAGCCTGGCTGAATGCTAGCGTAAAGGGCTTCGAAATCACCGCCACGGTGGCCTATCATGCCATGGCACATGGCCTCGTAAGTTTCAGGGGCAATATCCACTGGGCCGGGGATGAACAACTTGGGTAATTTGGAGTGATTAGCTGATGACATTGCAGGGGAGTATTCTCGAATTTAGTGGCTTGTCAAAGCCAGAGATTGTCAGGATTCAAAAGGGGCGTTAAGTAGCATATGACTTGACCTCAGCATCCGCTCACAATAACGTCGCAAGTGTAATAAATGTGGTTTAATAGTTCGGTTCGAATTTCAACATTTACTCTCCATCAGG
>JAQXBQ010000111.1 GCA_029252325.1 Akkermansiaceae bacterium
GTTACCGAGATCCTCGATCCGGACGGCAAGGTGGTCGCAGAGTTGACGGCCCAAGCAAAGACCGGCACCACTGTGCAGCAGACACTTTCCGTGCCCAGGCCGATGCGCTGGGATATCGACACGCCGCATCTCTACAAGGTCATCTCCCGTGTGAGTGCGGGCGAGTATCGTGACGAGGTCACCACCCGCTTCGGCATTCGTGACATCCAATGGAAAAAAGACACCGGCTTCTGGCTCAACGGCCGTGTGGTAAAACTCAAGGGCGTGGCCGATCACTCCGAGGCAGGTCCTGTAGGAGCGGCCTACCCCGATGAGCTACTGCGTTGGAAGCTACAGCAGATCAAGGACATGGGTTGCAACTCGATCCGCACCGCCCACAACCCGCAGACCCCGATCTTCTATGACCTGTGTGATGAGATGGGCATTCTAGTACTGGACGAGATCTTCGATGGTTGGAACAAGAAGGCACCCGAGGATTATGGCAAGCAGGCCTTCAAGGATTGGTGGGAGCGTGACCTGCGGACCTCGCTTAAGCGCGATCGTAATCACCCCTGCGTGATCGGGTGGTGCCTTGGGAATGAAACCGGAGGTCCCATCGCGCCGAAAATCGTCGCAGTCTGCCATGAACTGGACCCAACCCGGCTGGTGACATCCGGGCACGCGAACCCGGAGGAAATGGACATTGAGGGTGTCAATGGCTACAGCGAATACAGCCACTTCTTCAATCACCACGCAAAAAGAATCAACAAGCCCTTCGTATCCACCGAGGCACCGCACACCTGGCAGGTGCGCGGATTCTACCGCAGTAAGACCTGGCTTCGTGACGGGATGAAGAGAGGTGTCTTTCCGCTCCCCGACCTAACACCTAAAGAAATCTTCACGTACGACTGGACCGCTCCTGCAAAGCGCAAGAACCGCAAGCAGATCTTTAATTCCTCCTACGACAACGCAACCGTGCGCATCACCGCCCGCAAGAACTGGGAGCTGATGCGTGACCTGCCGTGGCACAGCGGGCACTACCGCTGGACCGGTATCGACTACCTGGGCGAGGCGTCCTATGTTCACGGCGGTTGGCCATTCCGCGCCTTTATGGGAGGCGCTCTCGACCTCGCGTTGTTCCGTAAGGATCTGTTCTACTTCTACCAGAGCCAATGGACGACCAAGCCGATGGTTCACATTCTGCCGCACTGGACCCATCCGAAGATGGTCGCAGGAACGAAAATCCCGGTGTGGGTCTACTCCAACTGTGAAGAGGTCGAACTGTTTCTCAACGGCAAGTCGCTCGGAAAAGATCAACCAGGCACGAAATGGGATGAGATGCAGTGCGACTGGATGGTGCCTTGGACTCCGGGAACCATCGAGGCGGTCGGCTACAAGGGTGGTGAAGAAATCGTGCGTACCGCCCACACCACGGCAGGAGCACCGGCCCAATTATCGCTATCTGTAGAAGGGAAAACCTGCCCGATCATCACCGTCGAACAGCAGGACCAGCAGGGTGTGATGAATCCTTATGGCGAAAATCGCATCCACTACCGCATCGACGGCGATGACGATTCAGCTCGCATTCTCTCCCTGGAGGGTGGCAATCCTGTTAACACCGAAAACAACTATGGCAAAACATCGCGCGCTGCTTTCTTCGGGCTTACGCGCGCCTTTCTGCAAACCACCGGTAAAGATGAGCCGCTCTCCGTCATCATTGGCGCGATCTGTGGTGAGAAGCAGCTGATGACCTCTGACAAGGTCTCCATCGACGTCAAGCGTCTGACTATTCGCGGGGTGTTTACTCAACGTGCGTTCGATATTTTCTACTCTACCGATGGTTCAAAACCGTCGACAACATACACTGGACCCTTTTTCGTAAAGCCGGACACCGTCGTAAAGG
>JAQXBQ010000130.1 GCA_029252325.1 Akkermansiaceae bacterium
AAAGCCTCCTAAAAGCCTGATTTTGCAGACAACTTCAGCTATCATAATAATTAAGATTACCTAAATATTAGTCATTTACCCTATTGTTTCTATGTTTGCTTTGCCAATTTCTCAAAAAAGTTTCTTATATTAGCATATTTAGCTAATTTTTTGACCAAGTATTAGCACAATGCTTTCTTTGTTATGAAGTCACGTTTTAACGATCACAGCCACGAACTGCATCGCAGACAATTCAGTTACCAAAATGAACCTCGCAGCTACCAGCGATTGCCCCGTCCATCATCACAGATGAACGCTGGCTCACTCCCACGCTGGGATCACGCTAACATCATCAAGGAAGAGTCTCATTCACAAGATCATACAAAAAATGAAATCCCCATCCTCGAGCTCAATGACTTTTGCCTATCTTGTATTGAGCAACTTTCACTCGCCAAACACAATGACTCAAGGGATGAGATTATCACCAATCTAATTTCTAAAAAACTCACCCGCTACAACGAGCTTACAGCAGACCTCGACCAACTTGCACTAAAGTGCATTGAGCAGGACATGCAGTTGCAATATCGAGTAGAACAATTCAAATTGCGCGTTTCCTCGCTTGAGCAAACTGTATCTCAACATCTAATTCAAGTAGGCCAGGAAATAGGACTCCCCGAAAAGATCATGGTTAAGTTAGCTAAGTTGGTCGTGCAGGTCATGCATAGATAAGACCGGTACAATAACCACCCTTAGAAACTAAAAAAAGAGCCCCTGCACTGCTGCAGGGGCTCTTTGTTATTCGTTCTTTTACGAACGCATTAGAGAGCTTTCATAGAACCCATCGCATCACGAAGAACCTCGCCAATTTCCTCCACAGGGTGATTACGGATGATGAAGTTCACATCCACAAGCGTGCGGTTATCGACTCCATTATCCTCTGGGCACATGCCCTTGCCAATCACGTCAGTATCGACGGTCTTCATAAAGTCCTCGAGCAGAGGCACACAAGCATGGGCGAAAAGATAACACCCATATTCAGCAGTATCTGAAATGATGCGGTTCATCTCATAAAGTTTTTTACGGGCAATCGTATTAGCAATAAGTGGCACCTCATGGAGAGACTCGTAGTATGCTGACTCAGGCTCGATACCAGCCTCAACCATTACCTCAAAGGCAAGCTCAACACCTGCGCGAACCATGGCGATCATGAGAATTCCCTTATCGAAATATTCTTGTTCAGTGATTTCACCGACGCCCTCCGTCTTTTCAAACTCAGTTTGGCCAGTCGCCTCACGCCAGCCGAGTAGCTTGGCATCACCATCAGCCCAGTCTTCCATCATTCCACGGGAAAATTCTCCTGAAATAATGTCGTCCATGTGCTTCTCATACAGAGAACGCATGATGACCTTCAGCTCCTCTGATAAACGAAATGCCTCAATCTTGGCAGGGTTGGAAAGACGATCCATCATGTTGGTTACTCCGCCCTGCTTCAGTGCTTCAGTGACGACTTCCCAACCATCTTGCAGGAGCTTCACGGCATAAGCTGGCTCGATGCCCTCAGCCTTCATTTTGTCGTAGCAAAGCAGCGAACCTGCCTGCAGCATACCACAAAGAATAGTCTGCTCGACCAAGAGGTCAGACTTAACCTCAGCTACAAAAGAGGACTCAAGCGCGCCGGCAAGATGCCCACCTTGTGCAAAACACAGTGCCTTGGCAATTTCGATACCGTTTTCATTGGGGTCGTTTTCCCCATGGCAAGCAATGAGAGTAGGAACACCGAAACCTCGCTTGTATTCCTCACGTACTTCAGATCCAGGAGACTTAGGCGCCACCATGAACACCGTAAGGTCTTTGCGGATCTGGATGCCCTCCTCAACGATGTTGAAACCGTGAGCATATGAGAAGCATGCACCTTGTTTCATGTGCGGGATGACGGTCTCAACCACAGCGCTGTGCTGCTTGTCAGGTGTGAGGTTCATGACAATATCGGCACTTGGAAGCATTTCCTCGTAAGTACCCACATTAAACCCGTTCTCGCTGGCATTAAGGAATGACTGACGTTTCTGCTCAATCGCCTCTGCACGCAGCGTGTAGGAAACGTCAAGACCACTGTCGCGCATATTCAGGCCTTGATTAAGTCCCTGTGCGCCACAGCCAACGATGACAATCTTCTTGTCTTTGGCAGCTTCGATACCGTTATCGAATTCTGAGATATCCATGAATCGGCAGGTGCCGAGCTCGTCCAGCTGACGGCGCAACGGAAGTGAATTAAAGTAGTTTTGGCTCATTAATTTTAGTAGTTTGTTATTAACGATTGCATTTAATCCCAATTCACTCGTTGCGTAAATTGATTTATACAACACACAGTATTGCATTTTAAGCAATATTATGACAGCTTCGCATCGTGAACATTCACGAACTCAAAAACTTCATCGTCCTTGCCGACCTACTGCACTTCGGCAAGGCCAGTCAAGCATGCAACTTGAGCCCCTCCGCACTAACTCGTAGCATCCAACGGACCGAAGAGTCCGTTGGGCAAGCCCTTTTTCTTCGTGATAACCGCACCGTCAGTCTTACCCCTGCTGGTGACAAATTCCGCAATTACGCTAACACTGCTCTTCGTGACTGGGAAACCATGCGCGAGGAGCTCGATGATAAAGATCAGATCTCAGGACTTGTCTCTATTTACGCCTCCGTTACCGCAGTATACAGCCTACTCCCTGACCTACTGGAGTCCTATCGAGTAACTTATCCTGATGTTCACCTGGAGCTACGCACGGGATCTGCTGAAGCCTCCATTCAACAAGTCATTAATGGGGAAATTGACGTCTCTGTTGCCGCACTACCAGACCAACAGCACCCGCGCCTGGAGTTTATGCCACTTATTGAAACCAACCTCGTCTTCGTCGCCTCGAAAAAATCGGAACATTTTGGCAAAAAAAAATCTCAACTCGATCTTTCCCAAGCACCGCTTGTATTACCTCGCACTGGTTTATCTCGCCGAAGGCTCGACGTTTGGCTGAAGCAACACGATATCGAACCCATCATTAACGCAGAGGTTTCAGGTAATGAGGGAATACTTGCCATGGTCCGGATGGGATGTGGCATTGGCATTGTGCCCGAGCTCGTATTGGAACGCAGCCCCTTTCGAAACGAAGTCAAAAAAATTAAAGATGCCCCCCATCTGACCCCCTATGTTGTAGGTCTGTGCACTACCCACAAAAACTTGAACCGCCCCACTATCGCAGCACTCTGGGAACTGGCACAAAATCACAGCATCAAACATCATTAATGCTGCACTCATAGCGCGCAAGCTAGGACTTGCTATATCACCATGAACACGCAAGGCTGATGCCAGCGGAGAAATCTATGTCAAACAACTCGGAACAACTTAACGGGCATGCCCTGTTCGACCTCGATCAGACCCTGATCCCGTGGGATACTCAGCTGCTATTTTGCAACTTTGTATTGAAGAAAATGCCGCTACGTCGTTTTTATCTACTGATTCTAATCCCCTTTTTACCGCTTACTAAACTACTAGGAGCCGGTGGCATGAAGAGGGTTTTTCTCAATTATTTGTGGGGCCTTAGCCGACAAGACCTTGATGAATTAGCACAAGAGTTTGTCGAGCAGGTCTTTCCCCATTCTTTCTACCAAGAAACACTCGCATTACTTGAGCAGCAAAAAGAACTTGGTAGAATCACCGTCCTCAGCTCAGCAAGCCCAGAAATCTGGGTCAAACCACTGGCCAAGAAGCTAGGCTTTAATCACTGCTTTGCTACCACCCTAGAAATCAACGGTCGGGTTCGGCTTTTTCCTGACCTGCTGGGAGGTAATAACAAAGGATCCAACAAAATACGCAAGATGCGCTCAATTTTCCCTGCTTATTTTGATCCCACCTCAGGTGATATTTTGCCAAATAGCCACGCCTTCTCTGATAGCCACGCTGACTTACCCATGATGCTCCTCTGTGAACAGGCTACCATGGTGCACCCCACGGAAAAATTAAAACTCGAGGGCCAAAAACATGATTGGCTACTAGTAAGTCCCGCCCGCCCAACCAAGGGCAAGTTTCAGTTTGCCATAGCCTGCGCGCGGCAAGCTCTCGGCATCTGGAAATAAAGTTCTGACCACGTGACGAAATATTCACATTATTTTGTATCATCACGATACCAACTCTGTGTAATAAACACCGTGATCGGGGGATCATTCAGATTATTTTTTCTGTCATCAACTCGACACTAAACAAACATAATACTAAACAAACAAAATATGAGTAAGATTAACTTATTAACGGGCACCGTATTCACGGCTATCTCGCTATCGGGCTCTGCCCTTGCAGGAGATGTTGTAGCTGAAGCTCCTGCCCCGTCAAACAACGGCAGCTGGTGTGAGAGCTTAAATGATTTCGGTAAATTTTATAAAAACGACAACGCTAGCTTCATTCAGGAAATGAAGTTTTTCGGTCGCTTTCAATGGCAAGCGGGCAGTGTAGACGGAGACGACTTCTCTGGAGATAGCGTTAATGATGATTTCACCGAGATTCGCCGTTTGCGCATTGGCACCCAGGTTAAATTTTTTAACCAGTTCAAGCTTAAGGTCGAGGCCAACCTTGAAGAAGGTGGACCTAACGATCACGAATTCGGCTACGATGGTCTTGATGTGGCCGAGCTAAGCTACAGCGCAGGCGACATCATGGGATTTGAAGATGTGGCACTCACTTACGGTCGCCAAAAGTTCAAATTCTCTCAGGAAGCTCATACCTCCTCGAAGAAGATCAAAACGATTGAACGTTCAAATATTTCCAACTTCTTCTATGGATCATACCGCCCAACCGGCCTGACCGTTAGCGGAAAAAAAGGAGGCGTTAAGAGCACCTTCAGTGTATTCAGTACTGATATCGACGATGAGCTTGCCCAGTGGGGTGAAGGCCTCGCTTACTATGGCAACCTTCAATTCGATGCTGCCGGCGGCAACGTGAATCTTGACCTCATTTACAATGATGTTGATGCAGACGAAGTTGATCTATTTAGTCGGTTTGAGTGGGCTGCATCGGCTGCTTACACCACCGAAGTAGGTGCATGGGAACTTATGGCCAACGTTCTCTATGGTGAGAGCCAAGACGGCGATGCTGCATACGGAGTTGTCCTTATGCCATCGACCTTCCTTATAGAAGAGAGTCTCGAGTTTGTTGCTCGTTACCAGTATGCTGGTGCAGACAATGATGACCTCAGCCTCACAAGCCGCTATGCCAAGCGTGCTGGTGGTGACATTGGCGACAAAGGCAATGAGAACCACACTCTTTACGCCGGACTCAACTACTACCTCTGCGGCAACAGCTCTAAAGTGCAAGTTGGAGTTGAGTATGAAACCATGGAGCAAGAAGACGGTGATGACGCTGATGCCACCACACTCTGGGCAGCCTACCGTATGTATTTCTAGGCTAGACCCTAAAATTATATCGTATTAAAAATATGCCGATCTCTGTCGGCTAATATAAAATCTAGGATGTGGCCGCAAGGTCACATCCTTTTTTTGATCTCATCGATCGCCCACTGAGAGTGCTCAGCGATCAAAGCGTCCTCATCGTGTGCTAGACGCTCTAAGTCTGGCAGGTCTTCGACACCCCCGACATTCCCCAGTGCCACGCATACATTCCTCAAAAACCGATTGCGTTTGATTCTCTTGATCGGCGACTTTGCAAATAGCAGACGAAAACCCTCATCATCCAACTTCAAAAAATCACGTAGGTGATTCTGGAAAATAGATTCCCGTGCGTGAAAACGTGTTTCACGACTCAACTTGGCAAAGCGGTTCCAAGGGCAAGCATCTAAACAATCATCACAACCATAAATACGGTCTCCCATTTGCTTACGAAACTCTATCGGGATTGAGCCCTTATGTTCAATGGTCAGGTAAGAAATACAGCGCCGTGCATCCATGCGGTGCGGTTCTATGATCGCGTCGGTTGGGCACGCATCAATACAACGCGTACACTTGCCACAATGATCTCCAAAAGGAAGATCAGGTGGTAAGTCCAATGTCGTAATCAACTCAGCGAGAAAAAACCACGTACCTAAGCGACGATGGATTTGCACCGTCGATTTCCCACTCCAACCAAGACCTGAGTCAGTGGCAAAATCACGCTCAAGTAAGGGTCCGGTATCGGTATAAAATCGCTGAATTCCTCCAAGGGCCGCCATCGCCAAATTCATCTCCTTAAGCCTTTCCTCAATGACATCATGGTAGTCGTCATTCCAAGCATAGCGGGCAATGCGGTAATCAACATCTGGATCTTCTGGCCCAGGGTAATAATTGATCGCAAGACTCACCACCGAGAACGCCCCCTCAAGCACCTTTGCGGGATCCACTCGCCGCTCCACATTGCGTTCAAGCCACTTCATGTCACCTGCACAGCCTTCCTTGATCCAGCGCTTATATTCCTCGGCATGCGTTGCCACCTTAGCCCTTGATATACGACAATCATCAAAGCCAAGCTTCTGAGCAATAAACTGAACGTTCTGCTTTGCTATGTGCCTATCTATGCTCACGCGATCTCAGCCTACATGTCCACTAGCCGATGTCGAGGTCATCCATCATACTCCGAATGCGTTTTTGCGAGACCTTGGCCTTACGCGACATTCCCGGAGCAAACTCTGCCACTCGCCACTCCATCAGCATCCAACCACAGGGCCACAGCTTGGCATCATCAGGGTTTTCTTTCCACGCCAAGTACCAATGCCTCCATAAGTGCTGCACCCGTTCACGTTTCTCATCATCTTTGATCTGGGGCAAACTATGCAAGCGCTTCAGGCGCTCCTCCATAGCTTTAAAATAGCGCCCGTATTCGCAAAATCTCACATAACCAGCTCGCCAAATAAAACCACTCGCTAGCAACCAATCTATTTCTTCTTCAAGATCCTCCACGACCACCTGTAAGTGCCGATCATTGCGATGTTGCTCCATCCATACGCTAATGCGCCCGCGACTCTCACACATATCCTCAAATCCCCGAGCAACTTTTTCTGCGCAAGCAAACAACTCGCCCTTACCACGAGCAGACGCAGCCAGAAAATGATCTTCACTACGTGATAACGGAGTGCCCAACGCGCCCTCGCATGAGACCCGCAGCATCTGTTCTAGAGCTTCACCTTTGATATGCTCCACTATGGGCAACATCAACTTAGCCTGCATTCCAAGAGGATACTTCTTGCCCACATAGGCACAGTGACTCGCTTGATCGATAAGAAACAGACGCACACACCCAGCACGATGACTTTCATCAGCTGACGCTCGATCTAAATACGCACGCATGCCCACGGTCTCGACCTCATCCACCAAAGCGGGAAAAACGCCCTCCTCTGCCTCCTCTGGAATCTCACCAAAATCCCACCCTTCTCCACCGGTCATTTCCCACTCTTCATTAACTTGCACCTCACGCTTCTCCCTCATCATACCAGCTAGTTTCAGCCTGATATCTTGAGCCGATTCGCCATAAGCAAGTTCCTGATCCTGCTCACTCCAAACCCTCAATTTAGGCCTCATATTATCAGGCAAACGACCCTCATCAAACATACCAGAGTCAATGACATGCCCACTTTTTTTTGAGAGGAATTCAGCCAGCTCAAGCTTCAACTCACGCGCAGGTTCCCAGCCTTTCCATTCTTCAACAAAAGCCTGAGCTACATCTCTTGCTGGTGAGCATATCTGTCGCTGGGCCTTTGGCAGTGCCCTTACCATCAAGTATATCCTCTCTTCTAAAATACCAGGAACCCCCCAGCTAACCAGATAATCCTCAAAGTCGACAACCTGATCCAGACTGATTTCAAAGATAACTCCATCTGCACGCTCGCCGGGATTATCTGCATAGCTCACATCATAGCTTAGCTCGCCATGATGCACACAATCTGGAAAATCGGACAGGTCCTCCATTTCCCCCCAGATGCAATCTTGCACCGTGACCATGAGTCCGTCTTCATTATTGTCCGTCGTTCGCCATTTCTGAAATGCTTTAGCCGTGCAAATATGGGTAGGAATACGCGCGGTGAAAAAGTCAAACACAGCCTCATCAGACCATAAGCCACCAGATCGGCGCAACTTATGCTCGGCACCTTCAATCTCTTCACGCACTTCATCGAGCCGAACAAGAAACTCACCTCGCGTTCGTAATCCTCCTCCTAGGATGGCCTCCCGCACAAAAACCTCATGCGCATCCTCCGCACTGACCCTCCCATAAAAAACCTTACGACCGTCGACAATAGTAACCCCGCCACAAAGCACCGTCTCTTTACCATACACAGCCCCTTGATGTTCGTCCCAGTAAGGCGAGTGATAGCGATGACGGCAGAGGTGCGGCACAATTTCCTCCACCCAACTGGCGTCAATACTCGAGACCTTACGCGCCCATAGCTTAGTGGTCTCTACCAGCTCAAAGCCAAGAATCCATTCTGGCTTCTTATTGCCAAACAGCCCAGATCCGGGGAAAATAGAAAACTCTCTACCTGCCGTACTTCGATAGGCGCGCTTCTCTTTGTCCCAAAAGCCAAACTGCATTGGGACACCAGCCATAATTGACTTGTGCATTTCATCCTCATCGCCCCACTGCTTACGATCAGCCGCAAGTGACGCTGGCTTGACCTTCAAGGTATCACGCACCAAGCGGCTCAACTCACCGACAATTTGATCCCATTCCAGCACCCTTCGAAAACTCAAAAAATGCTGTTTGCAATACTTGCGCAACTGGTTGCGACGGAAGCGATTTTTCTTCTCCCGAAACGCTGAAACAGCCGACCAAATATGTAGTAGTGTCAAAAAGTCAGACTGCTCGTCATTGAATTTTTTATGGGCCTGATCTGCTTGCTCTTGCTTTTCTTGTGGCCGCTCGCGCACATCCATCACGCTCATACCACCCACCATCACTAGGACAGCATTGAGCACTTTTCTACGAGAGGCCTCAATGAGCATTCTGCCCAGCCGAGGGTCGAGTGGCAGCCTAGCTAACTTGTGCCCTATATCAGTGAGATCACCACTTTTCTCCATGGCTTCCACTTCTTCGAGCGTGCGGTGCCCTTCACTAATTGCGCGCGCCGAGGGAGGACTCAAGAACGGAAACTCACGCACATCGGGAAGACGCAATGACTTCATTCTTAAAATTACGCCAGCTAGAGAACTCCGTCTGATTTCGGGATCCGTATATTCATCAGCTGCCTCGTGCACCTCTTCGCTGTAAAGACGCACGCAGACTCCCTCCGACACCCTACCGCACCGACCCCTGCGCTGCCTGGCGCTAGCTTGGCTGATTTGCTCTACCTGCAGCCTTTGGATCTGCCTTGCAGGGTTCCACCGACTCACTCTCGCCATGCCACTGTCGATGACATAGACAATGCCCGGAATTGTTACCGAAGTTTCCGCCACATTAGTTGCAAGCACTACTCGTCGACTTTGGCCCCCCACTCGAAACACTCGCTCTTGAGCATCAAGGCCCAGCCTTGCAAACAATGGTAAAATATCTGTAGCGGGAAAATTTCTACCCTCTAGCGCGTCTGCACATTCCCTAATTTCTCGCTCACCTGGCAGGAAAATAAGCAGATCTCCTTGGCTATCAAAATCCCTGACCCACTCGACTGCACGAGCCACATGACTAGCCAAATCCTCACCTTCTGTTTGTGGTGGTAGATAATGATCCTCTACCGGAAAAGTTCTACCCTCAACATTGACCACTGGAGCACCATCAAAATATTCTGAGAACATGCCCGCGTCCAGGGTGGCAGAACTCACTACGACTCGAAGATCCTTACGACGCAGCAGCAGATTCTTCAGAAAGCCTAAGATAAAATCAATATTTAGACTTCTCTCATGTGCTTCAT
>JAQXBQ010000144.1 GCA_029252325.1 Akkermansiaceae bacterium
CTTGAGTTCCTCCTGAGAGAGAGCCTGCTTATAAATGCGGGCATCCTCAATCTTGGCATCAACTCGACCATTCCCTTGTGTATGCCGAATGCCGAAGGTGACAACGTTGCCGTCTTTATTAAGCAGATCAATGTTCTTGGCCTTGTGCGACGCATAGACCTCGCCGTTGCGGTAAATCGTTACGGAGTCGTCCTTGTAGACGATGGCCATCTGGATCAATGTGTTGGCATCAGCATCTTCCCGGGCGTATTCATTCTGCTCCTGCTGCGTCCGGCCCCACGTGTCGCTGCCAGCCATCCAACGTGCTTCGCCAAGCTCTGCATAGACGATGCCGTCAAACTGTTGTTCATGTTCGACGCTCAGCACTGATCCGCCTTTAATAGCCTTGTTGTTCAGTGTAAGCCACGACACCAAGGTCTTGTCGGTGTCGGCCGCCTGTGCACTGCAGACTGAGGTGACCAGGGCAAAGATGAGTAGTGATTTATATATTTTCATAAAATTAGATCTGTTCATTGTTTTTTACCAAATGGATTTCAGTTCATGGACTCGGAGCTTATTGAAGGTGACGCTGCCGCCTTTTGCCGCTCGGCTGGGGTAGGGGTGTGCGTGCCGAAGGCATAGCCTTCCACCATACAGTCCGCGGGCGGAGGTGTCTGCATGTTAAAGTCGATCAAGACCCGTTCCTCGGCCCCAGCCCATGGCGCAATACTCATCAAAAGTGTCCCGACTGCGACCGCTTTTTTAAATGCGTATAATGGTGTTTTTTGAATGACCCTGTTCACGATTTCTTGTTTTCTTAGGTGCCCGAAAGTGCTTCACTTTTGTTATGATTCGCCTATCACGCGACGGCGTGACGCCTGAGCACCCGATCAAAGAAAAAAACTAGCACTCTCGATAATTTTGCCTACCCCAATATATTGGGATAGGGTGGCGATTATAATTTAGTACAAATTGCGAGAAATAGTCCTACTGAGCTGAGGGCGAATTTAGATTGCTGTTAGTTGAGTCGATCTATATAGCTTGGAACATGCAGCGCTCTTTGATCATTCTACTGCTCTTGCTCGCCGGATGGCTTCCGGCCGCCGCGGAGCCTGCTCCATCTCCGATGAAATCGTTGTCGTTGCCTCAACTGGAACAGCGCTTGGCCGACATCGATTCCGAACTCAAGGGACTCGCCCGCTTCACTCCTCGCAGCGGTGTGGGCTCTCTGGGTTACCGATCGAACACAAGTGCGAAGCCAGACACAAGGGAATCGATACGCATCGAGCTGGGAGAAGAAACTACGATCGATGAGGTGGTCTTGGTGCCCGCTCTGTTTCGCGACTCAGAAACGGGCTTCCGGTCAGGAGGTTTTCCCGTCGACTTTCGCATTCTGGTGGGAACAGGTGATTCGAGCAGGGTAGTGGCTTCCTTTTCCAAAAAAGATCAGCTCTTGCCGCGTATCGCTCCGCTGGCGGTGCCGTTCGAGCCCACCGAGGCCTCATGGATCACGATTGAAGCCACCACCCTTTCCGCTGCCCCCTATTCAACAACCGATCATACTCTACAATTCTCAGAAATTCTGGTTTTCAGCGGCATGACCAATGTGGCTTTGCCGGAGCAGCGAACGATCAAGCCTACCAGAGGCGCTCGGGTAAAAGGTAATCTCACCGATGGGTTCACCCCCTTCATCATGAATGCTGCCCAGGGCCACTCAAGCCAATCAAAACCCATTCGTATTCAATCACATGACTCACCACTGACGCTGACCATTGACCTGAAAGCCTCGCAAGCCGTGCACCAGATCAACCTGCACACCGCAGATATGGTGCTCACCATTCCTATGTATCAATTTAGTTGCTCGGCTGTGCCTCGCCACATACGAGTTACTGGGGCTAATCACCTCGATTTCTCAGACGAAACTTTTCTGTGTGAATACAGGCAAAAGTCGATTTTCGACAACGGGCCAATTATCATGCGGCGTTTTCCAGAAACGCATTGCCGCTATATTCGGTTTGAGATTCTCAATTATCAACCCGTTGTCTCATTGAGAGAAATCGAGAGGCGCATCGCCTTTTCAGAAATTGAAGTGCTGAGTAAAAGTCAAAACATCGCTCTAGGAGCCTCTGTCAGTATTAGTTCCAATCTTGTCTGCCCGCAAACCAGGCTAGCCCGAATAACGGATGGCCTTAACTATTACGGAGCGATCCTTCCTATTCGTGAGTGGATGAATCAGCTGGCCCTGCGTCATGATTTAGAAAGAGAGCGTCCGCTGGTGGCTACCGAACTCAAGCGACGCTACGCGCGACAACAAATCAATCTCCGCCGCATGGGCTGGCTGGTCGCCTTGGTCGTCGCTGGAGCATTAATCGGCATCCTTACCGAGCGCCTGTTTTACCTGCAGAAAATGGCCAAAATGCGCACCCGCTTTGCAGCGGATCTGCACGACGAACTCGGAGCCAATCTGCACACGATTGCCCTCTTGAGCGATGCCGCCACCATTGCACAAAATTCAACAGAGGAATGGCAGATGCTGCATAAACGTATCCGGAGGGTGGCTGGTCGGACGGGAGTCGCCATCAGGAATTTCTCGAATATTGTTAATGCTGAGGATCTATACGAGGGCTTGGTCGAGGATATGGAGCGTACTTCCCGTCGCATTCTCGCCAAGCTCGAGCATTCCTTGGAAATTGACGGGGAGGAATTTTTCGAACACCTCAGAGGCAATACCCAGGTGGATCTGTTTTTGTTTTACAAAGAAAGCCTGATGAACATCTGCCGGCATTCCGATGCAACCCAGGCACGCACCGAACTCCATGGCAGCCCTCGGGAAGTCACCCTGACCATCAGCGATAACGGCAAAGGTTTTGCTGAGAAAGATGTTCCAAAAGCACTCAAGCGAAGAGCACGACTACTCAAAGCCAAGCTGACGGTGGAAGAAAATCCTGCAGGTGGAACCTCGGTGCGTCTGCGGTTTCCCTTGCGCAGAGGCTTCTGGCGTCGAATCTTTAAGAGCTAGTCGTGAAATAGCTTGAGTAATCTGTTTGTATGTCTTGGCTGAATGGGCGACACTTTATTTTGCAAAGAAACCTGTGTAGAGGAACACTTATTGAAGCGTGGAAATAGTCATTTGTGTCAACTCCTAGTCAAATAAGATAAGTTTTTACCCTTTTGAGTAGAGCGCTTGGCACTATACTCAAACCGTTAACAGATGCGATCAACCTACACCCTA
>JAQXBQ010000150.1 GCA_029252325.1 Akkermansiaceae bacterium
CAGGGTGGCGATTGGCCTGAGGGTGAAATTGGCTGGCATCTCGTTGGTGATATCGATGATGGTGCCGGTGGATGCGCGGTTTCGAAGTGGGATTTTTACGCGGCATCCAGGTTTCGCGTCCATTCCGTCGGGGATGGCGTAGTCAAAGACCAGTTCAGATGGTCCGTCGATCAAGACTCGGGCTGCGGGCACAGGTTTTTTCTAGCGTTTGCGTGCTTAAGTCGAAACATCAAACTGCAATTTATTAAAAAAAAGATGGTTCGTCATGCCACCTTAGAGTTTGCGCAGGAGGAAACAGCCCAGCTTGGCTAGCCATAGGCGCCACCATGGCCGAATGCCCTGCCAGTCATTAGCTACACGCTCGGAGAGCATCAGGTCGTTGCCCCACTGCCGGCTGAGTTCCTCGGAGACATCATCATCAAAGATGACGATGGCGGTCTCTCTGTTCATAACCACTGAGAGTATATCAAAGTTGTTCGAGCCGATGATGGCGACGCTATCATCAACCACCATGGTTTTGGCATGGAGTACGGGTCCGAGGTATTCGATCACACGCACACCCCAGCTGAGTAGGCTGGGGTAGAGACCTTCGCGTAGCCAATCGACAGCAGCGACATCTGAGTCCCGTGGCAATAAGACGGCCACATCAACGCCACGTTGGCTGGCACGTCGCATTGCTTTTCTTAGACGCCTTGGTGGCACGAAGTAGGGCATGGTCATTTTTACGCTATGGCGAGCTTTGTTGAGGTGCACGGAAAAGAGCTTGCGGATTTGTTTTCTACTGCCAAGTCCTCGGCTACCAACTACCATGCAGCGACAGCCTTGCTGTGATGACTTTGCGTGCTCAACGACGGGTAAATCGATGATCTCATCGGTGCAGTATTTCCAGCTTTCTATGAAGAGGGTGTCGAGGTCGGCCGCAGCAGGTCCGCAAACTCTGATCTGGGTATCTCGCCAAGCGTTTTCTTGGTATTGATCTCGCGACCATGGATTGCCAATATTCATGCCTCCAGTAAAACCGACTTTTCCATCAACGATGAGGTTTTTGCGATGGTTTCTGCCGAAGAGGCCAGCGCGCTTTCTCCAGGGGGCAACGGGGTGGTATTCGATGACGAGGACGCCAGCATCGCGCATGTGAGCCCATTGCATGGGGTCAGCAGCAGAGGAGCCAATTGAGTCGTAGATGACTTTAACGGCAATGCCCTCAGACGATTTTTTTGACAGTGCTTCAGCAAAGGTTTTTCCAATGGTGTCAGAGAGGAACATGTACATTTCTAAATGAATGTGGGTTTTGGCAGAGGCAATCGCTGCCAACATAGCTTCGAATACACGATCGCCATCATAGTAAATCTCTACATCGTTACTCTCACTGAGGCCGCCAACGGTATCCCTTGATAGCTCGCGAGCTATGGCTTGACGCCAGTCAGCGATTTGCCTCCTAACCTTATGCGGAATTACCTTCACGCTCTGTATTCTACGTTGATTTAGTCCGAGATCAATGAAGGAAGCTTTTTACCCCTCTGAATATAACAGCTCACAACTACTAGTAGCTATTTTTGATTAAATAGCGATTGTCATGAATCACCTCTATGGTAATGAAACGAACCGCGATGAACAAAACCATTCTCAAACTCATTTTTATAGTCGTTTCGTTAACAGCACCTGTGGCCATGGCCGCGAGTGGTCACGGCCAAAGCACTCCTGAATTTCAAGAGCGTATGGCAAAATTTACCAGCGAAGAATCTGCCAACGAAATTTCAGGTATATGGGATAAACTTAGTTATCGTGCTGACCAACAGCCCTTCTTGCTTGTTGCTACTCTTATTTTTGTATGTGCGATTGTTCATACGTTCTTTGCCGTCCCAATCACAAAGCGTGCACACAAGGTGCAGCACGACCACGATGCTAATATACGGCGGCAGAAGAATGCAGAGGGCGAGTCTGCGAAGGCTAAGGATATGGTCAGTTTTAAGGCAACGATGTTGCACTTCTTGGGGGAGATCGAGGCCATATTCGGTATATGGGTGCTTGCCTTGATGGGAGCGATCATTGGTTTCTACGATGTCGGAACTGTGAAAAGCTATATCTCGGGCGTTAACTTTACTGAGCCTATGTTCGTGGTTATTATCATGGCGCTGGCGTCGACACGACCAGTGTTGCGCTTTGCTGAGAATGCGTTGAGTTTCTTCGCTCGATTCGGCAAAGAGACACCAGCTGCATGGTGGCTATCTATCCTCATTGTAGCACCTGTTCTGGGCTCATTCATTACCGAGCCGGGGGCAATGACCATCGCTGCTATGTTGTTGGCGAAAAAGTTCTACAAACTGAAGCCAAGCCCCATGCTTGCTTATGGAACTCTTGGTTTGTTGTTTGTAAATATTTCTGTTGGTGGTGTGCTGACAAATTTTGCGGCCCCTCCAGTGCTGATGGTGGCTGGCCCCGATAAATGGGATCTAACCACGATGGAGATGCTGACTCACTTTGGTGGTAAGGCTGTGATTGGTATTCTGATTTCGAGCCTCTTGTATTTTGTCTTTTTTCGCAAAGAGCTGCGTGCCCTATCCAGCAAGCTGGAGGACCATGATGGCGATGGACAAGGAGATCTGAGCCACGATCATGACCGTCCGATTCCACTATGGGTGACGGTGACTCATTTGTTGTTCATGGGCTGGACTGTTTTCTTTGCGCACACCCCAGCGCTTTTCATCGGGGGTTTCTTGTTTTTCTTAGCATTTCGCCAAGCCACCGAGCACCATCAGTTTGACATTCAGCTGCGCGGGCCGATTCTGGTTGGCTTCTTCCTCGCTGGATTAGTAATTCACGGTGGGCTGCAGGGTTGGTGGCTAGCTCCAATTATCACCAGTCTCAGTGAGTTGCCACTCTTTGTGGGTTCTGTCGTATTGACATCTTTCAACGACAACGCGGCGATCACCTTCCTCGCCAGCCAAGTAGACGGTCTCGGTGCGAGTCTCAAATATGCGGTGCTTGCGGGAGCTGTGTGCGGTGGCGGCTTGACGGTGATTGCAAATGCTCCCAACCCCGCCGGTCAGGCTTTGTTGAGTCGTTTCTTCGGTGATGGTGTTTCGCCCGGTAAGCTGATGATGGGCGCACTTGTGCCGACCATTATTGTATCAATTATCATGCTGCTTTTCCCAGACCCAAACAAAGATGCTATTTTCGATAAGGGTGAGGCCAAGCCAAAGGTAGAGGCGTTGGAGGGAAAAGCTCATTAAAAGGCACACAAGACGATGTTCACTGGATTGGTAGAGGCAACGGGTAAAGTAAGGTCAATTGATTTTGACGGCGACCAAGCACGCCTCAATGTTACTATTCCATTCGCCAGTGATCTCAAAGATGGCGAGTCTGTAGCTGTCAATGGTTGTTGCCTTACTGTTACAACTCATGATGATCAGACGGCTTGTTTCGATGTGTTGAAGCAGACGCTCGATGTAACCTCGCTGGGAGAGTTGGGGGAGGGCAGTATGGTTAATCTTGAGCGAGCGATGCTGGCAAGTGACCGTTTTGGCGGTCACTTCGTGCAGGGACACGTGGACGCTACCGGTGAAATTCTCGACCTCACAGAGCACGGGCAAGATCATCGGTTGGAAATTTCATTGCCCGGTGATATTCAGACTCTGTGCATCGACAAAGGATCTCTCGCCATCGATGGCATCTCTCTGACAATTGCTGAGCTTAAAGCAAATAGCGCGGTATTCTGGATTATACCACACACGATGCAGGAGACCCGCCTCAGTGATGCCCAGGTTGGACAGAAAGTGAACCTCGAGGCCGATGTGATCGCCAAGCATGTGGCGAAGCTGCTTGAGGGCAGGACGGCTTAAAGCTGGCTCATGAGCTTGCTGCTACTTTGTGTATCTGCGCAGCTCGAATGTCTCGTATGTTTCCTCTGTGGTAACATGAGGAAATTGCGACTCAAAGGCGGGCAAATGAGTGTCGCCTGGATAGCTCTGGTGAACATGGGAGACCAAAAGCTCGTCTGTGATGGGCAGAAAAGCTTCGTAAACTTGCGCTCCTCCGATGATGTATACCTGAGGATCAATAAGCTTGATCGTGTTTAATTCATCAGGGCTGTGAATTACCTCTGCCCCGGGTGCTGACCAGCTGGTATCTCGGGTGAGAACAATACTTTGGCGGTTGGGCAGTGGCCTGCCAATAGAGTCCCACGTCTTGCGGCCCATGACGATGGGATGCCCTGTAGTGTGCCGCTTGAATAGCTTGAGGTCCTCGGGGAGGTGCCATGGCAGGCCACCATCTCTACCAATGACGCGGTCTGCGGTCATGGCGACGATGGCGGTGAGTTTGATATTGTCGGCCAAGTGTTGAGCTTTGGTTATTAATTCGATGATAACGAGGGCAGCAGGGGGCTGTTCAGCTTATGGCTTCTTGTTGTCGAAGTCGTTCAGATTAATGAGTGGAATTGAGTTTCCTCCAAGTGTTGCACGTGGGACGCTGCCATCCCATTTTTCAATAGCTCTGAGCTGAAGTATTTCGGGGTTTTTGCGAAGTGCTTCACCCTCTATACTAATGGCTTCAGCTTGAGCTTTGGCCTGGGCTGTGATTTCGTACGCTTTGGCGTCGGCGAGGGCGACACGCTTCTCAGCTTCCTCAACAGCGGCCATCTTCTCAGCTTTAGCCTCCACCTGCTTCTGTTCCTGTTCAGTACTAAATCTCTTCAACTCCTCGATCTGGCGTTCAGCAAGCTGTTTCTGGCGTTTCTTTTCCTCCACACCCTGCACAATCATTCTAGGTAAATTAAACCCTCTAAGTAATACCTCTTCAACAAGGATTCCTTTTTTTGACAAGGAATCCAGCCCTGCCAAAATCTTATTCTGCATAGAAACCTGCACATTCGCCTGATAGAAATCTTCAGCATTTTCAATCCCTTTACCAGCTTCACGAAGTAGTGACCTTAATAATGGCTTAAGATGAACATCCTCCAGGGATTCTGCAGATCCCGTCTCTTGATAAGCCTCTGCTGCTTGCGAGCGATCCACTCTCCACTTCACCGTTACATCTACCGCTGTTGTGAGCTGATCCTGACTTGGAACCCCCACGCCATCTATCGTGAGCTCCTTATTGCGGCAATCAATCTTCTGAATTTTTTTCAGTGGGTTGATGATGTGGAAACCCTCAGGGAGTTCGGTAGGGTCCACCTTACCAAATAGAGTTGCGACTCCAACGTGACCTGCAGGAATAGTGGTGAATGGAGTTAGTGCAGCAAAGAGAAAGACGACAATAAAGAAGGGGATGACTAGCTTTCCTATCCATTTGGCTTTGCGTAGGCTGGCTTCGTCGATATTGATTGTGTTTTGGCTCATAGATCTGTGTTGTTATTAGTGTTGATGTTAAATAAAGAAGTAGAGGTCGTAGTAGCTGAATGAACTATACAGAGACAGCTGCTTTGATGTGTGGATCAGGGTTGTAGTCGCGCAGCTCGAAGTCGTCAAAGGTGAACGCGTGTATGTCATTAATTTCTGGGTTTACCCACATGGTGGGCAATGGTTTGGGAGTTCGGTCCAGTTGGAGCTCTGCTTGTTCAATGTGGTTGCTGTAGAGGTGGAGGTCACCAAAGGTGTGCACAAAGTCACGCGCCTCATAGCCGCATACCTGAGCAACCATCATGGTGAGTAAGGCATAAGATGCGATGTTGAAAGGAACGCCAAGGAAGAGGTCGGCGCTGCGCTGGTAAAGCTGGCATGAGAGACCGGGTTTGTCTGAGTCGATGTCATGAACGTAGAACTGAAAGAGCATGTGACAGGGAGGGAGAGCCATTTTGTCAACCTTGCCTACATTCCATGCGGAAACCAGATGCCTGCGTGAGTGGGGATTGTTTTTGAGCCCGTCAATCAGGCGCTCGATTTGATCAATAATCTCGCCGTCGTCACCTTCCCAAGCACGCCATTGTTGGCCGTAGACGGGGCCTAGTTCCCCGTTTTCGTCAGCCCACTCATCCCAGATACGAACCCCATTTTCTTTCAGGTAGGTAATGTTTGTCTCTCCTTTGAGGAACCAGAGCAGCTCATGTATGATCGAGCGGAGGTGAAGTTTCTTAGTGGTGAGGCAGGGGAAACCTTCACGGAGGTCAAAGCGAGCTTGGCGACCAAAGACGGAGACGGTGCCGGTGCCGGTGCGATCTGTGCGGGACTCGCCGTTGTCGAGAACGTCTCTGAGGAGGTCGAGGTATTGCTGCATGAGTGGAGATTGGATGCTTGAGATTTAATATTCAAGATGAATTAGTCACGAGAAATACCTTTGAGCCATGAGATATGAACTCTTCCTCGTTTTTAGGGCCTGAGAGCTTCAATTGCGTCAGGGCTGGTTCTTGATGACTCCATCCAGCCACGAAGCGAAGGTTGAAAAATTAAGGCAATTCAAAATTGCCACTATGCCAGATTTTAAGGATAATCATTTCTTGTGCAGAAAGAATCTTTTATGCCTCGGCTCTGCAGGCACCTATTAAGTTTACTCAAGGTGGGCGTTCGTCTTGCCGCTGTGGCTAGTTTGCTTGCCTTTGGTGCGCGCTGGCATTGGCTGATGGATACATTGGCAAATTTCAGAGTTCAGTATGCCTTGTATTTGGTCGTCGCCACACTGCTTCTTCTACTATGGCGTAATTTCCGCTGGTCTAGTATTGCGGGGGTAGCTGCAGCCCTTAACCTTTGGATTGTTTTTCCTTATTGCATGGCGCCTCCTGATTCTGCTAGCGGAGGAAAAGAAATGAGCGAGTCGTTTCGATTGATGAACTTTAATGTGCTCTCGAGTAACCGCTGCTGTAATGAGGTAGAGGCTTACTTGCGTGAGATAGATGCTGATTTTGTTTTTATGTTGGAGACTAGCCCTGATTGGGAGCCGACTTTGAAAAAGATGAGAGACATCTACCCTCATCAAAAGAATGAGATTCAATCCGGGAATTTCGGCATAGCCTTGCTGAGTAAGACACCATTCAAGGAAGTGAAAATTTCTGAATATACGGCAACAATACCTTCGATCGATGCTGTGGTACTGGTCGGAGAGGAGAGAGTTAGGCTTATAGGAACACACCCGTACCCCCCGATCAATGCTAAGGTGAGTGGGTTGCGCAATAGCCACATGCAGAGGTTGGCTGAAAGTATAGCCCATAACTCGGTCGCGACGAAAACGATTGTGGCAGGTGACTTCAACATGACGCCGTGGTCACCACATTTTAGAAACTTTTTGTTATCGGCACAGCTTGAGGATAGTGCAAAGGGTCGAGACTTACAGCCTACCTGGTATGCCTTGCCCACATTCTTTTTTGGTATTCCCATTGACCATATCTGTTATAGTAGGGGGCTTCGGGTTGATACGCGAAGAGTGGGGCCTGACCTAGGGTCTGATCATCGAGCTGTTTGGGTTGACTTTTGGATAGGGGATTGAGGCGTTCATATATAGCTTGGCATAAGGTTATGCTTGGTGTATTGATTTCTCATACCTTTTAATTATCAGGAAATATGATTTGTTTTCGACCGGCTGCCTACTTGTTTTGTTTTTTGTTATGTTTTGCTGCATCGAGTCTTGCTGACGGAAAGAGGGTGAACAACTCAATTGCTTATTACCTCGACTCTCGTGATTACAACACCTTGTCGGTCAATACAGCGGCTCAGCTTCCCTGGGATTTTAAGTTGTGGGGGTTCACGGATTTTAACGGTGATCAGAATGAAGGGAATAGATATGACCTAGAGAGGTTTTTCATGGAATACAGGCTTTTGCATGAAATCCCAGAAGAGCGGATCTTCGGGCTGAAAGGTGTAGGACTGTTGACGGAGTTCAATAATTTTAACGGGTCTGACAATGATCTATTCCGCTTTGGTCCCTACATCTCGCGTAAAATAGAACTTCCGTGGGGGAAAGAGGCAAGTTTACAATTGAGAATGTATCCCTACCAGACGGACAGTGATAACCGGCAGCTTAGCCTTAGTTATTTTATTCCCTTTTCAGAGAAGTTGTCGCTATCAGGATTTGCAGACATCAACTTCATAGATGGGGGTTCTGATCAGTGGGTGATTGAGCCTCAACTCAATTACAAGCTCAACGACAGCATGAATCTTTTGCTGGAATATCGATACAACGGCTTTGAATCCTCAAACCCTAATTTAAAAGGAAGCGGGGTCGCGCTTGGGATGAGTATTGAATTTTAGATTTATCTATGAACGACCGAACCAATGAAGATACACGACCTCGTAGTTTGTATCATTGGGTTTTTCTGACACTCTTACTCTGTCTGCTAGGGGTTGTTGGTAACCACCTACACATACCCTTATTTTTCGGGGTGGACTTTATATTTGGCTCGGTGGCAGCTCTTTGTGCTTTGGCATATCTCGGGCCGATTGCCGCACTTTTGGTAGCTTTATCCGCTGGTGCTTACACGTGCTACTTGTGGGGGCATCCATATGCTGCGATTGTTTTTGTTGCAGAAGTTGTATTTGTTTATTTTGCGCGTAGACGTGTCAAACACCTCGCCTTGGCCGATGGTGTTTTTTGGGTGCTTGTAGGTATACCTCTTGTGATCTTGCTTTATCGAGGGATGTTAGAATTGCCCTTGATGGTTAGCATCATGATAGCGCTCAAGCAGACGGTTAATGGTGTATTGAATGCGGCTATTGCAGCATCTGTGCTCGTTATCGGTTGCCGAGTTGTGCGCGCTTCACCTGGAGTTTCCCTTGCAGGGATGATCTTTAATTGTCTGTTGGTATCCATTTTGATACCTGGCATTATACTGATTGCGATGGAAACAAGACGATCCAAGGTCGATTCCGAGAGAGCTATCGCGGACTCAATTGGCTTGGTTGCAAAATTCGTTGATTATGCGGCCAAGCAATTAGCAGATGATAATGCATTGGCCACAGAGCCGGCGTCAAAGCTGAAGGAGTTAGATCTTGTCGGGTATCTTGGTATGAATGATATGCTCGGAATGGCTCTTATTGGCTATGATGGCCGCGTTCTTGCAAAAGTGGGCGAGGTTCATACTACTGGTGATGGTCAGCGCATACAAACTTCTGACGGAGTAGACGTCTGGCTACCCCCGCGTAACGGAATGCCATTAATGGTCTGGTGGAATAAGGCGTGCTACATTCATGAGAAAAAGCTGCATGGCAGTGGGGTTGTGACCTCGATTGTCGTCGAGCACAGTGCTGCACCAGTGGTAGCCAATTTGCATCAGCGTAACCTTAGAGCCTTTATGATTCTTTTTGCACTGACGGCATTTGCCATTATCGTAGCTATATTGGTTAGTAGGGAATTTGCTACACCACTGCGACTGCTCGGTGACGTTAGTCGCAGACTTGCCAACGATATTGAAAAGGGGAAAGACATTGATGTCCCTCATAGTGATTTTCAAGAGATTAAGACTCTTGCCATCTCATTTGACAAGATGGCTAGTTCGCTGAGTGAAAACTTTCAGATCGTAACGGATCGAACCAACCAGTTGGAAAAACTTTCAAGTGAGCTAGCCAAATTCCTGTCTCCTCAGATTTACCAGTCCATTTTCAGTGGTAAACAACAAGCTGAGATCAAAACGGAGCGCAAGAAACTGACAGTCTGCTTCACTGACCTGACTGGTTTTACCGATATTTCAACGGACATGCAGCCCGAGGATCTGACATATCTGCTAAATTCTTACTTCTCTGAGATGTCAGATATTGCGATCAAGCACGGTGCGACCATTGACAAGTTCATCGGTGACGCAATGGTGATCTTTTTTGGCGATCCGGAAACCGAGGGAGTCTCCGAGGATGCCCGTGCGTGTGTGCGCATGGCCATGGAAATGCAGACAAAGATGCAGTATTTGGCTGGAAAATGGCGCTCAGAAGGCATGGAGAATGCCTTGCAAATAAGAATTGGTATTAATACCGGCTTCTGCAATGTGGGCAACTTTGGCTCAGATCAGCGTATGGACTACACCATTATTGGGGCAGAGGTGAACTTGGCTGCACGCCTCGAGGCTCTGGCCAAGCCTGGAAGTGTATTGATGTCTGGTGAAACCTATCATCTCGTTGAGGATTTTGTCGATGCAAGTGAGGTGCAGTTATCCAATATCAAAGGGATCAAGCGTGAGGTGCGGGCATTTGCCATGAAAGATATTACAAACCCAGATGCGAGCCAACACCACTCTTATCGTTACAAAGGCAAAGGCCTGTTGCTTTACGTTAATCCCGATGAGCTATCTGCTGACAAGAAAAAGGCAGCGAGAAATCACTTAACGCAGGCCTTGAAGAAACTGGATGCTGAAGGGCCATCTGGTGAGGGAGGTTGAGTGGCTGACGAGCTTGAGCAAAGGTATTGATGCGGTCAAGGTGACGGGGCACTTAATCGTTTTTGTTAGGTGGTTTGCGCAAGTTTTTTTTCTGTGACTGTTTTGACTTGTCATCAAGCATGCGGTTTTTGGCACGGCGAGAACGGCGGCGTTTCTGTCGCCGTATTTTTTCTTGGGCTTGCTTACGGGCTGATTTTTTGCCGTCTCGTATTTCTTCGAGACGCTCGCAGAGCTCACGGCGTGCGAGGAAGCGGTTGAGCTCGCGTGAGCGTTGCTGCTGGCACTTCACTTCAATGCCGGAGAGTGAGTGCTTGAGATAGACGCATGAGGCGGTTTTGTTGATTTTCTGGCCACCGCTGCCGCTGCCTTGGATGAATTTCTCAATGAGGGTGTCCTCAGTGATTCCGAGTGATGTCATTCGAGCTTCGAGAGCTGCTATCTTATCAGGAGAAGGCAATGGATCGCAGGATAGTAACTCAAGAATAATAGCTTCAGATCGATGAAATGTAAGCTCGAACGGCCTGTGAAATTTCGCCTGCGACATTAGCCTGCGGCTTGGCAAAAGGCGGAACGAACCAAGGATAGGATCCGATGAGGTCGGTGATGACGGCGACTTCGCCGTCGCAGGTCTGTTGGCCGGACTTTGGTTTGCAGCCGATGCCGATGGTCGGAATCTTGAGCTTGGCTGTGATTTTCTCAGCGAGCTCAGGCACGACGCTTTCCAAAACAATGGCGAAGCATCCAGCTTCTTGTAGAGCGAGGGCTCCTTCCATAATGGCGCAGGATTCCTCTTCGGTTTTGCCTTTCTTTTTGTAGCCACCTTCTTCTAGCACTCTCTGGGGTAGCATGCCGTGGTGACCGATAACTGGAATGCCTGACTTGATGATAGCGCTGATTTTTTCAATCTGACGAATGCCGCCCTCGAGCTTGACGACGTCGGCTCCCGCCTGCACCAATGCTTGAGCGGTTGTTAGTGCTTGGGATGGGGTGTCGTAGCTGTTGATGGGCATGTCACCAATGACAAGGGCTTTGTTGACTCCGCGCGCTACAGCGGCGGTGTGATGAACCATCATTTCAAGGGTGACATGGGTTGTGTCTGGGAAACCTAATACAACCATCCCGAGCGAATCGCCGACAAGGATCATGTCGACACCAGCTTCGTCTAGGAGCCTAGCGGTAGGATAATCGTAAGCGGTGAGGGCTGAGATCCGGTGCCCGCCGTTTTTCCTATTGCTGATGGCTTTTGCTTTGTCGTGGGCATTCATTGGCTTGATGTCTTATTAGCTCGAGTGACTCAGCGGGTTACCACTCTTCCTTGACTAGACTAAGTGGAGCTTCATCAGAGTCAAGGTGTTGCAGGTGATCTGCAATGGTGTTGCTATTGTCGGGTAAAACGAGCCTAGGACAAATATCAGCGAGGGGCTGGAGCACGAAACGTCTGTGGGTCATTTCCGGATGAGGGATGATCAATTTGGGCTGGTGATGAGACTCAGACCCAAAATAGAGGATATCAATGTCGATGACGCGTGGTGCGTTTCTCAGGTGAACGGTATCGCGTCCGAGTTTTTTCTCGATGGCTTGGGTGCTGTGGAGGAGATCGATTGGAGAGCCAGCGTAACCAATTTCGATAACGGTATTTAAAAACACAGGCGAACCTTCTGGACAATCGAGCGGTTCAGATTGATAGACTGGTGCTTGCTTGATGCGCTCGAGTGGAGGCATTAGTCCAGCCAGTAAGTCGCGGGCAGCCACAATGTTTGATAAGCAATCACCCTCAGGGGAGGACAAATTGGATCCAAGGGCGATGCCTACACGAGTGGCCACGGTTTTTTGTATGAGGTTTTATTTGAGACCAAGGACATCTTGCATGTCGTAGAGGCCAGCAGGCTTCTCCTGCAACCAAATGGCAGCCCGAACAGCACCTGATGCAAATGTCATTCGGCTTGATGCCTTGTGGGTGAGTTCGATGCGCTCACCATCAGCGGCAAACATAACGGTATGGTCACCGACGACATCGCCGCCGCGAAGAGTGTGCATGCCAATTTCACGGTTGGGTCGTGCTCCGATGTTGCCTA
Organism: Akkermansiaceae bacterium; assembly: GCA_029252325.1. Classification (GTDB taxonomy): domain Bacteria; phylum Verrucomicrobiota; class Verrucomicrobiia; order Verrucomicrobiales; family Akkermansiaceae; genus Oceaniferula. The sequence continues at coordinate 12,367 of JAQXBQ010000150.1, forward strand.
CTCTACCGTGAGCAACATCATCATCATAACTGGTGCCAGTTTCTTCATTTAGGATTTCTAGTAGGCGGCGGGCGGTCCCGGATGGGGCATCAATTTTATGGCGGTGATGCATTTCTGTGACTTCGATGTCAAAGCGGTCGTTGCCTAACACTTCAGCTGCTTTACGGGTAAGCCAGAAGAGTGTGTTGACACCGATGGAAAAGTTTGGAGCAAATACAATGGGTAGGGTTTTTGATGCTTCTGTGATATAGCATTTTTCTTCATCACTGTGACCAGTTGTGCCGATAACAAGCGGGGTTTTTGATTCTAGCGCGGCATCTATCACTTCTTTGGTGAAGTGGTGCGCGGTAAAATCAATGGCGGCATCAACGTTTTTAAAGGCGTTGTTAAGATCCTGACCGATATCGTGGGTAGATGTGACATCGGAGTCGATGTTGTCTTTTCCAGCTTGAATGAGAGTTTCTCCCATGCGGCCGCTGGCTCCTGTGATTAGTAGCTTAGTCATTTTTTGAATAATGTTAGATGAGCCCGTAACTGGCTAGGGTGTCACGAAGGATGGCTTGGTTTTCGGGTGATAAATTGACGAGGGGTAGTCGGATCTCATCTGTACAATGACCTTGCATCGCTACAGCTGATTTGATCGGGACTGGATTGGTGTCGATAGACATGAGGGTTGAAAAAAGAGGCTCGTATTGTGCCTGTGTGTCCTCTGCATCCTCAATACGCCCTTCGCTCATATCACGCACAAGCCCAGACATGATGGCGGGAATTATATTGGTTGCAACGGAAACGAGACCCACAGCGCCACGCTTCATGAATTCAATAGTGAGAGGATCGTCACCAGATAAAATTTGAAAGTCATCTGGCAATGCCGCTTTGATTTGTGTGACACGCTCGGGGTCACCTCCCGCCTCTTTGTTGGCAATAATAGTCGGGCAATTAGCGGCGAGCCTGGCAATAGTGTCGACGGCAATTTCAATGACCGAGCGGCCGGGGATACTGTAGAGCATAATCGGTAGATCAGAGCATTGGGCGATTGCTTTGTAGTGTTGGTAGAGGCCTTCCTGGGATGGTTTGTTGTAATAGGGGCAAACTTGAAGTGTGGCATCGACGCCAAGCTTCGCTGCTTCAGTAGTGAGGTGTATGGCTTCAGATGTAGCGTTGGCGCCCGTGCCAGCGATGACCTTGATGCGGCCAGCTGCGCATTCAACGGCTAGTTCGATAACACGCAGGTGTTCTTTGCGGCCCAGTGTAGGGGATTCGCCAGTGGTGCCGCAGGGGACAATGCCGTCGACTCCGCCTTCAATTTGGCGCTCTATGAGCGAACGAAAGGCTTCAGTGTCAACTTCACCGTTACGAAATGGGGTAATGAGTGCTGTATGGGTTCCTTGGAACATAATTAATTTAGAATAGGATAGAGTTTAAATGGTGATGATGCCTTGAAATACGAAGTCGGCAGGTCCAGTAAGGGTCACGCTGGTGAAGCTTTGATTGGATCCTGGAATAAAGCCAATCTCTAGGGTCTCGCCACCTTCGACATCGACACTGATGGGGGAGGCTGCGCCGTTGAGGAGGTGGTGAATAAGTGCGCAGGCAGTCATTCCTGTGCCACAGGCCAATGTTTCTCCCTCGACACCTCGTTCATAGGTGCGAATGGCGATGTGTTGATCGCTGAGAATGGTTGTGAAGTTAGCATTTGTGCCCTTGGGCGCAAAATAATCATGATAGCGTATGGCTGCGCCGAGGCCTAACACATCAAATTTTTTGAGGTCTTCGGTGAAAACGACTGTGTGAGGTACTCCGGTATTGATGATATGGATGTCGCTATCAAGGTCATCGACTTGAAGGTCAGCATTCAACGCCAAGTCAAAAGGGTCTGACATGGCTATGCGCACGTTGTCCCCGATAATGTCGGCGCTGAGCGTGCCAGCAATAGTTTCGAATGTAACATGCTTGGTGTTTTCGCCAGTGAGCATGGCGGTGTATTTACCAAAGCAGCGGGCACCATTACCACACATTTCAGCTTCTCCACCATCAGCATTGTAATAGCGAAATTTAAAGTCGGCTCCAGCTTCAGCAGGTTCGACGGCAAGTAAACCATCCGCACCGACGCCGCGTTGACGATCACAGAGTTGGGCGATTTGTTGGCGATTTAGGTTTGTATCGAGGGATCGATTATCAATGACAACGAAGTCATTACCGGCGCCGTTCATTTTATGAAATGATAATTTCATGTTACGCTTTTGTTTTTGGTTGCGGCTATGAGCGGAGCTGTAAAGTCACGTACCATGTCAGCGAGGTTGGGCTGGCCTGCATACTTGGCTACCTGATTGACTATGGCTGAACCTACAACGGCACCGTCCGAGGCGGCGGCGACATCGGCTGCTTGTTCGGGGGAGCTGATTCCAAAGCCAACACACACAGGGGTGTCAGTGTATGCCTTGATTGAAGAGACTAAATCGCCGATCCCTGAAGATGGGGCCTCTTGAGCTCCTGTGACACCCATTCTTGAAACCGCATAGATGAAGCCCTCTGACTGAGCTGCAAGCATTTGCTTTCTCTCGGTGGGAGTGGACGGCGAGACCAGCGTGATGTGCTTTAGGCCTTCAGAACTGGTGAGCTCTTTGTTGTTGGCGATTTCATCTGGTGGTAGATCTAGTAGCAAGATGCCGTCTGCACCTGCCGCAGCAGCGTCTGCATGGAATTGTTCATAGCCGTAGGCATAGACAGGATTGAGGTAGGTAAACAGCACGATGGCAGTATCATGAGTTGTGCGGAAATCCTTGATCAAATCCATCAGCTTATGCACGGACATGCCGGCCTTTAACGATCGCTCCGCAGCAAGTTGGTTGACAACCCCGTCGGCTTGGGGGTCAGAAAAGGGGACGCCTAGCTCAATGATGTCGGCACCCGCATCGGCCAAGGATCTGACGATGTCGAGGGAGCTATCATAATCGGGATCGCCTGCGCACACGTAGGCAACAAATGCAGCCTCATTGTTTTCTTGGAGTTTCTGAAATGTGGTATCGATTCTATTATTCATGGATATGGCAGCCTCAAGGACAGCAGTGGGATATGCTGAATTTGTGAAAAAGAAAACAATGAATCATAGAATTAGCTGATGACTGACGTGCAAAGCTTAGTAGTTCATGGAAGCGCGAATTATAGTATCTTTCTCTGTGCTAAAATAAGATAAAAAAACCCCCTGAAAACC
>JAQXBQ010000161.1 GCA_029252325.1 Akkermansiaceae bacterium
GTAATTGAATACGTAGCCACTCAGTACAAGGGGAGTGGGCAAACTTTCTCGCAGGCTAACCTGTATAGGAGCCTTTGCTTGTCATGGATATGACTAAGCTCTTACTCCTGAGCCTCTGAGGGCCCAGGAGATTTTTGAGGTGTCTTAGAAACGATCTAGGTTCATGACTTTATCCCATGCGGCAACGAAGTCGTTGATGAATTTCTCTTCTGAATCGGAACAGCCGTAGACCTCAGCAATGGCACGCAGTTGTGAATCGGATCCAAAGATAAGATCGGTCCTGGTGGCGGCCCATTTGACCTCACCGGTTTTACGGTCATGGCCTTGGAAGAAGTTTTTGCAGGGTGAGGCTGCCTTCCACTCGGTATTCATGTCGAGTAGGTTGACAAAGAAGTCGTTGCTGAGGGTCTCAGGACGCTCAGTGAGAACTCCCGCAGGGGAACCATCAGCATTGGTATTGAGCACACGCATGCCACCAACGAGAACGGTCATCTCAGGGGCTGTGAGGGTGAGCAGCTGAGCTTTGTCAATGAGGAGCGTTTCCGAGGGTAGGGTGTAGCTCTTCTTGAGGTAGTTGCGGAATCCATCTGCAGGTGGCTCAAGTGCTTCGAAGGACTCAACATCAGTCTGGTCCTGACTTGCATCCACACGGCCTGGGCTGAACGGGACCTTCGCCTGGTGACCAGCATTTTTGGCAGCTTGCTCGACACCGGCACAGCCAGCTAAGACAATAAGATCAGCCAGGGATACTTGTTTGCCAGCTGATGCTGAGGCGTTGAACTCTGTCTGGATGCTTTCTAAAGCACTGAGGGTGTTAGCAAGGGTCTCAGGCTGATTGACTTCCCAGTCCTTCTGCGGAGCTAAGCGAATGCGGGCACCATTGGCACCACCGCGCTTGTCAGAGCCGCGGAAGGTGGATGCTGACGCCCAGGCGGCAGACACAAGATTAGAGAGCGCTAATCCAGAGGCGAGGACCTTTTCCTTGAGTGTAGTGATGTCATCACTGTCGATGAGGGAACCCTCAGCACCGGGAAGTGGGTCTTGCCAGATAAGCTCTTCGGCAGGGACTTCTGGTCCCAGATAGAGCTCGCGAGGCCCCATGTCACGGTGGGTGAGCTTGAACCATGCACGAGCGAAGGCATCAGCGAATTGGTCGGGGTTCTCAAGGAAGCGACGAGAGACTTTCTCATACTCTGGGTCAAACCTCAGGGAGAGGTCTGTGGTGAGCATGGAGGGGGCGATCTTTTGATCTGTGTCATGGGCATGAGGCACGGTGCCTTCACCAGCTCCATCTTTGGGCTTCCACTGGTTGGCTCCAGCAGGGCTCTTGGTGAGTTCCCACTCGTAACCAAAGAGGTTTTCAAGGTAGTTGTTGCTCCACTTCGTTGGGGTCGTGGTCCAGGTGACCTCGAGGCCGCTGGTGATGGCGTCGCCTGCTTTTCCTGAGCCGTAACTACTGGCCCATCCGAGGCCTTGCTCTTCGATGCTGGCAGCTTCTGGCTCGGCTCCTACGTGGTCTGCAGGTCCGGCACCGTGGGTTTTACCAAAGGTGTGACCACCTGCGATGAGGGCTACGGTTTCCTCGTCATTCATTGCCATGCGGGCAAATGTCTCACGGATATCGTGTGCGGCTGCTACGGGGTCAGGGTGACCATTTGGGCCTTCAGGGTTGACGTAGATGAGTCCCATCTGAACGGCGGCAAGTGGATTTTCGAGGTCACGCTCACCGGTGTAGCGCTTGTCATCGAGCCATTCTTGCTCAGAGCCCCAATAAACATCGAGATCCGGCTCCCAGGTATCACTGCGACCTGCGCCAAAGCCGAAGGTTTTGAAGCCCATGGTTTCTAGGGCTACGTTGCCAGTCAGAATCATGAGGTCGGCCCAAGAGATTTTGCGACCGTATTTTTGTTTGATGGGCCAGAGTAATCTGCGTGCTTTGTCGAGGCTGGTATTATCGGGCCAGCTATTGAGTGGTGCAAAGCGCTGCTGACCTCTGCCGCCACCGCCACGCCCATCTCCGGTGCGGTAGGTTCCCGCACTATGCCATGCCATGCGGATGAAGAAGGGGCCGTAGTGGCCATAGTCTGCCGGCCACCAGTCCTGTGAATCGGTCATTAGGCTGGCAAGGTCTTGTTTGAGTGCGTCGTAGTCGAGGCTGGCAAATTCTTTTGCGTAATCAAAGTCCTGATCCATGGGGTCGGACTTGGCCGAGTGCTGGTGCAAAAGCTCGACCTTGAGGTGGTCAGGCCACCAGTTGTCGTTTGTGGTTCCGCCGCCCGCGGCATGGTTAAAAGGGCACTTTGATTCGTTAGACATGGTTATATAGTTGTAGATGAAATATTAGAAATGATTAACAACAAAGAAATAGCAAGAATCAGGGGGCGGTCAAACGCTAAACTCCAACTGATGAGAGAGCTAAGGCTGTCTGCAATGTGATCGAGACCATGGAAACCAAGGTGAGCGGGGGCTGGTTAGCCGGTTGATAATCAGCCGATAACCAGGGAGGGGGTGGGACCGGGGGCTTTATTTCCACTGCTTCATGTAAGCGACGATGTCTGCAACGTCTTGTGCTGTGAGTCCAAGCTGATCAGCAGATAACATGAGGGAGCGATTAAGATTCCCAGGCCTGCCGTTAATTAGTCCGCGGGGGATCATCTGAGTCAGGCCACCGGTTGATTTGATGATGGTGGGGTCAGAGTCAGTGGTAATGAGTCCATGAATTTCTCCTCCTGTTTTGAGTTTAACGACACGGCCACCATAACCGTGGGCGATATCGTGAGATGGTTCAACGATGGCACGTGCAATGACTTCGCTAGGCTGACCTGTGCCCCATCCTTTGAGTGCTGGGCCATAGCTTGGCCCAGCAAGGGTAGGCTCACCAACTTGGTGACACATGATGCATCTTGTCATGCTAGCTCTGCCGCGAGCGATGTCGCCTTTGAGAGCTATAACATCATCAACTGTGTAGCTTGGCTTCGCAGTGGGGGCCGGGACAGTTACGGCAACGGGCTTAATCTTGGAAGGGTCATAGATACCTCGTGTTTTGAGCTCTCCTGCGATGTTGTAGGAGCGCCACTCTCCGTGACCATTCCGAAGTAGCCAATAGGATGCGTCTGCTTTGGTGCGCTCATCATCGGCGAGCTCAAGCATAGCCTCGACGGATGATTTATGATTGATGAAGGCAAGAGATTCGACGGTAAGCTTACGATCTTCAGGAGAGAGTGAGGGGTGCAGTGCTCGTGCTTTGAGATTATCAACGGCAACGGATGGCCAGAGGCGCCAGGTAAGCTTGGCAAATTGGTCTGACCACTGGTGAGGCTCTCCGGGGTTCATTGACTCCCTGATAGCTAGCCAAATTTCGTTCTCTTGGTTTGCTGCACCGAGACCAATGGCCTCGATGGCGTTTTTATCGTTGTGATCCACTTGGGGTGCCAGGGTGGTAAAGATAGATTTGGTGTCTGCTGCAGGTAAATCACGCAGGGAGAGGGCGACATCGCGACGGATGCCAGGGTCTGGATCATTGGCGAGCTGTTTTGCAAATGGTATGATAGCTGTGCCTTGTGAACCTATCGGGTTGATGCGGCGCAGGGCTCGGTAGGCTGTGAGGCGAATGTGAGCGTGATCAGACTTGAGTAGCTTGATGCACTCGGCTTTTCCTTTCTCTCCAAGGTGGGGCAGGAGCCAAATGGCACGAGCAGCAATATGTTTGTTGCTGTGTTTGAGAAGCTTGGTAAGTGCTGGTAGTGATTTCTCTCCGTGTTTTTTGAGGGCGCGTAAGCCTAAGTGGCGAGTGTTGATGGCTGGGCTGCTGAGGGCAGTGATCGCACCATCAATGGTTTCTAGGTTGAAACTAGGTGCTTTGCTTTTGAATCCTTTGGGGGCGATGCGGTAGATGGTTCCGGAGCAAGAGCGGTCACTATCTCCGTGACCACCAACACGTGGGTCATACCAGTCGCAGATATAGATGGCGCCGTCAGGTCCTACACTGATGTCTGAGGGGCGGAAGAGGATCTTGTTTTGATCGTGATTACCTTTGCCACGGCCTACGAAGTCAGATCCCGCGTAATTTTTGTCTGGATTGGATGTGATCAGGTTGCGCTGCTCGAGCTTGAAGGTGGCACCTTGGGGTGTGGGATGATAATGAAAGATGGTGTTCTTGCCCGGCTCGGCAGAGAAGAAAGCCCCATTAAAACGCTCGGGAAGAGCTCCGTTTTCATACATGGTGACACCAGTCGGTGAGCCTCCTCCGTAGATGTGTCCGACATCCATGGTTCCTGGATCATCTTGGCGCCAGTGCGCTCTTCCGTGGTCTTGTCCAGGGCGTTTGACGCTCTTGTACATGCGCTTGGCATTACGAGTGAAGTATCCTGCTGAGCCATACTCAAGTATGTAGGAGACACGGCAGGCCGGGGGGTCATCGTTGTCATTCTGAAAGGCGTTGCCGAATGAATCGAGGGACTGCTCGTATGAGTTGCGATATCCTTGACCAACAATTTCACAATCGGTGCCGTCGGGGTTCATGCGGACGGTAAATCCTGATGACCAGATGTGGCCGTCGTCGGAGCGTTTGCCAGATGCTGCAATGTGATCGACAAACCAATCACCTCCACCACCTTTGTAGGGGCCGCCCATGTAGAAGTTTTTGCCGGAACGATCTTTGAAGATGGCTCCACAGTTGCCATTGTTGAAATAGAATTTGCCATCAGGGCCAGCGGTAAGTGAGTGGAGGGAGTGGTCGTGATTTCGTGCATTGAAGCCGGTGAGGAGGACCTCGCGTTTGTCGACAGCAGGGTCGAATTTGAGGTCTCGATTGACATCGGTGTAGACGAGTAGCTCGGGTGGTTGTGAGACATAGATGACATTGTCAAAGACAGCTACTCCAAGTGGAGCGATGAGGCCTTTCTCCTGAACGAAGGTGTGTGACTTGTCGCAATGACCATCACCATTAGTGTCTTCTAGCACAGCGATACGATCTCCACCAGGCCGGCGCCCGTTATGGCGACGGTAGTTGACTCCTTCTGCAACCCAAATGCGACCTTTGTGGTCGATGTCCATGTTGGTGGGGTTGTAGAGGTGAGGGGACGTCGCCCAGATAGTGACTTCAAGATCGTCTGGGAGGGCAAACTGGTCGAGATTTACATACTCAGGCTCAAAGTTGGATTCCCATTCGGTTTCAATGGGATGAGTGATAGGTCCAGGTTTGTGGACAGAAAAGCGAACGGATGCGGAAGTGGGTTTGCCATTACGAAGCGCGCTGCTGTCGTCGAGACCTGCTAATGCAGTGAAGGTGATGCTGCCATCTGGGACGTTGAGAACAATGGTGGAGGTGGCGTGGGTGCCGAGGCCGTTATCGTATTTCTTGCCGTCTAGGGTGAGAGCTTTGTTGTCAACATTGAGGTTGTATTTGAGGCTGCCCCAAGCCTGAGTGGCACGAGCGACATGTTTCTTTTCGACAGGGGTGGATTTGCCATCTGCGCCAATGAATGTGGGGTTGATCCAATTGGCCCAGTCGTGATCTTTGGCGCCAAGGTCGCTCACATGGAGCTGGATTTGAGACAGCCCTTTGATGTTAACGCTGAGCTCATGGCTTCGCTTTTGATTCGAGGCCCGCAGTTTAGGGCTCTGGTAAAGTGATGATGACTCGTTGCTAGCAGGGGCTTCTTTTTTAGCATCTGTTAATGCTTTGGCATTTGATGCGGCTTTGTTTTTGCGATCTTTTTCTTGTTGAGCCTTAAGCTTTGCCGCGGCCCGAGCTTTCAGATTGGGCTGTTTCATCGGCTTTTGTGTCAGGAGCTCGGGGGTAGGGAGTTGCACTGGTTTACCTTTGACAGGGCGATCAAGATTAGCGTTAAGCATGGCGAGGGTGATGGGCTCAGACTTGACGCCGCCATCAGGAACTTGGCCGCGTGCTAACCAGACGATTGAGTTGAGGACGAGCTTGCGGAAGTCATCAATGGCCCAGTTACGATGGTAGTGGCCGCCAACAAAGCCGATACCGCGGCCTCCATTCTCGACTTTGGGATCACGACACCACATGAGAGCTTGCTCAGTGCCGAAACAATTTTCGCCGTGTTCATTCCAGAGGTTGATGTAGCGGATGGTTTTTTCTGCGGTAGGTATTGCTGTCGCTAGGGGGTGACAGCAATCACATTCCTCTTTAGTCGGGAAGCGCATGTTGTAGTAGAACTCATCATAGGCAGTGATGGGCTTGTCGAGGCCTCGGGCAACGGGGTGGCCATCTCTGGCTGTCATATCAGCAATCCAGTGCGGGTTTACTGACCAACCGGTTTCCATGAAGCCTCCGATCCATGGTTTGAAATATTTTTCGCCTACTTCTTTGGAGGGGTGAACCCCGTAGTGCATGAACATGATGCCCATGCCGGCTTTAACTTTCTTATCTAGGAACGCTACTTTTTTACCAAGTCTTCCGCCGGCATCTGCATAGATGACGCAGGCATCAACTCCCTCGAAAATTGATTCGTCTTTGGGCCATCCATACCAGTGTACCTTGGCTTCTAGGTCGAGACCACTTTGATTGAGCGCGTCAGCGAGTAGCATGCAACCAGCACGGAATTCATGTTCTCCGTTAGCGTGGCTTGGTGGACCAGCAAGAAAGAGGATTTTTTTCTTAGCTTGCGCTGGAGCTATACAGATCAAGATTGCGAATACGAGAAAGGTAATGCGGGTAAGATAATTCATATTAAATGTAATTAATACGCAATCGTTAATTGCCGATATTTCAAGTGATTGACACGAATATGATCCAGTGCACTTGTGGATAACCCGTATGGGTGATGTTTTTGAGTAGCAAAGAAAAC
>JAQXBQ010000163.1 GCA_029252325.1 Akkermansiaceae bacterium
ACACTCTGGAGGCGTCGACCTCGTATTTCCTCATCACGAGAATGAAATTGCTCAATCACGCTGCAGCTGCGGTGGTGATTTTGCAGCTCATTGGTTTCATATTACCCACCTTATGGTCGATGGAGGCAAAATGTCCAAGTCGCTCGGCAACCTCTACACCATCGACGATCTTGCTCAAAAAGGCTACTCCGCCATGGAAGTTCGCTACGTCCTGATATCTGGACACTATCGCAAACAACTCAACTTCACCCTCGACTCGCTGCATGCCGCTAAAGAAGCATTGCACAAGCTTGCCAAAGGTCGTGAGTCACTGGCCGCTCTCTCAGACAACGAAGTCGATATTTCTGTATCGATCGAGAGTTCCGCATTTGCTCCTGCCTGGGAGGCACTCAATCAAGATCTCAACACCCCAGCTGCATTAGGCCACCTCTTCTCTGGTGTCAAGGCAGCCCAGAAGCTGGACAAGGCCAGCGCAGCTCCAAACCTTGCTGCCTTTGACACAATACTCAACACTCTAGGGCTCGAGCTTCCCGTCGAAGAGGAATCATCAAGTATCCCCGCTGATATTCAAGAACTTGCTGAACAACGCTGGCAGGCGAAACAAAACAAAGAATGGGCCACTTCAGATCAGCTACGTGATAAGCTCCTATCCGCTGGGTGGGCTATCAAAGACAATCCAGATGGCTACGAACTTAGCCAATCATAGCTTATTGATTCCTGCTTGAAAATAGCCACTGTAACGACGATAATACAAATATGATACGCCCGCGCCGCAATCGCAAATCACCCGCTGTACGTGCTCTCGTTCGCGAAACCACACTAACATCGTCAGATTTTATTTATCCGCTTTTCGTGCATGATAAGAATATAGACGAATCGATCGACTCGATGCCAGGCTGCAGCAGATGGTCTATCGATGGCCTGGTCAAGGAAGCTGGCGAAGCTCATGCCATGGGCATATCAGCCGTGGTTATTTTTCCAGCTATCTCAGAAAACCTAAAAAGCTCTGATGCCGCTGAATGCCACAATGACGATGGACTTATCCCCCGTGCCATTCATGCACTCAAAACAGCTCATCCCGATCTTTGTGTTATCACTGACGTAGCTCTCGATCCTTACAATAGTGATGGTCACGATGGTCTCGTTACCAAGAACGACAAAGGAGATTTTGAAATCATCAATGACGAGACCGTTGAAGTCTTATGCCAGCAAGCGCTATGTCATGCTCGTGCAGGAGCTGATATCGTATCGCCATCAGACATGATGGATGGACGTGTCGAAGCGATTCGCACAACACTAGATACGGAAGGCTTTCAGGATGTCTCCATTCTTGCCTACACCGCTAAATATGCATCTGCTTATTATGGCCCGTTTCGTGGCGCATTAGAATCAACGCCCAAAGCTGGCGACAAAAAAACCTATCAAATGGATCCGGCAAATGCTCACGAAGCAATAAGAGAGACCCTCATTGATGAAGAAGAGGGTGCTGACATTGTCATGGTCAAACCTGCAGGCCCTTACCTTGATGTCATCTCACAGGTTCGCAACACAACCACCTTGCCTGTTGCCGCCTACCAAGTCAGTGGCGAATATCTAATGATAAAAGCAGCCGCTAGAGATGGTTGGCTAGATGAAGATGCCGTCATGATGGAGTCCCTCATTGGCATCAAGCGCGCCGGCGCTGACATCATCATTACTTATTTCGCTAAGCAAGCCGCTAGCCGCTTGTAAATAAAGCTCACTTTAGAAGCCCCTTGAGAAGGTTGCCCGCCTTCTCCTTAAGGAGCTCTTCCGCGGCACTTCGGCTAGCCTTAGAGATATCAACAATCTTGCCATCAGGTCTTATTTTTGGATCTGAAAAATACCCAGACGATTTGATTTTAACCACCAAGCGGTCATCTCTGATAAGGTTGTCTCTTAAATCATCAGCAACACTGGCCCTTATCTGCGTTGGCAACAACTCAAGTCCCTTAAAGATGGTGGGAACCATCAAGGCACTCGCCTTTTTAGATGCCAATAGCTCGCCGCTAACTTTATGCTTATCTGTCTGCGTGTTGAGCCATCCTCCACCAAGAACGGCCACCTCCCAGTCATCTACCCAAATAGAGAGTGGTTTGAGTAAATCAATTCGACCCAAGTGGTAATGAACCGCAATCGATTTGCTGCGGCCAAAACTTGCCCGGTCCGGCGCCTTACCAACACCCAGCCCGACTTTTTCAAGCACGGAAAGTTGCTCCCATGCACGGGCCACAAATGGCATCCCTGTGCTCAGCCATGATTGATCAGACAAACTAAAGGCACCATCTACCTCGGGCTCTATCTTGCCCGTTGACAGATTGAACAGCTTGACACTTGCGGTTCCGTCCATGTCTAAGTCGCCATAATGCTCACCCTTCAGAGAGTATGCACGGATCAGGCTCTCTGCATCCAGCTTCGCTTCGTTGGAGGCAGCCAGATCATTGGGGTCTATTTGCATCGCGCTCAAATCTATATTGAGGTCCTCACAAATGAGCTGCATTTTCATTTCCTCGAGCACCAAATCGATACGTGTATCACTGATGGACACACCACCAAGTGAAGCGACGAAATCTCCTTGGTCATTGATATTAAAACCTTCACCAGATTTTTCTTCATCCTCTTTACTGAGCTTATCCTCATCACTATCTGAATCAGGGGATTCAAAAAGCTTACCAAAAGAGTTGGAGCCATCTTTGAAATAAGTGATTTTAATATCAGCTTGGTGCACAGCAAGATACGTCACATCGATGTGCTTCTTCAATAGCCCCGCCCATCCAATACTCAGGCTAACTTTGCTAATGTTGACCTCCGCCTTGGAGACATCCGTCACCCCTTTGGGCATGAGGCTGACATCAGAAACAACGATGGTCGCGGGCAAAGCAAACAGGGACACATCGACTGCACCAATGGAAACTTCGGCATTGATGGAATCTTCAATTTTTTGCTCCAATAGATCCTTCGTAACAAAGTTACTGAGCAATAAGCCTGCTACTACCGATAATCCAACGATACCAAGCACTAAGATGGCAATAAGCTTAATGAAACGTTTTTTGAGCAGAGATGTCATCATAAGTTAAGTTAGCTAAATGCTATATTGTATATTGCTGTGATCAAGTCATCAAAACAATATCCAAACACAGGTTCGGATTTAGCCAACAAACAGCCACAATATAGCAATTCAAATCTTGCCCCATTGGTCGAGATGACAATATGTTACCAGCATGATCTTAACACTGCTAAGCGCTTTCTGCCTCATCATTTTGGGCCTCGGAGGTTTCATTGGCTGGGACCAGCTGGCAGCAGAAGGCAACCAAGTAGAAATGTTGATGCCCGTCTTTTTTGGCGGAGCCCTCATTATATGCATAGCATTTGGCCGGCAACACTTTAGGCATGGCTTATATGGTGGATTTATCATTGCCCTGCTGGGAGTCATCTCTGCACTCGTTCGTATTTATCAATACGAGAAATTCCAAAGTCTCTCAGACCCAAAAACTCAAATCGTACTAGTAATGGCGATTATCTGCACGCTACAGCTTTGCATTTCATGGCGAGAAGTTCAAAAAGACCGTGCTCAATTGCTCTCCGTCACTGATGACGAGTGATACTCATTCATATCAACTCGTTTTCACAAACTTCGGACAACTCAGGGCAGCAGCAACCTAACATATGAGCAAAAGCAGTTAACCGCTCTTAATTCTCAGAAAAAAGTTTTCCAACTCTCGTCCATTTTTCCTTTTCGTTTAAATCCAAACAACGGCCGCCATCGTGGTGCCTTAGGAGACATGGCAGGAAACATCCCTACCTCATGAGGAAGTTTGTTGGCCTTGCGAGTATTGCACTTAAAGCACGAGGTTACGATATTGTCCCAGCGAGTTTCACCACCTTTATCACGCGGTAATACATGATCTAAGTTGAGATCATTTTCAGCGAACTGCTGGCAGCAATATTGGCAGGTATAATGATCACGCAAAAAAACATTATGCCGAGTAAACTTCACCTCTTTAGTGGGTAGTTTATCGTAAAGAGATAGCACAATCACTTTTGGGATCTTCATTGCGAAGCGCACTGACCTGATGACCTCCTCCGTCATCCTCTCCGATGAGGATTCAAGCCAAGATCCCAAGTCATGGGTTTGATACTTGGTATCGCCCTCAGCTTCGACCACATGAGCATGCCCAAGGCATAGCAACTTCACCGCACGGCGTACTGAGCAAGTGTGGATAGGTTGCCAGAGCTTGTTAAGAACTAAGACATTCAAATTCAATGCTTCAACCATGATATACAGGTGGATTGTACAATTCATCATGTTTAACACATCTCACACCGCTCATCAATCAGGAAATTTGAACTCTAACTCAGCTCCACCCGAGTAGTGGGCGTGTCTCCATCAAAGACTCATTACCTATCGATACATTGATTCTGCTGTATGAAGACCATCACAGAGACAGTTATCTGAATGCGTATAAACACCCCATACATGGCAGCCCATAATGGACTGTGAATAACTTGAGGAATACTTCCTTTTTATAGAATAATAACGAAACAGGCGCAGTTATACATTAATCTTCTTGAACCCAAATCGCAACAAACTCGCGTGCGCGCATAGGGTCGTTCATCACCACCGATGAATTGTTAATAACTTGGTTATAAAGTCGGTTGAGCTCATCTTCACCGAGCTTTTTCTTGCGCAGCACACGAAGCTCTCCCCCCTTGTGTGGCATACGTTTTTTGGCAATTTCTAGTGCCACGCGCCCCATAGTCATCCGCACATTGAGCTCAACCACATAGCGCATCGACAATGAACCATCAGCCCGGCGATGAACCATCGCATCCACTCCAACAGGTCCAACATACCCCCCCAATAACGAGCTGAGTGCCATGGGTATTTTTTCACCATACACAGTATTTATTTTAGCGTCTCGAAACATAAATGAGCTAAGCTCATTGCTGAAGCTCGTTCCCCATTTAGGATAAACTTTCGTGCTTAAATAACGCCCCTGAGCATCATTCTGCATCTCTGTCATTCCAATGTAATCGACGCGCCCGTCCTCACGCCTTTCATAAAGTGCCGAAAAATCGATCTCTCGTCTCAGCCATGGCTCAACAGCTACACCCCCATGTCGCTTGATCACGTTATTCAACCACGGCATGTAATCATCTCCTTGCTCGACCCTACGATGGCCACGACCAGCACAGGCGTATGCAGCTTTGAGCAGAACTTTACCTTCCTTCAGCAGATCATCAATCTTACCTACCGCTGCGTCCTTATCACTGAAGAAAAAGCTACTTACTTCACCCGTTCCTGCGAGCCTATCATCAAGTCGACATCCAGCCTCCTTACTGAACCACCAGCTAGGAGTCCCACCCTGCCATTGCCACGGCAGACGTGGCGACACATGGTCGGCCAAGCAGCGAAGCTCTGAAGAGGCATCCGGCGACCAGGCCCAAGGGCGCAACCCGCCTAATTTTCGCCCCGTCAAACAACCAGCCGCAATCACCTCTGGCAGATCAAAACCCGCGTTTTTAAGGTATGCCAGATGAGCATTACTGGGAGGTGTGCGCACCAATGTGATATCGTCTCTGCGACTCCACGCCAATGAGAGCATTTCAAGATCATGTTCCATGGCCAGCTCCATTTTATTGGGCTGATAGTCATGACCATTGAATGCTGCCGCTGCATACGACTCAGCATTAGGGTTATACCAATGAACAACTGGAGTGCGCCCTCTCGACTGCTCACACACGGCCAGCTGCTCAATGAAATCTTGATCCAAACCAGCCAACTCCCGACCCTCTTTATTGAATGGGGCTATTCCTTTGGCCTTGGCCGGAGCTAGAGGAAAGCTGAGCGATTTGCGATAGGCATTCCAGTCAGTCTCACCTTGCTTTTTCCACTTACGAAACCACTTCACACCATGACCGACATGATTAATCTCATCGAGATAAATCTTCTCTAATACCCTCGCGGTTCCCGTATCTCCAACTTGCCTAAATAGAGTAGCATAGTGCTTCGAAAAATCTAAATTGGCTTGTTCAAAGGTCAGATTAAGTCGAGTCACGAAGTCCATAGGCGTGCTCATTGGAGCAACCAATTTCCAGAAGTAATCATTAAGGGGCAAGTCACCAAATGAGATACCGCACTCCTTCATTCTCCGCAAATACATCAAGGTGTGCATCTGCTCCTCTCTCATCGATTCATAAACACCACGTCGATATTCAGCAGGCGCATCGGGGAACTTAAGGAGCACAAGAGCCATTAACTCAGCAGCAAGCAGCTCATGGTTCGCCAGGAAATGGAGCATTTTCCCGCGCTCTCGGTCATCATCTAGCTTATTGACTCCGGGGAAATCAGAGCGGACTGACTTGCCTGATATCTTCAAATCCTCGGGACGCCCGGGAACATCCGGCACGCGAAAAGAACGACCTCGTTGATCATCTACCACGCCCTCACCAAGCTGCGGCGCCAGCAAAAGCTTCTCCTCCAGCGAATTCGCCAGTAAGACTCGCTCGGCCACCTCTCGCATCTGCAACTCCTGCACAACATTAGAGGTAGAATGAGCGCACCAAGAAGCAAGTTAATTCCAGCCAAAGGTATCAACTCAGCTCGCCATCACCTCTGGTATACAGAATGATCAAAGATATATTACTCGCCAGCTCCGAACTCATAGGCTAGCAAATGGATATGCACAGTTCTGCAGATTTTGACCAAATCATATCCCGAAGAGGCTCAGGCTCGATCAAATGGGACCGATTCCCTATGCTTGATCCATACTGGGTTGCTGACATGGATTTCATGTCCCCACCTTGCGTATTGGAGGCACTTCAAGAGCGCATTTCTCACGGTGTAATGGGCTATGCCCAACCACATACAGGACTGATGGTAGCCATTGATCATTACATGCAAAACAGGCACCAAATCAAAGTAGAGGAAAAAGAGATCGTTCATCTCGGTGGCTTGGTTCCTGCCTTATCGATCGCCGCGCGTGCATTTGGCTCCCCAGGAGACGCCGTTATGACCTGCACCCCCATCTACCCGCCCTTCCTTGCGATTCACCAAGACGCCAGCATGGAATTAATATCCGTTCCTCATATTCTTGACGACAACCGCTGGGGATTTGATTGGCAAGCCATGGAAGCCGCCGTCACTACGAACACTAAAATATTTCTTCTCAGTAACCCACAAAACCCACTCGGTCGCGTTTTTTCATCAGAGGAAATTGATAAGCTTGCCGATTTCTGCCAGCGCCATGATTTGATTTTGATATCAGATGAAATTCATTGTGACCTCATTCTTGATGAGGGGGAAACACCCCATGTATGTGCCGCAAGCCTACCTGATGAACTTCAAAGTCGAATCATCACGCTACTTTCACCGAGCAAAACATACAACATCGCAGGGCTAGGATATGCATTTGCCGTCATCAAGGATGACTCACTACGTCGAAAGTTTTGCTCTGCCCGCGGCCATACGCTTCCCGAAATTAACTGCTTAGCTTATTACGCTGCTGAAGCTGCATACCAAGAGGGCTCTGGCTGGCGACAAGATCTACTGGCTTATTTGCGCAACAACCGCGACACCTTAAAAAGCTTTATTGCCGACAACATGCCCGATCTTATCACCCCAAATATTGAGGCCACTTATTTGGCATGGATCGACTGCCGCAGCATGAACAAAGAAAACCCCGCCAAGTTTTTTGAACAAGAAGCTGAAATCTACCTCTCTGACGGCAGTTTTTTTGGCAAGCCAGGACACGTCCGCTTCAATTTCGGGTGCCCGCATAGTCGAGTCATTGAAGGACTTACGAAAATGGCTAAAGTCATTGATTAACTAAAACCGACGACCTTTATTGGAACTTTGATCATGAAAGCTCTATACCCTGTCACCACTATCCTTTGCCTGCTTCCGTGCAACGTACCTGCCAATGCAGATCAAGAAGTCCAGCTCGGTGTCGAAGCTGTCGCAGGCTACCGCAGTGGCTATGTTTACCGAGGCTTTGAATTAGCCAAGGACACAATCGACTTTCAGGTAGAGACTGAAATTGCACTCAGCAATCACACATCGCTCAACATTGGCTCATGGTATGCTACCGAAAGCGGTAACGCTGATTTTGAGGAGACCGCTTTATTTTCTCACCTTAGGTTCAAACAAACGGATCAACTTACCCTTGGTCTCAGTGCCAGTTATCGTCATTTTGGTCATACCAGCTCTCCCTTAAGCGCCAACTTCGAGGACGGGCTAGACATAGGAAGTTTTGTTCATTGGCAACTGCATGACGACCTCATCGCTACCGCTGGAGTATACTATGACTTCGGTGCTGAAGCTTGGTATAGTAACGCAGAAGCTAGATGGTCAAAAGTCATCTCAAACAAAGCATACATGTCTTTGAATACTGGAATTAGTTACGTGGATGATTATTACGGCCGTGATGGCATGAACGACGCCTACTGCCGGCTATCCATCACACACCACCTCTCTGACACAGTATCTATCACACCCTACCTTGGTGGCTCAATCCTTATGGACAACAGTGACACAGGTGACGACCAAGCCTACGCTGGCGTATGGTTCGCAGTCAGGTTTTAACAAAGTCCTGTCGATGAAACTAACTGACTCACATTGCCATCTTGGTTCTCAGAAATTTCCGTCTGATGAACTCAGTGCCATTATCACGCGAGCCAAGCAGCATGGCATTGAGCGTATGGTCACCTTGGCCACCAGCTTAGATGACTGTTCGCAAAATATATCTATCGCAGAGAAATTTCCGGAAGTATACGCCTGCATCGGCATTCACCCCTGTGATGTCCATGAAACAAAAAATCAGTATATAGACCAACTGACAAATTACGCAAAGCATCCACGCTGTGTTGCCATAGGCGAAACAGGGCTCGACTATTACCATCCCGCACCTAAAGGATGGTCGACTGAGCAATATCATTCCAGGCAACGAGAATTCCTCAGGCAGCATTTCACGCTAGCAACTGAACTCGGCAAAAACATTGTCATTCATACGCGAGACCGCACTGGAGAAGAATCACTTCAAGACGCCATCAACATATATCGAGATTTTGCAGATCGAACACGCGCCGTATTTCACTGTTTCCCTTTCAGTCTGGAATCTGCACAGCCCATTCTTGACTTGGGAGGCCTCATTTCCTTCACCGGTATTGCAACCTTCAAAAATGCAATAACCGTCCTAGAAACAGCTACTCACTGCCCAGCTGGATCATTCATGCTTGAGACTGATTCTCCCTATTTAGCACCTGTGCCACACCGAGGCCAACGCAACGAACCAGCCTTCACTTACTTCACAGCAGAGATCATCGCCCAAGCAAGGGGCGAAAGCCTTGAGGAACTCGCTGTTCACACCGAAGCAACCGTCGATGAATTTTATGGCATTGGACCAACGAAATAAGCTCACAATAATCTGAGAGCGCATATTTCTTTTTTAAAATGGGTGAAAGCATACCCTAGTTCAGTGCGTCTTCTTAACATACCGATTTTACAAAAAATTATCGTCTGCTTATATAACTAGGAGACCATCTGATGCACAATTCAGATCAAAACAAACTACACCTCATCATGAAAACTACCATCCTACTACTTATCTCTTCATGCCTTACCCCTCTCCTTTTTAATGCCTGCTCGACAGGATCAGGCTACAGTGAGTGGAGGAGTAACAACCCAGGCCCCTCTGGAGCAGCCAATCCATACGGCGTACCACGGGCAGGAGGCGAGGCTGGAAGCTACCCACAAGCAGCGACAACTCCAACAAACGCGGCATATCAGCCACTACCCCCTATTGGCCAAGCTGCGCCAGTAAGCCCACCCCAAGCAACTGCAGCACTAACCAACGACTTATCAAATAACAACATTGCCCCCGCGCGTGCCACAAGCACATATACTGTAGTTGCAGGCGATAGTCTATGGGGTATCGCTCGCAAGAATAACACAAGCGTAGAAGCCATCCAGTCTGCTAATTCGCTCTCCAACACGACTATTCAAGTTGGGCAACGACTCAATATCCCCAGCAACTAATCGAATTAAAACTCGGCACTAGCACTTTTCATAACAAGCGGACACTCTTGCACAAGAGCGTCCGCTTTTTTAATGTTGAATTTAATATGAGTCACACCAAATTTAAAACATGAAATCTTTGATGCTCAGCCTTGTATTATCGACCTCAGTAATCGCCTTTGATAAACCAGCCTTATTGGATCAGGAAAAAACAGATACGAATCATGCAAATATACTCAAAGAGGAAATACTAGAAAAACTCTTCACTTCCCTCGGACAGACAGAATTTGATACTGCCTATATTAATGCGCAACAAGCAGGCATACACCCTCAAGCCCTTCTCGAAGCACGCTTCCTCAACCTCGTTGACCTTGGAGACAATTCCGCCATAGCAAATTTAGCACCTGAGCTCATCAAGAATCAGCAGAGCTTCAACCCTAATCACTCCGAAGTCTTTGTCATCAAAGATGACTGGGCCGCCATCGTCCACTATGCCCAAGCACTGGCAGCCCTGGAAAAAAACGACACACAAGCCTTCAAGAGACATATTACAGAAGCATTCTGGCTAAGTCCACGTCAAGCGCAGGCCTATGGCCCACACATAGAGAAACTTAGGCGGGAGCAAGCCATGCGCTCGATTCAACTACCTCTGCAGCAGACACTAATGTCTCAGAAAGACCAAGCACTCACAGCATTAGCTAAACACACTGCAGGCAGTAGAGCTGTCATCCTATATTTCTGGAATCCCATGAGCCAGGCAATCCAACTAGAGCTGCCTGATTTCATAACTACTACAAAAACATGCCATGAAAACAATATTTCTGTCCTTGCGATCTTAACAGGAAAGTATCCAGCCATGATAGATGATGCGGAGACAATTAGAAAAGACGATGCCGCACAAGCAAAATGCATCTGGCTCATCGACTCTAACAAAGATTCGCTAAGCAGCTTATTATGGGTAAGAAGTCTCCCCACAATGATCGTCGCATCAGCAGACGGCCAAGTTTTATTCAACGGCCATCCATCTGACGAAAATTTTTGGAAAACATTAGAAAAACTATCCCCAGGCTTCCAACGACCTAACAGTATTGAAAAATAATCACCACGATTATTTTTATTAT
>JAQXBQ010000177.1 GCA_029252325.1 Akkermansiaceae bacterium
CAGGGTCACTATGATCAATAAAATTGCCCTCCTCAGAGACACCAAACCACTCCGTGGCTACTGCCAACTCCCGCCCATCAAGAAGCTTCGTCATTTGCCCAAGAGTCCAGCAAAAACACTTACCTTCCTTTCCTTCACTCTGTGCGTCTTGGGCACTGTAAAACCCACCTCCATCGTGTTGCATCTCCCCAGTAACATAGTCCGCAATACCAGTAGCCACCTGCCGATAACGAGGATCCTTAGTGACTAGCCAGACATCCAGATAAAGCTCGAGCAACTGAGCCTGATCGTAAAGCATCTTCTCAAAGTGGGGCACCAGCCAGCGCTCATCCACGGCATAACGATGAAACCCCCCAGCCAGCTGGTCATGGATTCCCGCCTCCATCATTTTATTACAGGTAAGCAACACATGATCACGAGACGGTAAGTCACCCGTGCGGTGCCAATGCCTTAGCAAAAAACGCAGGTGTGAAACCTGAGGAAACTTGGGCGCACCTCCCCATCCGCCGAACTGGTGATCAGCCTCAGCGACAAGCTTACTGGCCGCAAGATTCAAATCATCCACCAGCAACCGGCCCTCAACGACTTTTACCTGCTCAAATACGCGCTGCATCCTTTGATGTATTTGCTCAGCACTGCTCAGCACCTCATTACCCTGCTCTCTCCACGCAGCGTGAATTGTTTTTAACACCGTCGTGAATCCTGCTCGCCCCTGCTGGTCATGTGGAGGGAAGTAAGTGCCTCCAGAAAAGGGTTTCAGCTCGGGAGTGAGAAACATGTTCAATGGCCAGCCACCGCCGCCTTGATACATCGCTTGGTAGGCCGTCATGTATATCTTGTCTACATCTGGGCGCTCCTCACGGTCTACCTTGATCGAGATGAAGTGCTCATTCAAATACTGCGCTACCTCCTCGTTTTCAAAGCTCTCGCGCTCCATCACATGACACCAGTGGCAGGTCGAGTAACCAATGCTCAGCAAGATGGGCTTATTCTCCCGACGCGCCTTGGCAAAGGCAGCCTCACCCCAGGGATACCAATCGACTGGATTTCTCGCATGCTGAATCAAATACGGCGATTTTTCACCGGCAAGATGATTCTGCTTTTTGGCAGTAGCGGCAACTACGGCATCATCTGCCTTCTCTTTACTTGTTTCTTCTGAGCATTGACCCTCTGACTGCATAGAGAAGATTATGGTCCAACATGCCAGAGCTGCAACAGGCATATTCCGACACATCCCAAAAAGCTCTCCCCATCGATGTTTCATTCAAATCGAATATGCCCATGAATCGTGGAAAATACCAATTAGATAAGTGATCTTAAATAATCACTTGCAGATACTAACACTTTTTTAAGCCTGAAATAAAAGAACCAGTACAAAGCCCATAATTCCATTACTTGTAAAGAGGTCTATACGCTCGTTGAGCATGCTGTTGAACTCATAAAAAATATTGAATTGAAAATCGGGGTTTTGTTCGTCAAATACTTTCTTGTAGGTATATAATTCATCTGTGATCCGCTTAATGTCTTGGTCGGTTGTTTTTTCAATTTGAAAGGACACAGCAGGCTTTCCATTGTATTTTGCTTGTTGTGAACCTTCAGAGTATCCCAACTTTACGTCGGCAAGGTCACCAAC
>JAQXBQ010000124.1 GCA_029252325.1 Akkermansiaceae bacterium
TGGAACGACGGCGGCACTTACCTCTGGGAAATCAACGCATCAAACGACGCGGGTGGAACCATTGGAACTGATCCCGGCTGGGACTGGCTCGATATTACCGGAGCTCTTGATCTCACCAACCTCAGCGCAGGCGGCTTCACCATCGATATTGATTCTCTGACATCAGGCAATATTGCCGGAGACGCAGTTGGCTTTGACAGCTGGACCAAGGGAAATCCAGGCGACGTTGATTACAGCTTTATCATCGCTACGGCTTCATCAGGTATCACTGGCTTCGATGCCGCTGACTTCATCCTCGACTCAAGCGGCTTTAGCAACGCTCCGTCATGGGAGTGGGGAATTGTTCTAAGTGGCGGCGACCTCGTGCTCGAAGCCTACGCGGTTCCCGAGCCAAGCTCAACAGCTCTCCTCGGCCTTGGTGGCCTTGCCTTAGCCCTGCGCAGACGCCGGAGCTAAGAAGAGTGAAAAGCGAAGATTGAAATAATCTCAAAAACCCTGCCGTGAGCCACGGCGGGGTTTTTTTATTACCTGCTGGACTTCAATCTTCTATCTTCAATCTTCCATCTTCCGCCGTCCCGGCGGCCGGCGTCTTTGCGCGAATCTCCTTATCGGGCACGCCAAGCCGCCAAGATCGCCAAGTGGGAAGAGTTAGCCGCGTTAGCGGCCAACAAAGAACCAAGAACGAGGAACCAAGAACAGCCATCCGCCTGCAGGCGGATGGCAATATCATCTAAAAATTCTGTTTAATATCCAATCGTGGGTGCTAATTTAAGGGTATGAAGATCATCCCGCTGTTGAAACTGGCCCTGTTGTTGCCGTTTACCACTTCGCTTACGACCTCCCTCACCGCTGCCGAGCGGCCGGCGAAGCCGAACATCATCCTGATCCTCACCGATGACCTCGGCTGGCAGGACGTTGGTTGCTATGACATCGATGAGCCGACGCCAATGGAAACACCTCATATCGACGCGCTCGCCAAAAAGGGGGTGCAGTTCTGGCATGGCTACTCACCAGCACCGACCTGTGCGCCCACACGCTGTGCGATCATGAGTGGCGATCATCCGGCCAGGGCGCAGAAGACCCACGTGGTTGGCGGCCACCCGCCGCTGGTTTATCACCCGGGCCACCCTATGATGCCGCCCTGGTACACCGGCCGCATGCCGGAGGACACGGTGACCTTGCCCAAGCTGCTACAAAAAAACGGCTATGTGACTGGCCACTGCGGCAAGTGGCACATGGCACTCGACCACCACTCTTTTCCCCAGCCCAAGGACCAAGGATTCGACTGGACCCGCTCCAATCTGGGAACGACCAAGAAGATGACACCCAACCGGATCACCGGCTTTGCCACCGACAAGGAAGATGATCCCTATCGTGTCAACAAGGATGGCATCACCACCCACCAAAATAGCCTGGACGCTCTGCAGTTTGTCGAGGAGCAGAAGGACAAGCCTTTCTTCCTCTACTACGCCACCTGGCTGGTGCACACCCCGATCCATACTCGCAGCAAGGCGCTGCTGGACAAATACTGCAAGAAGCTCGGTGTCAATCCCGACCCTGATAAGCCGGGAGCATGGACGGGCAAGGGCCAGACCAATCCCTTCTACTGTGCTATGGTCGAGGAGCTGGACACCTACATGGGACACTTGTTCACCTATCTAGAAAGCACCGACGACCCGCGCTGGCCGGGCCACAAGCTGGTGGAGAACACTTACATCATCTTCACCTCGGACAATGGTGGTATGGAGAAAACTCCGGGCGAGATTATTACCGACAATTACCCGCTGGATCGTGGCAAGATTTCCATAATGGAAGGGGGCACCCGGGTGCCACTGATCATCACCGGACCCGGTATTGAGGCTGGCGTGCAGTCCGATGTCCTAATCAATGGGCTAGACTTCTACCCGACGATTCTGACGCTGACAGGTACTGAGAAACCCGAGGACAAGTCACTCGATGGTCTGGATCTCAGCGAGCTGCTGCTCAAGGACTCCGCTGACCCAAGTCTGGTGACAGAGGCGGACGGCAAGGCGCGTGACACCATGGTATGGCACTTCCCGAACAGCGTGGCTCTTGAGAGCTCGATCCGCGTCGGTGGCTTCAAGCTGGTGCGCAACTACAACCATGTGAATGACGCTAGGACCGAGCCGTTTGAGCTTTACCAGCTATATGGCAAAGACGGCAAACGCGTCGATATTGAGGAGGCCAAGAACCTGGCTGCTAGCATGCCGGATAAGGTTAAGGAGATGGATGATAAGCTCACTGAGGTGCTCACTGAAATGAAGGCGAGCTACCCTTATTACAATCCAAACCATCCCAAGGGTCTTCCGAATCAGGACAAGGTCTGTAAGGTGCTTTCCCACAAGCAGAGTGGTGATAGTGTCAGCTTTAAGTATCGTGGCAACGGCGCTAAGGTGGTGCGTGCCAACTTGCTCTATACTATGAATGGAGGTGATAAGAGTGAGGAGTGGTTCCGCAATCCTGCCGAGCTCACATCAGAGGGCGTGGTCACCGCCACGCTACCAGCGGGCACGACCCACTACCTGATCAACTTGATTGATGAGAACAACTTCCTGCGCAGCTACCCGGAGGTGACGAGGATCAAGGATGGTAAGGATTATTCCAAGCAGGCCTTGGCCAGCCAGCCATGAGGATATAGCCCGCTTGCACTTCTCGCTAACGCTCGTCGTCCGCTTAGATAGCCCGCTTGCACTTCTCGCTAGTGCTCACAAGCTTGGTCGCATGGCGACTGCTGTTGATGGTCATGGGTCCAACCCACGGAAATCAACAAACCCGGGTGCATTCAATGCCGAGTAGCTCGGCGAGTTTGTCGATGCGGCTGGCGATGTGGCCGGTACCGATGGCGCAGTGGTGGGACGGGCCTCCCTTGGACCAGTCGTTCATGAACTGCTTGGCAGAGATGGAAAACTTGTAGCGGCTGTTGGTGTTGCCGATCTGGAGCACCGGGCCGGGCACGGATTCACCTTCCGCCACTTGCAGGGAAACCGAGCCATCACCGTGCTGCACTACGGAGAGCAGGGTCACCGGGCCGTGCTTGACGGTCATCTGGATGGAGAGACCCTTGCCAGGTTTGCCGTGATAAACAGGTACTGGCACCAGGCCAACGCGTCCCTCGGCAATGGCGAAGTGGGCGGGGCCATCGTGGCCGAGGTAAACAACGTCGTCTTTAAAATCCGTCAGGTAAAACTCGGAGAAGGAACCACCGACGCCGAAGAGGTCCATGATCTTCATCGCTTGCACGTTCTTGACCTCGTACTCACCGGCGATGGGGATGTTGCGCCCGGTGAGCAGGGTGTTACCCGCGATGACGGAGGTGACGATGTTTTCATACTCACCACTGCCCTCATAGTAGTAGGCCATGGAGCCAAGGTTGTGTTTCTCAATCAGCCGGTCAAGAGCGACGGAAGTTTGTGCCGCGCGCACGAGCTCGGCTTGCTCGCACTCATCCGACACTTCGAACTTCTGCCAGAACTCCTCGATCTTGGTGGCGATATCATCCTCGCTGACGGCTTTGCGTAGGTCGGAGAGCTCACACATCTCAAGAATCTCAAAGTGGTTACCAAAGGCGGCAGCCTGCTGGGTGAGGTCCGAGTAAACATCGAGCATGCCGTTGTAATAATGACCGAGGAGTCCAACGCGGTTTTGCGCCATGCCGGCAGCAACCTTGGCGGCTTCCACCCAGTCAGTGATTTCCTCCCAGGCTTCTTGCTCTTGTAAATAACCGCTGACCACATGGTAGTCCACCTTGGCGCGGTTAAAGACGCAGGCGAGCTCGGGAACGGAGCAGGACTGGCAGTGCTCGAGCCAGAGGCCGGTCATCTTGCCGCGGTCTCCGAGGGCATTGAAGGCCTCGTAATCGAGCTGGGCGACGGGTTGCAGATTGAGCAGTACTACGGGAACCTTCGCCTTCTGCACGACGGGCAAAACGGTCGAGGAAAGGGCGTAGGTGGAGATGAACAGGAAGATGATGTCGACATCCTCGGTTTTGAAAAGGGCGGCAGCCTCACGTGCTCTCTCCGGGGAGTCGACCATGCCGGCATCCACAATATCCGTGCCCATCGTGCTGATGCGTTCACGGATCTCGCCGTGGTAGCCGAGCAGGTTGTCGAGTAGGCCATCAAACTGTGGCCAGTAGGTGTCGAGACCGATGGAGAAG
>JAQXBQ010000125.1 GCA_029252325.1 Akkermansiaceae bacterium
AGCAACAAACCACCAAAACCACGGAGGCCGGCTGTCGGCCATGTGCTGTATGGTAGATGATTGAAATTCCCTCGGCATTACTGGTGAATGGATAATGGATTGCTCGAGATCAACAATTAAAAAATAGACAGAAGTCAAAACTACTGTTGGCTAATGATGATTTGTCATATTAAGTTCCAACGTTGGCTGGTATATGTCTCGGCCAGTTAATGCACACGGTCATGTCTAAAATCCAAATTCTCGATGACACTCTTGCCAGTCAGGTGGCTGCGGGCGAGGTTGTTGAGCGTCCAGCAAGTGTGGTGAAGGAATTGGTTGAGAACAGCATTGATGCTGGTGCTCGGCACATAACGGTGGAACTGCAGCGTGGTGGTACAGCATTAATTAAGGTGACTGATGATGCATGTGGTATGAGTCGCCAAGATGCCCTGCTGTCGCTTGAAAGGCATGCGACGAGCAAGCTGAAAAAGAGCGAGGACCTGGCGGCTATATTGACCTTGGGTTTTCGAGGGGAAGCGGTGCCAAGTATTGCCAGTGTCTCGAGGTTTCGTCTATTGACACGGGAGCATGGCAGCATGGCGGGAACCGAAATCGTGGTTGATGGTGGTCGCTTGGGTGATGTGCGGGATGCGGGAATGTCTGAGGGCACTTGTGTGGAGGTGAAGCAACTCTTTTATAATGTTCCAGCTCGCAGAAAGTTTTTGCGAGCTGAGAGCACGGAGTCAGCACATGTGGAGCATCAGGTCAGATTGCATGCACTGGCAGCACCAGAGGTTCGGTTCACTTTGATGAAGGATGGTCGCCAGGTTTTTGATTTAGCCGCGACCAAAGACTGGCGCGTGCGTATTTCTGGTCTTGCAGGGCAGTTAGCCGCAACAAGTCTTATTGAGGTGCCCGCTACATCAGCAAAAGGAATGAAGCTACGCGGTTATTTGCTTCCCGCCGATTTCGCCCGCAAGGGAAAGCGCCAGCAATTTGTTTTTCTCAATGGGCGTCCTGTCGAAGATTCAGCTATATCTAGAGCATTGAGAGATGGGTATCGAGGAGCTATTGTCGATGGGGCGAATCCGGCAGCATGGCTGTGGATAGATATGGATCCAAGTTTGGTTGATGTAAATGTTCACCCGGCTAAAAAGGAGGTGAGGTTTCATCGTCCTCATGAGATTCGAGCGCTAGTGGCAGAGGCCGTAGAGCAGGCATTGCGTGGTGAGTTGGATTCATCTGCATTGAAGATGCCGAGTGGCTACGAAGAGTTCGCTCCAGTTCAGGAATCCAACGCTGCGCCTGCAAGTTTAGATAGGCGGGACGCCAGTCTGCAGGCCTCAGAAAGTCACGCAGCAGACAATAAACTCAGTCAATCAGGCAAAGACCAAGATGCTGAGCTAGTTGCAAGGCAACAGGGGGTGAGCTCGTTTCCTTATCGGGCTGAGGAACAACCAGATTTAGTGGATACAAGGGGAGGTAAGCTTTGTGAACGACCAGATTTCAATGTGATCGGGCCTTTGCATGATCGCTATATTGTTCTTGAGGGGGTTGAAGGGGCTGTTTTGTTAGATCCTGTCGCTGCACGTGAGCGTATTGTCTACGAGCAATTGATCATCGCGGCTGCCACCGAGGAAGGTGCGATGAGTTCACAAGGTTTACTCGTTCCTGAGCTGTTGGAGCTAGAAGCTATTGATGCAGATTTAGTGGTTCGTCATGCTGATCATTTTGCTGATGCTGGAATTCAGGTCGAAGCTTTTGGTGGATCAACGGTGAAGGTTAGTAGCGTGCCAAGTTTTCTTAAGGTCTCTGATGTAAGAGGTTTTTTGTTGGAGCTGGTGGATGAACTTCATGAAACGGTCGGAGCTCGTAAAGGTAAGGCAGTGGCCTATGAAGCATTCGCTCAGGGGCTAGCGAGAAGGGTGGGTAAACATGAGCCGTGTAATACTGATCATGCGGATGTGCTTTTGGCTTCGATGTTTGCTTGTGATTTGCCATATTGCACTCCAGACGGTAGGCCGACGCTGATTCATATTTCACTCAATGAACTTGATCGTAAGTTTGGCAAGTAGCGTAATGTGAGCGGGCTCTTAAAGCTGCCACCAGATGAATGTTTTAATGTGAGCTGATTGTTGCTCAGAACACTAAAATGAGGGCCGAAAATCTGGAGTGGGTGATTTGATCTCTGCTTGATGGCTTTTCATGTCATGCAGAAAACACCTAAGAAGATCATTTTAAGTGACTTAATGTCGTTTTGTTGTCGTTTAAAATAAGCGTATTCTTCTTGCCAAAACTGGGGTGTCTTGTAGATTGCGCCCTC
>JAQXBQ010000187.1 GCA_029252325.1 Akkermansiaceae bacterium
CCCTACATGGCATTACCTTATTTCTGGCCCAATCAGTCTTTCGGAGAAACTTGAGGCTAGATTTTATCGATGGGTCTTTACTAAAGCAGTTGATCTTAATGCGGAATGCGAGGTCACCCCAGCCGTATTCCTTGACCAGCTCATTGAGCATGCGTTCCAGGGTAATGCCATGTAGGGGGTCGTTGCTCATGCAGGGCTTTTATCCATGATGCTGTAGAAATGAAATAGTAATGATCTACCAATTGTCGCGCAGTAGAATCCACTCGGTATTACTTGGGGAGCTACTTTGAGAGCTACTTTGGCGGAAAGCCTTAGCACCAAGTTCGTGGTAGCTATTACGAGAGTTAGTTAGCTCAGTGCCATATTTTGCTGCCATCCAGCCCTCTTCTAGCAATTGATTGATATGGCGGAGATGCTGAACCTTATTTGTCCTTTGGTTTTTCAAGGCTTCGATTTCAGCTTTCGAAGCCAGAGTCATATACATCCAAATAAGTTGGCGTCTTGAGCGCAGGATGAAGCCTTTGAGATTATTCATGAACTTGATCTCGCGTGTGTAATCACAAGCTGGGAAATTGTGCATATCGAGTGCGAATTGTTCGTGATCCTGCCTGCTCATCATCAGCCGACCAGCGCCAGATTGGCCAAATGGGATCTTACTCTCCGAAGGAAGTTGATCATCATAGTTTACGGTTAAAATATCGGCAGACATTATTGGATGAAATACTCTAGATCATAAGTATCCTTTCATCAATGATAAAGATACCTTAAACAGATTATAAAAGGGTATTTTATTCTAAAACCTTATCATTACAGGTTGTTATTAGCTCAAAGAGGTGCAAAATCATATATCGACTCGGCACTCATTTGGTTTTCTTCAGTTTCATTCATCCTCTTCGGGGGAGGATGTTTTTTATCCCGCTACTTACAAGGGGAATACGAACGCTACGGTATTGGCCAGCTGAAGGGCTTGATTGGTATACTACAGATGCTCGGCGCTGCTGGGCTAGTGGTAGGCTTTTATATGCCGTGGATTGGGCAGTTCTCAGCGGGTGGCCTAGCCGCGATGATGCTCTGTGGAGTCGGGGTGCGCATCAAAATCAAGGACACCATCTTGCAGACAATACCGGCGTTTGCCTACATGGTGCTCAATGCCTACTTGGCGATAGCTGCTTACTAGACTGCTACGGGCCTCTCAGCTGAGAGAGATCACAGCGATTGCAATGGCCATACCAAGCATCAACAGCGAAGGGATAGCCTTTTTGATAGGGTCCTTCACCTTCAGGTGCATGACGAATGCACCAAGCATGAGCACGATCAAGACAGCAGCCGCAGGAACAATGACGGCATTGACCCAAATGCCAACGATCATTGTTAGCGCGATGATGACCTTGAGACCTCCGACGACATATATCATGAAGGAGGGCAGGCCATAGGTGGCAAATTCCTCGCTGATCGTCTCAGCATCACCACCACGATAAGGAGTCGATTTACTGGCTCTGATCAGCCAAACATTGAGTAAGCCGAGGGCGATGATTACTTGAAGAGCCTGCACGAGAATTTCCATAGAACGAGTTGTAGCGTAAAACGTGCCAGATGACAAACAACTCATTGCAACATTCTCATGAGCCTTAGCGTTATGAGGTTTGTGCGTTTAGAGCGCCTGCATCTGCTCAGTCCATTTCTCGAGTTTCTCTGGATGAGGATTGCCAACGAGGGTGCCGACGAGTGAGCCGACCACCGCACCGCGGTGGCTACTGTCTCCACCGACGAGGGCGTTAGCAGTGATGGCAGCATCGAAGTCGTCGTGATACTTCCACGCGAGGTAGAGTGCGGCGGGGAA
>JAQXBQ010000222.1 GCA_029252325.1 Akkermansiaceae bacterium
ATTACACCAAGCCATCTGTTTCTGGATGCGCCATAGATAAGTAGAGAGCTACCAATCAATGCCGAAAAACCGCTGAGCACATAGCGATTCGACGTTTCAACGTCCCGCATAGGCCCCTCTTTACCGCCACCAAGCAAAAAGATAACAATGACGGTGATCATTAAAAAGATTCCACCAGCAACCGCTATTGTCCTACGAGGGCGCGGGGGGCCAACTAAATCAGGGTTCACATCACTTTGGTAACTGGCAGGCACAAACGCCACCTGGCCTGTGTCAGCTGACGATTTGCCACCAAATTTACTAAGCCCAGTGCCTTTTTTCTCACCCGGATAAAAGCGTTTCTTTTCAACATGAACATGATCCTTGCTAATCTTAAACAGATGATCACAAGAACCACATTCTACTTTTTTGCCAATGTAGTCGTCAGCAACATCGAATGCTTGATCACATTTCGGACAATGTATTTTCATATTTTCTTAGGTTTCAGCTTCGATTGCGAGTAAATCAACTTTTCTTAAACTATGAGCTGAGACATTTTTTGACCATCAATAAAAAAAGTTTAATTATCTCTCACCTGCGCTTGCCCCGCAGGCGGGGCTCGGGTAGAAGCAAAGCATGCTTGCCGAAATTGAGTCCCTGCTAGTCCTTCAAGACCGTGACCAACGCATCCTCTCTCTCGAGGAGGATATACAGCGAATCCCCAGTAGCAAAGAACAGGCGAAGCAACGTCTCGCCAATGACAATGTCCTTGTCGCCAATGCCAAAAAAGCCGTTCAAGAAAATGAGGTTGCCATCAAAAACCTAGAATTAGATATCGGAACGAGAAAAAACACCTTAGATCGACTCAAGGTGCAGCAATATGAGACCAAGAAAAACGAGGAATTTACAGCACTCGAAAACGAAATAGCTCGTTACAATGAAGAAGTCGACGGTTTAGAGACTCAAGAACTTGAACTCATGGAAAATGCCGACGAACTGCGTGCCGAACTTAAGAAAACAGAAGCAGCTCTTGCGCTCACTCAAGGCATGGTCGACGAGGAAATCACGCAACTTGACCAACGCGCCAAAGAGGTAAAGGCGCAGCACGAGGAAGTCAGCGGCGAGCGGGCTACGCTGGCATCAGGAGTTGATGCCGACCTACTCTCGCTCTACGAACGGCTAATGATCTCGAAAGGGGGCGATGCCATTGTTTCGGCAGAAAAAGGCCAGTGTCATGGCTGTCACATGAAAGTGGTGCCCGCTACCTTGATCAAAGTACAGGCCGAAAAAGAAGTCACACAATGTGAAAACTGCGGTCGCATCTTGCACCTCTAATTGCGCTAACTTCGCTCGTCACCAACATAGCCATGACAACTGATTCGATCCTCGAACTACTCAAACAAGTCCCCTACCCAGGATTCTCTCGTGACATCGTTTCCTTTGGCCTCGTCAAGGATGTCAGCTTCGACGACGGCATTGTCACCGTGGCCATCAGCGTGCAGACCAACGATGCCTCCGTTCCCGAGCAAATCTTTAAAAACTGCCACGCCATTCTCGACCCCTTGCCTGAAGTAAAGCACGCAAGAATTGAGCTCGATGTTCAAGAACCAGCCACCCAGGCTAATGCTGATGCAGCTGGATCAACTGGCATCAAAAACAACATCCCAGGGGTTAAGAATGTCATCGCTGTCGCTTCAGGCAAAGGAGGCGTTGGAAAATCCACCGTCTCTGCGAACTTGGCCGTTGCTCTGGCAAAAGCAGGTCACAAAGTAGGACTTTGCGATTGCGACCTCTACGGCCCATCGATTGCCCACATGTTTGGCAGCCGCGAGCGCCCCCTTGCCACTGAGGACAATGAAATCATTCCTATCTCAGCTCACGGGATAAGATTAATGTCGATGGGGTTTTTGCTTGAAGAGGCATCTCCTGTCATTGTCCGCGGACCACTCGCTACGCGCTACACTCAGCAGTTTCTGCAAAACGTAGCATGGGGTGAACTTGATTATCTAATTCTCGACCTCCCCCCTGGCACAGGTGACATACAGCTTACCATTGTCCAGACCGTCGCTCTCACTGGCGCCGTTATTGTCACCACACCTCAAGAAGTAGCCCTCATCGATGCGCGCAAAGCCATCTCAATGTTCGACAAAGTAAACGTGCCTATCATGGGACTGGTCGAGAACATGGCTTGGTTTGAGTGTGACCAAGGTATCCGCTATCCCATTTTTGGTGAAGGCGGAGGCGCTGCTGAAGCCAAGAAGCTTAAGCTCCCCTTGCTTGGTCAAATACCGATCAACATTACCACGCGCCAGCAAGGAGACATCGGAGCACCTGTTGCTCTCACCGACCCTGCTGAAAATGATGCGAGTGCTGCCTTTGCGGCCCTAGCAACGAGCGTGGATCAACTGGCCCAACACTGAGTGATGCCCTGATATTCGTGGCAGTCTGCTTCTTGACTCATGCTGACACCTATTGACAAATCGAGTATCAAGCAACATCCTTTGGGAGCTTATCTATTTATAAGAAATGACTCCTGAATCCATCGAAGAAATCATGCGCCGCGTGCACCTCCTTGAGATCAAGGCGAGGCGACTGGCTCGTGAAACATTCAGTGGCGAATACCAATCTTCATTCAAAGGTAGCGGACTTGATTTTGAAGATTACAGAGAATACCAGCACGGTGACGAAACTCGTTTCATCGACTGGAATGTCACCGCCCGCAAGGACCACCCCTACATAAGAACATTTCGCGAAGAGCGCGAGCTATCCGTTATTCTCGCGGTAGATGTCTCAGGTTCGAGCCTCTACGGCAGTGACCAGCTAAGCAAACGCGAACTCGCTGCTGAACTAGCCGCCGTTCTTGCTTTCAGCGCTAATATGAACGGTGACAAGACAGGCCTCCTTCTTTTCGCAGAGGAGCCGATTCTTTACCTCCCTCCGGCAAAAGGCAACAAGCATGTTCTGCGTATCATTCGTGAAATCCTTGCTGCCGACCCAGAAAATCCAGCAACGTCTATACCTGCAGCCGCAGATTTCCTGCTTCACACCGTCAAGCGCAAAGCCGTCGTCTTTCTTATTTCTGACTTCTTCGCACATGACCTCAAAAAACCACTTAGTGCACTTGCTAACAAGCACGACGCCATCGCACTGCAGGTCACTGATCCAATGGAAAGGAAATTACCTCGTATCGGTAAGGTCACCCTTGCAGATCCTGAAACCGGCACCCAAGCAACAGTCAACACCAACAATGCCCACGTTCGCATGGGATTTGCCAGGCTTAGCCAGCGCCGCAATGAAGAGCTCGCCAAACTATTTAAACAAAACGGAATCGACCACCTAGAGCTCAGCACGACGGGTGACTATCTGCCACATCTGCATCGCCTTTTCAAAGAGCGTATTCGCAGACGAAACTCCTGATGTCATGACTCCCTCCATGCACGATATAACCAACCCAGAAGCATTTCTTCTGGGGCAACCACCGGTGTGGCATACGCTCTGGTTTTGGGTCATGATCGTATCTGCATCTATCATTGTCGGCATCCTGATTTACAAAATAAGTAGCGGTGAAAACACCGAGAAAAAGAGGCAACAATTATTGCAATCTGCTACCGAGGCTCTGCTAACGCTCAAACGAGACAGCGGCTCGCTACCTCCACAAACATTAGCCGTTCGCATCTCGCTTATCCTTCGCCAATACCTTGAGGCCGCCTTTGATGACCCCGCTCTTTTTGAAACCGACGAGGAACTCACCCTGCGACCTGATGCAATGACCAAGGTAGACAGCCAATATCGCAACCAAGTCATCGACCACCTGCACCAGCTCTCGGTGCTCAAATACGCTGAATCAGATCAACAACAGCGCATCGATAAGCTTATTGATCAGGCACTTGAGCTCCTCCGCATCGTCGAGCCTGTAGGAACCAAGACCACTAGCACCGATCCAAACGATTCTCCATCCCCGTAAATGCAAGACTTCCTCCAGCAATTCACCTTTGCCAACCCATCGTGGTTGTGGGCACTGCTTGCACTCATTCCGCTGCTTTTTATCAAAGGCAAATCTGGCACCCCCACTGCCATCACCTACTCGTCCCTATCCATTCTCGCGAGCTTGGGCACCAAGCCAAAGCGCCTACCCGGCTTCTTCACCTTCTCCCTGATGATACTTGCCTTGGTATTCGCACTACTTGCGATGGCACGACCTCAGCTACGCAACGTCGAATCAGAGAGTAAAGCAAGTGGCATCGACATCATCCTTGCCATCGACATCTCCTACTCCATGCAAATCGTTGACTTCGTACTCAACGGCAGGCGTGCCCAGCGCATCACCGTGGCAAAAAATACCGCAGAAGCCTTCATCAAACAGCGCGAAAATGACCGCATTGGCATCGTTGCTTTTTCGGGCCGTCCCTATATCACCAGCCCGATCACCCTCGAGCATGAATGGCTGATCGATAAATTACGAGAGCTTCAGCCTGGCCTCGTTAAAGAACAAGGAACCGCGATTGGCTCAGCCATTGCAGCCTCTGCGAGTCGGCTGCATGAGCGAGAAGCAAAAAGCAAGGTGGTTGTCCTCGTCACCGATGGCTCCAACAACTCTGGTCGCATAGCCCCTGTGGAAGCAGCCAAGCAAGCCGCTGTCCTTGGCATCAAAGTATATGCCATTGCCATTGGCACCGAGCAAGGCCGCCTCAGCAACTCCATCCAAGCGAGTCCACAGCAAGAGTTTGATACAGAAACTCTGCAAGAAATAGCAACCATCACAGGCGGCGAATATTACCGTGTTAAAGACACCGACAAACTTAGGGACACCTTCAACTCGATCGACCAGCTTGAAAAAACCGAGATCAAGCAGCATAATATAGTTACCATCGAAGAATTGTTTCCTTGGTTTACATCTACCGCCTGCATTTTAGCTCTACTCAGCCTCAGCATCCAAGCATTCAAGCCATCAAGCGCTCCCTGACGGCAAACCCACCGCTATTTACCCATTCATCTGAGCAGTGACCCTCACCACAGCACCCATCATCATGTCCTTCGTTCAACCAAACTGGCTACTACTGCTAATCATCCTGCCGATGATACTGCTTGGCGCTATCTTGGCACAACGCGCTAGCAACAAAGCGTGGCAACAGCTCGTTGCTGATCGCCTACGCAAACAACTGGTGAAAGAAGGCTCAACAACCCGTCGGTGGACCGCCCTTGTCGTAGGACTGATTGGCTGTGGCCTGCTGATCATTGTTCTCGCGCGGCCTTACGATGGTGAGACATCAGTCACTGAACAGACACGCAGCCGCAATATCCTCATTGCCATCGACACCTCGCGCTCAATGCTAGTGCAAGATGTTGCCCCAGACCGCATGCGTCAGGCCAAAGCAACAGCCCTTGAGCTTATCCAAACTTTCCCCAACGACCGCATCGGAGTCATCGCCTTTTCTGGTGCTGCCGTGTCAATGGCACCACTCACCATTGACCATACCGCCGTCCATGAAACCATCAGCCAACTCGACACCAAGGTCATTCCCTCAGGAGGATCAGACCTCGCTGCTGCCGTTGACCTCGCTCTTCAAACTCTTGAGAAATCCAACAAGCAAGCGAAACGGCAAGGGGGACGGCAAGCGGGCAGCCAATCAAATGCTCTCATTATCATCAGCGATGGTGAAGACCACTCTGAGAAAATCAAATTCGCCGGAAGCGAAATCCGAGATGCAGAGATTTCCGTTTGCACCATTGGTGTCGGCTCTTCTGAGGGCGGCGTCATTCCCGACCTACGCACTCTTGATGGCAAGTTTCGGGACACCAGAGGCAACACCGTCTACAGCCAACTCAACTCAGCTGCCCTTGAGCAGCTAGCAAGTGCAGGTGCGGGCTCCTACGTTGCTGCGTCTGCGGGCGCAGATGTGACCATCAGTCGAGCATTGGCATCACTAGACCGAAACGAACAAGAAGGCAGTGTCGTCAGCATTCCCAACGAGACCTACCAATGGTTTCTTTGCCCTGCTATCGCGTTGCTGATACTCTCTGTCCTTATCAAATCGAACCTGCTCTCGGGTAAAATCTCCACAAAAGTGATCAACTCCACAACAGTGATCAACTCCGCCGTCGTGATCTTACTACTCACCGGCACTCAGCATCTGCAGGCAGCATCTGTCATGGATCAAGCGTTGGGCGCCTACCAGAAGCATGATTATCTCGAAGCCATTGAATTATTTGGCGAAGCACTTGCCGACGCTGACCAAGACCAACAACACATCATCGAGTTCTCCCAAGGCAGCAGCGCCTATCGACTCAGCCGATGGGATGCCGCCAGCCGCTATTTCTCCCGTGCTTTACTGAGCGTCGATCAGAAGCTCCAAGAACAATCCCACTACAACCTCGGTAACACACTCTTCCAATGGGGCTGGACCACCCTTGACCCACCCAAAGCAGACGGCTCCACCAATGCCTTTCTTGGGGCGATGCGCCAGCTCTACTCAGATCAGACCAAGCCAGCCAGCCAACAAGGACAAAAAGATCAAGCACCCCAGTTAACGGCTTCAGACCTTAAAAAAATAAAAACCAACTGGCAGGACGCAATCAGCCATTACCAAGCGTCGCTCAAACTCAACCCCGACAACACCAAAGCAGAAGACAACCAACGAGAGGTTGAAAAAAACCTAGCACAACTCAAAGAAGCTGAGCAACAGGCCAAACAAGAAGCCGAACAAAAAAAACAGGAGCAACAAGAGCAGGGCGAAGGTGATCAAGAAGACGAACAAGACCAACAAGAAGGCGAAGGAGAACAAGGAGACAAAGACTCTGACCAAAATGGAGAACAAGACGGCGAGAACCAAGAAAGCAATGAGGAAGGTGATCCATCAGATCAAGAGGCTCAAAATGGCGAACAGAGCGAAAACGAGGGCGATGATGAAAATGGTGAGCCTGGTGAGCAGCAAGCCGAACAAAACCCAGAAGAGAGTAAGGAGGAATTCGCGGCACGGATTCTCAGAGAACAATCAGACGCCGAGGTTCGCCCAGTCAGACGTCGACTATTGAGACTACGTAGACCCGAAAAAGACTGGTAATGATAACCCACACGGCAATGCCTAATCTCCTAACATCCAAAGCCAAACAACGGTGCATACTCACAGGCCTCGCCATGGCCTGCACCACACTCATCGCGCTCGGGCAGAACAAGCAATCCCCCACCCCCATTTATGTCCAAGCAGAACTGAGCAGTAAACATCTGATTATTGGAGAACAAACATCGCTCAAAATTAGCATCCAAAACAGCAAACAAGGCTTCCGCCCCTCAGCACCAGAGATCCCCAACACCGCCGTTAATTTCTCAGGCAATAGAGTCGAAATCGACAGCCAGCGTCGTATCACTCGGTCTTTCATTTACCGCATCAGGCCTGCTAAAGCCGGGACCTACACCGTTCCTCCCATATCCTTTAACGGTAGTCGCAGTCAGTATTCAGGGAAGCCCTTGAGCTTCGAGGTGCGTGACTCCGACGAACTCATCAAAATCTCCTCGGGCATAGCAGGTCAAGACATCATGGTCGGTTGGTTTCCAGACAAAACCAAGCTCTACGCGGGCGAGCAATGTCCACTCACCTTAAAAATCTATGTCCCTACCAAACTTCGACCATCTAGCTGGGGTCTTCCCGAAGCAGAAAAAAACAACTGCCTAGCCTGGCGCTTCAGTGGACCAACACGAAATGATCTGGGCGAAGTAGTCATCAACAACACTGCCTACATCTCCGCCCCTTTCAAAACCACCCTCAGTGGCATCAGCGCTGGCAACGCCAGCTTCGGCCCCACTCGTATGAGTATTGTCTCACGTCAGCGCAGTATCGACCCACGGCGCGGCATCAGAATATCGGATATCCCCTACAAGTTTACACTACCCGCCATCGACTTCAACATCATGCCACTCCCCGCTGGTGCACCAGCAGGTTTTAAGGGGGCGATCGGACAATTCAACATTGGCGTTGAATGCAAAAAAGCCTCCATCAAAGACACCGACACGCTCGAAGTCTTACTTCGCATCCAGGGTGAGGGCAACCTAGAGAACATCCAAGCTCCTGAACTGAACGGCACGGGCTGGAAAGTCATCGACACCTCAAAAGTCACACGAGGTGGTGAGAGAAGACGCTCCCAAGGCGCTGTCACCTTTCGCCAGATTCTACGACCCGAGGCATCTGGAGCAGACGGCAAGCTACCGTCCAGTATTCCCGCCTACTCCATGAGTGTCTTCAACCCCGACAATGATTCCTACTACACGCTCAACACTACACCTATCCCGATCAACATCACCCGCACCCTCGACTCATCACTCAGCAGCGAGTCCAAAATCATAGCCCCCGTCGATACCGCCTCGCTCCGCCCAGAGCAGATGAAGGACATCCTTGGCTTCATAACGCATACCGCCACCCCAACACAAGGTGACGCTGGCAGCTTCACCAGCCAGCTGCAGCAGCAGCCCATGCACATGCTGCGATCTTATTGGCAGCTATTCCCCGCACTCATCTGCCTGACACTCGTCGCCATTCCTTTACTCCGGAAGATTAAATCCGCACGGCAACAGCCCTGCGCTAAAGCGAGCCAGAAACAAGCACTCAAAGACATTGCCAGTGCTGAAGACAGAGCGACCTTCTACCGCCGCGCAGGCAGGTTCATTGAGCAGCGGCTCACTATCGATGATGAGCTCAAGACCGTTCTCACTGAGCGTGATCAGCTTTGCTTCTCATTAAAAGATGACAGCCAAGACCAAGAACCGATCTCGGCACAGCGCAAGCAAGAGATCACCGACATCCTCAAACGCCACGCAAAGCAGAGTATCTCACTCCTAATCGCCTTTATTATTGGCCTGTCACTTACTCCAAGCAATCAGCTTCAAGCCGCTCAGAACGCTTCAAATGGCAATGGGAGCCTCCCCAGCAGTGTTTCAACCAAGCATTCCACCGAACATAGCTCACCGACCAGCCATATAGACACCATTGATACCCTGTGCATGGAAGCACTCAACGCAATCGATCAAGGCCAATATCAAAAAGCCATCGATCTCTACCAGCAAGCTTTTCCCACGATTGGTCAAGCTCTTGACCAAACCCCAGCTGACATCTTTTACAACATCGGCAACTGCCACTACCAGCTAGGACAGCTCGATCAGCCCGGACAACTGGGACAGGCCGCTCTCGCCTGGCGCCGTGCTTTGGCACGGCAAACTGACCACCTCCAAGCACGTAAGAACCTGCGTTACCTCGAGCTCAAAGAAGGTGCATCCAGCCCAGTAATCGAGCACTGGCAGCAGAAGCTCAGCACCCTGCCACTGAGCCTCTACCAAAACCTCTATCGAGCCTCCCTCTGGATCCTACTTATCGTCATCCTGAGCCTTCGCCTCATCAAGGCACAGGGTAAAGCCCTCCAACCTACCCCGAGGCTGATCTTCCAGCCGATCTTCCAGCCCATCCTCATCACACTCCTCTTCCTCATGCCAACCACCGCCATCATTGGCGCCTCCGCCTGCTACTTCTACC
>JAQXBQ010000243.1 GCA_029252325.1 Akkermansiaceae bacterium
ATATCTATTTCAACAAAACTCTGGAATATAATGAAATAGAGCTGCGATCAGGATCTCTCAGCCAAACCGATTACGACTCAATCATACTGAACAACCGCCTCTATTTTCTGGCCTGCAAAATAGGGTCCTCTGTTTTATTTTTAGGCTCTATTCTCTACCTCATCAGCCAATTTGAAACACGACGCAATACTCACGTCCGCCATAGAAATTCACCATAAATTTGAATTGTATTATTGGCAGGGCTCCAATCATCAACTATGAATCCTCAATCGAATTAATTACTCTATTATTATCCCATGCAAATTTCATGCCCACATTGCAACACCGCTCTTGATGTAGCACCCGAACACTTTGGTCAGCAGGTTCAATGCCCAGCTTGTAGCAACCGCTTCCAAATTCCGGATGGCCCCTCAGAACCAAGCGACCCAGACTTCCAAAAGCCTGAGCGTCAGGGCTGGGAAGAAGGTGATCACGCCAACGTTAATTTTGGAAAAAGTTTCTTAATAGGTGCGAGTCTGACCATTGCCTGGTTACTACTCATGCTCCCCTTTGTTGAGAGTTTTGGAGCCATCTTCCTGAAACGCGGCTGGGTGAACTGGGCCGAGACACTTTTATTTTTCTGGGGTCTAACCATCCTGTTCATGAAGTTAAAGAAGAACCAGCATCAAGCACAGGCTACCCTACTTAACTTATTCCCCGAAAACATAGGCAAGGAAATTAATTCATCCACCGTTGGAGCTTTCATCGACAATATTTACAGCACTCCTCTGAGCTTACGTGATAGCCTCATCGTGAACCGCATTCGTAAATCTCTTGAGCTCTTCGAGTCACGCTGTGACAACGGTGAGGTGGCAGGATTCTTAGGCATCCAATCAGATCTCGACGCCAACAGATCGATGGGATCCTACGCACTCATCAAGGTGTTTTTGTGGGCTATTCCTATTCTTGGTTTCATCGGAACCGTGATGGGACTCTCTGTCGCCGTTGGCTCACTGGCAATGGGTGACAACTCAGACCCCGAAGCACTCAAAGAGTCTATCAACGCTCTAACTGGAGGTCTCGGTGTTGCGTTTGACACCACCCTTCTTGGTCTGATTTTGAGTATCTTACTAAGCTTCCCCTTGTCTGCGGTTCAAAAGAAAGAGGACGAAACCCTCACCCTCATCGACACCTTCTGCACAGAGAAGTTGTTACCTAAACTCAACGACAGCAAACAACTGGGCACAGACGAACTCATCGAGCAAGCCGACAGCATACCTCAGTTGGTAGCCTCATTGGCCAGAGCACACGAGACATTCCTGGTGAACTTAAACAAATCGACGACACAGCTGAACCAGACACACACCAAACTCGAGAGTTCGCTAGACCAAGCTGTCACCAAGCTCTCTGATACCAGTAGTGAGCTTTTCTTAAAGTCGCACAATAACTTAACAAGATCTTTTGAGAGCATTGCCAGCGGTATTGAATCCATCAACCGCAGCCTACGTCAACTTGGAGAAAAAGAGGTTCCTGGCGCCATACCCAAGAAACGAGGCCTATTTTCCAGAAAATAACCTGCCGTGCCTAAGCGTCGATCCAACAGTGATGAAGGGGTAGATCTCTTCTCTTTCATGAGCATTCTTGCGTGCCTCATCGGCATTCTTACGCTCATGATCAGTGTCATGATGCAGGCGCAACAGGCCGAGCAAGAGGAAAAGGCCGGCAAAACCAAAGAAGAAAGAGCGCGAGCCATGGAGAACCTTCAGCTCAAGAAAAAGATCGAGCTGGCAGAAAAAGAGAAAGAAAAAAAAGAACAGCAAATCATAAAAGAAAAAAAATCTGTTGCTGCACTTCAACATCTAAAGGATCAGACCATCGCACTCTCATTAAAATTAGAGAACCTCGAAAAAGCAGCGGATCCCGAACAGTCCGACACAGCTCTACAGAAGCTCATCGAGAACATGATCAAAGAAATTGCAGCGCTCAAAGCAGAACAACCACCGCTGGACAAAAGACTGAAGGAGCTGCAAGCAGAATTAAAATCTCGAAAAGAAGCACCAAAACCAAAAGCGTCTGTGAAAATAAGGCCACGTGGATTTGGTCAAAAAGGTGCCCGAAATTTGTTTTTTGTTGAATGTAACTCAACAGGGGTCGTTCTCTTTACGAAAGGAGTGCCTGGCAAGCCCATTTCCACCAACGCCATTCCAACTAACGAGGTATTTAACGATTATCTGGAAAAAGTCAAAAAAACCAACGATTCGATGGTTCTCTTTTTGGTCAGAAAATCCGGTAAGCTAGCCTATGATTGGGCTGCAGGTATTGCTGAGACCAAATACAGAGTTGGCCATGGCAAGTTGCCAATGCCCAACGACGGGAAAATTGATCTTTCCGCATTCAAATAATAGCATATGGCACGGAGAAGAAATTCAGGCGGTGATGGAGTGAGTCTAGACTCACTCATGGATGCGCTCACCAACGTAGTTGCTGTTTTGATTCTTGTGCTTCTACTTGTCTCTGCAGACGTGAAGCAAAAGGTTGAGCAATTTTTCGATGACATAGAACCTGCCACACCAGAGCAAATCGAGGAGTCTAAGAAAAAAATTGAGGAACTCGAAAAAGATCAGCAAAAACTCGACCAACTGCTGAGCGAAGAACCACCCAGCCCTGAGGACCTCGAAGCAGAAAAACGCAAACTTTCCCTCTTAGAAAAAACGATTGAAAATACCGAAAAGAAAAACCGAGAACTCCTCGCTAATCTAGATCAACTCAAGAAACTTGAAGCCGCGAAACGCAAGCAGCGAGATCAAGAGGAAAAGAAAACCACCTTCAAGCAAGAGGAAATCTCTCGCCTTGAGGCGCTGCTGGATGAAACCCCCGTTCTCAGTATTCCTGCAACTGAAGTCAGCATTCCTGTCAGCAGGCCTGTCCCCAAAAATTCTGAGACCTATTATGCGATTGTGACTCAAGACCGCCTACACTTCATCGATGCATTTACTCCCGTTGAAACCTTAGAAGACCAGATCAAAAAAAATGATCGCAAATGGCTGGTAGAGAGAACAAAGCGAGGCGGCGAACGAATCAGAATCTACGACCAGAAAAAGCTGGCAGACTACTTCACTACCTTTGACTTTAAAAACACACGCAAACAGCAGGTCAAAATCATTACGAATCCGATACGTACCAATATCTCAATGAGTATTGCGCCCGACTTAAAAGAAGGCGGCACACACATCGATGAAATGGCTACCTCGAGCAATACTTTTTTGAGTATTCTTAAAAAACTACGCAACAATAAAAAAGCTGTCATCTTCTTCGTTGTAGACCCCAAATCTTTCAATACTTATCTTCAGGCTAGGAGCCTCACAGACAAAGCTGGCATCTCTGCAGGCTGGGAGATGAACTCAATGAATTTCGACACCGAAAAGGGAAGAG
Organism: Akkermansiaceae bacterium; assembly: GCA_029252325.1. Classification (GTDB taxonomy): domain Bacteria; phylum Verrucomicrobiota; class Verrucomicrobiia; order Verrucomicrobiales; family Akkermansiaceae; genus Oceaniferula. The sequence continues at coordinate 3,412 of JAQXBQ010000243.1, forward strand.
GCCAAGTGAACGCCAAAGGCAGCTTCGGCATGACCCTTAAAGAAGTAGAGGTTACTCGACTCAAAGACCCCCCCCCTCCTCCACCCAAGCCCAAAAACCCACCTAAAAAAGAGCCTAAACCTGCTGGACCACCCAAAATTGGGCCTAAGTTAGATTAAGCGATAGGATCAGGCCTGGCGGTCGCACCGGCTGTCACACTAGCTGATGACAAAGTTTTTATTGGCTATCGTTGACAATATCTTGATTCAGATGCAAGTGGCACACCCGTTGCTCATCAACGGTTTAAATCAAACAATCAACGACACAGTCATGCCAAAGAAAACAGCTAAGAAAGCTACCAAAAAAGTAGCCAAGAAAGCCACAAAAACCGTAGCCAAGAAAGCCGTCAAAAAGACAGCCAAGAAAGCCGTCAAAAAGACAGTCAAGAAAGCAATCACCAAAAAGGCAGCCAAAAAGACAGCTAAGAAAGCCGTCAGAAAAACAGCCAAAAAAAGCACCCGCTCAGCTAAGAAAACTCAGGCCAAAGAAATCAGTCACGAGCAGATCAGCCACGCAGCTTATCTCAACTACATCAGCCGCATAGAGCAAGGAATCCACGGAGATCATGCTGGCGACTGGTCAGCCGCTGAAGCCTCACTGCAAAAGACAACGAAGTAGCCTGTTTTTATAAAAACTCACTCAAGCCGTGCCTCACTCGAGGTCACGGCTTTTTTCATGCACTTATCACATACTCTTCATCATATCTTCATATTGACTGCCAACAATTCACCCATCAGTAGCAATCCCCCCTCAATCCACATGTTACTGAATAAACAATGTGGTTCTAATCAATATGAACAGCAGTAATACACTACAAAGCATCCCAGCACTTTGCCATGGTAGCCGCACGCTCTTGCAGGACTGGCTCATGCACAACCCAGCTCGGTCACTTTTTTTCTGTATTCCTACGATTATTTTAGGCTGTGGAGTCTATGGTTTCACGATGGGCATTTGGCAAGGCTGGACAATGGCCACCTACGTAGCGATTAAGTTGCCCCTCGTCATTTTCGCAACACTCATCGTCAACGGATTGATCAATGGCATGTTGGCAATGGCTATAGGAAGCGGCATTAGTTTTAGGCAGAGCTTTCAATTCCTTTTGGCTGGCTTTGCCCTGATGTCATTGATCCTGCTATCCCTCAGTCCAATAGCCTTATTTGTGGTCTATCACGCACCAGAGGCCACATCGATTCATGCAAGTCAATCACATGACCTCATCATGCTCTCTCATACGCTGATGATCGCATATGCAGGCATTATATCACATCGCTCATTGCTGGGTCAGGTGCGAGATTTTTCAACAAGCCCCTCGCTTGGTAATCGCACATTTTTCGCCTGGCTTGCCGGCAATCTTTTCGTCGGAGCTCAAATATCATGGGTTATGCGTCCCTTTTTCGGCACTCCCGGCCTAGACGTTGAATTTCTGCGAGACAAGCCGTTGAACGGCAGTTTTTACGATACCATTTGGAATACTCTCGTTAACCTCTTTTTCACCTAAAAACCCATCAAGCCGAATAAAACAACATTTAATCAAGCACCAACAACAACACACCATGACAGACCAACAACCACCCCAATTACCAAATACAGCATCCAGACAAGCACCGATTAATTCAGCAGCTCTTGATCCAGATTACATAGCAATGGAAGGTTCCGGCTTTTCTCAAATACTGAGTCATCTATTACGAAAACCTATGAGTGTCATCTACTCATTCAAGCATGATGATAAAAGCCCAGTTTTTGTTCTCTTACTCGTAACGCTTGTCTGCCTCGCGATCTTTGGATTTGTCGTCGGCATGTTCAGCGCTGGTGACCAGTTCAACCAGCTGTGGGTCGCCCCCACTAAGATTATCGGCGGAGTGCTCTTTAGCGGCCTCATCTGCCTGCCCAGCCTCTATATTTTTGCCTCACTTGGTGGAATGAACGCCAAATTAAAAGACGTTCTCGGAGTAATGTTAACCTTCATCACGATCACTTCCCTTCTACTCGTCGGGTTTGCGCCAGTCGTCTGGCTTTTCTCAACCTCTAGTAACTCGGCTATCTTCTTTGGCTTTCTGGCCATTACCATCTGGATTGTATGCCTCATTTTTGGCCTTCGAGTTATTACCCGTGCGTCTCGGTGCATGGGCGGAAATACAGGGGGGCACCTCAAACTCTGGATCATGATATTCATTCTCGTTACCCTACAAATGACCACCACACTGAGACCAATCATTGGTAAATCTGATAACTTTTTCAACCTCGAAGAAAAACACTTCTTCCTCGGCTATTGGATTAGCATCATGGATGCAGATAACAAAAAGAAACAGTAAAGTACT
>JAQXBQ010000253.1 GCA_029252325.1 Akkermansiaceae bacterium
CTTACGATACTCCGTTCTATCGTCGCTACAGAGCTTTGCTTTCCACTTGTATACGCTTTCGTTGGATCACGGTGGCTGCCGTCGCTGGTATCTTTCTGGCCGCAGTGTTTGGTTTTGGATTTGTGAAGCAGAGCTTCTTCCCTCCATCAACCAGGCCACAGTTCATGGTTGACCTTTGGCTTCCGCAGGGGACTCATATTGAGCAGACCGAGGCTCGGGCTAAGGCACTTGAGGCCGGCGTTAGAGAGATGGAGGGCGTTAGCCATGTTTCTAGTTTGATCGGCCAGGGTGGATTGCGCTTCCTGCTGACTTACTCACCTGAGCGTAAGAACTCTGCATACGCTCAGCTTCTCGTTGACGTAGAAGATGCGGCTCACGTAAATAAGTTAATTCCGAAAGTAGACGCCTATATTAAAGAGAACTTCCCTGATACGCTGGGCTATGGCTACAAGTTTGAGCTTGGACCTGGCTCAAAAGGTAAGGTGCAGGCTCAATTTATCGGCCAGGATAGTGATATACTGCGTAATCTGGCCAACCAAGCTCGTGACATCATGGAGGCGAATCCCAAGGCCAAAGCGGTGCGCACAGATTGGCGCCAGCGAACCAAGGTGATCCGACCGGTAATCATCGAGGAACAGGCCAATCTTATGGGCGTTGACCGTAAGGAGATTGCCGATGCTGTCAGGCGTGCTTTCCAGGGACAGGCGATCGGGATCTATCGTGAAGGGGATCTGTTACTGCCTATGATTATGCGTGCGCCCGAACTTGAGCGGGACGATATCGACTCGCTGAGAAGTATCCAAATCTGGAGCTGGTCCGCGCGTCAGCATATTCCGATTACCGAGGTGGTGTCTGGTTTTGAAACCAGCTATGAGGACGAGATTATTATTCGCAGGGATAGGAAGCGTACGATCACAACCTACTGCGATCCTAGTTCAGGAACGGCCAATGAGCTGCTCGCTGAGCTTATGCCTAAGATCGAGCAAATTAAGCTTCCGGATGGTTACAAGCTGCACTGGGCTGGTGAGTATGAGGATTCTGGTAATGCGCAAGCATCGCTGATGGCAAGTATTCCTGTGTTTATCGGCTTGATGATTCTCGCAACCATCTGCCTATTTAATAATTTGCGTCAGCCTTTGGTGATTTGGCTTTGTGTGCCGCTGGCACTCATTGGAGTTTCTGCAGGTCTATTATCTACGGGGCAGCCCTTTGGCTTTATGGCCATGCTTGGATTCTTGAGTCTCTCTGGAATGCTCATCAAAAATGCCATCGTGCTCATTGATGAGATCAATGCGCAGCAAGCCGATGGTGCTGGACCAATGGAGGCTATTTTGGCCTCAGGAACGAGTAGGCTGCGCCCTGTAGCTATGGCTGCTTCCACCACGGCCTTGGGCATGCTTCCGCTTTTCTTTGATGCGTTTTTTGTCTCCATGGCGGTGACCATTGTCTTCGGCTTGGTCTGTGCCACGATATTAACGATGATCGTTGTTCCTGTCTTTTATGCGATCGTTTACCGAATTAAGTAAGCAGTAATAATATGCCTTCATCTAACAGTGTGCCCATTAAAAAAGGTCGTTATACATCGCTGCTGATATGTTTGCTTGTCACCATGGTTGGGCTGCCTTTGCTCGAGCATTTGGCCATTGGCCGAATCTTGCTGAGTATTTGGTTTCTATTGACCTCGGTGGTATTCATTGCCGCGCTCACAGGATCTGGGCGGCAGCATCGCATGCTTCTGGTCGCCTCAGGTATTTTTTGTGCCCTGTTGTTGGGGAATTTGGTGGTGGAATTAGCAGGCTGGGATTCATTCGGATTTCAGGTGGTCGCTCTGCCATACGGCTTGATCTTCCTCTCATGGCTTACGGGCTTGATTCTCAGCTCTATTTACAAAGCAGATAAGGTCACACCTGACCTCATCTCGGGGGCGGTTATTGCTTATTTGCTGCTCGGTATTTGTTGGGGGGGTATTTATTCGTTGATTGAGCTCATACAGCCTGGATCGTTTTCATTTAATCACGGCGGCAGAGACGTATCTTCTCTTTTCTATTACAGCTTTGTCACTCTGACCACCTTGGGTTACGGCGATATTCTTCCACTCACTAAGATTGCTAGAACTACCGCATATTTAGAGGCTGTTACTGGTGTGATGTTCACTGCTATTCTAGTAGCAGGTTTAGTCGGAAGTATTCGCATGGATCGGATGCCGGCTGATGATTGAACAAGCTCTTGTTTGAAGGTGATGTATAACGAAGCCGATTGATGCATGACGCTCGACTGCATTTGCTAAATGAATTAGAAAAGTGAATCGCTAGGCCTGTAATAAAAAAGATTGCCATCACGCACAGAAGTCGCAATAATTAAGGTATCTTGATATTTTATTCACAAGATCATTCATTGTCGAATGGAACCGCAACCCTAACCTGCGGGGGAGTATTTGGAGACTCCCGATGCCTAGACATCACTCGCAGAAACCTGTATTCACATAATCGTGATCACGAACAAAAGCCGATAAAGTGGACGGCCCTTGTTTGTAATGTATTCACCCGCCACTTGTCCGTCGTTAACCAACAACCCAATGATCCAACCCAACCATACCGAGCAAAGCCATCTCAGTGAAGAAACAAAAAAATCCTCACATCAGAGGAAAAATACATCGCCTGAAAAAAAATCTCGAATACAAGAGTTTGGTCTCCAAGCTCCTAACAACAAAGTGAAAAACTTTGTCCTCGATACCAACGTGTTGTTGCACGATCCCGGTTGTCTCAATCGTTTTAAGGATAACCATATTTGTATACCTGTTGATGTGCTAGCTGAGCTGGATAAGTTTAAGGGTGAGCAAAGTGAGCGGGGTGCTAATGCTCGCCAGGTACACAGAAAGTTGACGGAGCTTTTTTCCACCGGTGACGTAGTGACTTCTGGAGTTCCTACTGAAGGCGGCGGAACGATTCGATTAGTTATTTACGATCCTGATTTTTGTGAGGAAAACTCGAAGGAGTTGGGTCAGTTTTTACGCGTTTTTCCAGATCGTGAACGAGTTGATCATCGTATACTAGCAGCAACAGTCTTGTTGATGGAGCATAACGATACGCCCGTTGTTCTTGTTACTAAGGATCTAAATATGCAGCTCAAAGCTCGTGCTGTCGGTATTGATTGTCAGGATTACCTCAATGATAAGGTAGATCCTGCTGAAGTGAGTAGCTACGACATGCGCTGTGTTGATGTTGATCCATCCGAGCTCCAGCGCTTTGCTAGCTCTGGTGAGCTTGCCCTAGAACATCCGCGCCGCAAGGAAATCATACTCAATCAGTATGTTTTACTCAAAGCTGGTGAGAAACAGACCATGCCAGCGCGTCTTGATGCGAATGGGACTTTCGTGCGTCTTCAGATTCCTGAGGTGCTGCGAATCCCAGATGGCCATCACCTCAAGCCTCTAAACTTGGGTCAGAAATGCTTGATTGACGCATTACTCAACCCGGACATCTCACTGGTAACGTGTTATGGGCAAGCAGGAACAGGTAAAACACTTGTTGCCGTTGCGGCAGGATTACATGAGATGTTCAATCGTCGCTACAATGGACTGACTATTAGTAGACCAGTGGTTTCAATGGGGGATCAATTAGGTTTCCTTCCAGGAACTCTAGACGAGAAAATGAAGCCGTGGTTGCAACCCATCTATGATGCGTTGGATTTGTTAATGCAGCCGAGTAATACTCAGGGACCCCGCCGAAAGCAGCAGAAAAAGGAGAGCGGAGATGAAGCTGCCAGCAAACCATATGATGCACTAATTGAGCGTGGTATTATTGAGATCGAGGCTCTTTGTTACATCCGTGGACGTTCGATACCGAATCGTTTCTTCATTCTTGATGAAGCTCAACAATTGACTCCACAGGAGGCCAAGACGGTAGTGACTCGCATGTCGCGCGGTTCAAAGCTAGTGCTTGTCGGTGATCCAGCTCAGATTGATAACCCTTATGTAGATAGTCGTAGTAATGGCCTAGTCTTTACTCGAAATAGGCTCAAAGGGCAGCCATTTGCAGCTCATGTCACATTACTTCGAGGTGAGCGCAGTCCTTTAGCGGAGGCTGGTGCTCAGTTGATGTAGTATGGCTAATTGCTATTGAATTTCGGTGTGATGCTGTTCATTAATAGCACCCCTCTGCGATTATTTATGAACTCGATTATTCGATATTTTTCCCTGCTACTCGCCATTTTTCTGGCGGGTTGTGCAGGGGATCCTGACCGTGATAAGCCTTGGTTGGGAACGCTTCGCCATGAGCTTGGTTATTTAGGCGCTCGCAACTGGGTGATTGTAGCTGAGGCTGCTTTTCCCATTCACAGTCGTCGAGGGCTTAGTGTAGTTCAGATCAGTGGTGAAATTCCAGATGTGGTCGATGCTGTTGAGCGTGTGATTGAGGAAAAGTCTCATGTAAAGCCCCGGCTCTACGTGGCTACTGAAGCTGAAAGTGTACCTTATGACTACGCTCCGGGTATCAAACATTATCGTGAGCAGCTCGATGAGGCTTTGCACGGTCGCGAGACCGTGCAGCTTGAGCATTCAATGTTGTTGAATATGATCAATGACGCGAGTAAGACTTACCGAGTGCTGGTGCTTAAGACCCGCAGTGCGCTGCCATACACTTCGGTATTTATGGAGTTAGGTAGTGGTTACTGGGATGCTGAGTCCGAATCGGCTCTTCGAGAAGTGATGGACAGTGATAGGAAACCATAGCTAAATATATAACCCAATGGCAGCGCCTAAAAAAATTGATGAGGAACTTATGCGCGAGCGCGAAGAAGCATGGGTGGGTGATGCGGTGCTTGCATTATTTATGCGCCGCTTGATTCTGAAGGAACAGGCGAAAATGGATGGTGAAATGTTTATACGTTGCACATCGAACGACTTTCTTCGCAACGTTGGTAACCCAACATCTGTTGAGGCCTTGATTGGTCGCATTTATGAAGATCAGGGCCTCGAAGCTGCTTTTGATTGGATGGAATATCAATTGCTTCCAGTGTTTCGGCAACAGGAAAAGAATCATCGTCACCGTGAATCTCAGAAGTCTGGCAAGAGACAAAAAAAGCGTCGTTAATTAGCTCAGTGAAGCCATGAATATTGCACCGTCTTTCTTGCTAACCGTGGGAGGTTTTCTGCTATTGGGGCTGTTAGCATCAACGATTGCTCAAAGGACAATATTACCTCGGGTAACTATTCTTTTGTTGTTTGGTGTGGTGGTTGGCGGAGATTGCTTAGATCTTGTGCCGCCATTATTTTCAGAACATTTTGATGTCGTGGCTGACATCACTTTGGTGATGATCGGGTTTTTGATCGGAGGCAAGTTGACGATTGAGAGTGTCAGGGGGTCTGCGCTCACGGTATTTTGGATATCATTGATAGGTGCTGTGGTGACGGTTACTGTGGTTGGTTTGAGTTTGCGTTTATACGGGGTGTCTTTTGAGTTGGCTCTCATGCTTGGCTGTATTGCCGCAGCCACCGCACCTGCTGCTGTTTATGACGTTGTTGCACAATTTCACCCCCAAGGTAAATTTGCTAAGCGGCTACTGTCTATCGTCGCACTAGATGATATCTGGGGTTTGGTTTTATTTGGTCTTGGCTTAGCATATTTGAAATCAACAGCTGGTGACGGTGGCGGTATTATGGTGTTGGCCAATGTTGTGCATGATCTAGGCGGTGCTCTCATACTGGGGCTCCTGCTTGGATTGCCGGGTGCGTATCTTACAGGGCGAGCGAAGGAAGGGCAGCCGATCCTGAGTGAGGCCCTTGGCTTAGTGCTGGTTTGTGGAGGTATCGCCCTCTGGTTTGAGGTCTCCCACCTCATTGCTGCTATGACAATGGGTTGTGTGATCGCCAACAAGGCAAAGCATCATAAGTATCCCTTTCATGCGCTAGAGGGAGTGGAGTCTATTTTCCTAGTTATCTTTTTTGTCCTCGCAGGTGTGTCATTGGATTTGGGCGCGCTCCAAGACGTCGGCTTGTTGGGTGCTGCTTACGTGCTGGCACGAACTGCGGGCAAGTGCCTGGGGGGCTGGGCAGGTGGTTATGTAGCCGGGGCTGATACTTTAACCAAGCGCTGGATTGGGCCAGCGATGTTGCCGCAAGCGGGTGTAGCTATCGGTATGGCGCTGGTTGCCTCTGCTGAGTTGCCCGAATACAAGCATGTCATGCTGCCCGTTGTCATTGGATCTACGGTGCTATTTGAAATCGTCGGGCCAATTGCCACAAGAGTCGCAGTGCGCCGAGCAGATGCCTAGCGGGTGATGCGAGCTGATGTTGATCACTCAGTTAGCTAGTGAGCGAATAAAGTTTTCAAAGTAATCTACCCCTGCCTCTAAATCGGTGATGCGAATGAATTCATCTTTGGTGTGAGCCTGGTTGATCGATCCTGGACCGATGCAGATGGAGGGTATCCCAGCAGCATTGAGGTGCGCGGCGTCTGAGAACCATGGAGCACTTACTGTTTTTGATTCCGGGTTAGCAGCTTGCATACGCATGATCCATGGGTTGTCATCCGCTACCTCCATAGGGGGGTTTTCATGAGGGTTAATGACTTTGAGGGGGAGCTCTAGTTCATCGATTACGTTTTCAACGAGTGCAAGGGCACCGGATTCGTCATAGAGGGCTGGTGTTGTGCGTATATCTATTTGAGCTGATGCAAAGTCAGGAACAATGTTGGGCTGCTTGCCCCCAGTGATGGTTCCTACGTTAAGGGTCGAGTGGCTGAGGCTTGGGTGGGTGTATGTCGCCAGTCGACCTGTGATTGATTGTTCAAACTGAACGAGTGCTTTTGCTATTTTGAGAATAGCATTGTCTCCTGCCTCGGGTTGGGATGCGTGTGCTGCTTTTCCGGTAGCTTGAAGCGTTGCCCATAGAGAGCCTTTGGTGATATTGACGATCTCCAGCGAGGTGGGTTCACCTGCTAGGCCGAACTCGTATTCTGAAGCGTGCTGCTTGCCAAAGTGCTTGGACCCATGCTGAGATGCCTCCTCCCCCATGAAGCCAACGAAGTCGACAGCAACTGGTAGACTGGGTAGGATATCGGCACAATTGTTCAGTGCTTGTAGCATAGCTGCCATAGGACCCTTGGTATCTGATGCGCCTCGTCCCAAAATACGACCATCATCCGTAATGGTGCCGAAGGTGTCCATGTCCATGTTGGCGACACTCACGGTGTCAAGGTGCGGGCAGAGCAGGACACGTGGACGCTGGTCTTGCGCAGGGCCATCGTAGGGGCATTTGCCAATAACGTTGGGTCGGTTTGGTAGGACTTCTTCTTGGCTGACGTTGAAGCCTTTCTTTTCTAGGTAATTTTGAACGTAATCCGCCATGGCAGCTTCGCCGTCTCCATCCGGGCAGCAGTCTGGATTAACACTGGGTATGCGGATGAGATTCTGAAGCAGGGTGACAGCATTGCTTGGCATATAAGGTAGATAACCACGAAACCTTTAAAATACCCGCAAAAAATACGATTCCGTATTCAGATTCGTGGGTATAGGTTAAACGCATGCATCAGGATATTGAAAAGGTATTGATCGATGAGGGAATCATCCAGAAGCGTCTAGATGTATTAGCTGGCAAGGTGGTGGAGGACTTCGAAGGGAAGCCGATGGTGGTGGTCGCTTTGCTCAAGGGGGCTGTTTTATTCACCGCGGATTTACTGCGCAGGGTGGCTTTGCCCATGCAGATTGAGTTCTTGAATGTGGCCAGCTACCACGGAGGCACTGAAAGCAGTGGCGTGGTTTCATTCCTTGATGAAACATTACCCGATGTCGAAGGTAAGGTGGTGTTATTGCTCGACGATATTCTCGACACTGGCAGGACGCTCGAGGCTGTAATGAAAAAGCTCGAGCAGCAGGGCGCGTGCGAGGTCAAAACCTGTGTTCTACTTGCCAAGGATATTGAGCGAGAGGTGGTCAAAGAAGCTGACTACACCGGCTTTATGATTGGGGATGAGTTTGTGGTGGGTTATGGATTGGATTATCAAGGTCTCTATCGAAATTTACCATACGTTGGAGTTCTCAAGGATAGTGCCGTGTAAGGCAGGTCTGGGCTAGAACACTGATACTTGAATTCGGTAAGTAATGTAACAATCACCGCTGATATGAATATTCTTCTAGCACCTGATAAATTTAAGGGGGCTTTCTCAGCTGAGAGGGTATGTGAGCTCATGGCAAGTGGGATACGCAAAGCCCTGCCAGAGGCGAATATCGTATCTTGTCCGATTGCTGACGGTGGCGATGGTTTTACTGAGGTCCTCAAGCTTGCGCTGGCGGGCGAGTGGGTGAAGTGTGAGGTTCACGATGCTATCGGGCGACCTGTGAAGGCTCGTTATGCGCTTTGTGGTGACACGGCAGTAATGGAAATGTCCGAAGCTTCTGGAATACGTCATATTCCTGAAGATCTGCGTGATATCTGGCGCGCAAATACTTATGGAACCGGGCAGCTTATGCGCCATGCCATTGAGAAGCAGGGTGTTCGGCGTATTATTATGGGCATTGGTGGTAGCGTAAGCAATGACGCGGGCTGTGGTATGGCGGCGGCTCTGGGTATCCAGTTTTTTGACTATCGCGGTGCGGTGTTGAGGACGACACCCAAAGAGCTGATGCAATGTGTTACTATTGACCGGTCACAAGCCATTGCTTTGCCTGAAATACTGGTTGCGTGTGATGTAGATAATGTGCTGCTAGGACCTCATGGAGCGGTTGAGGTCTATGCTCCTCAGAAGGGTGCATCGAAAGCTGACCTGAAACCGTTAGAGTCGTTTTTGGAGCGTATTGTGTATGTTGCAGATGGGCGTGAGACATCGATTGTCCCAGGAGCAGGGGCAGCTGGGGGGCTTGGTTTTGGTCTCGTGCAGTTCTGTGGAGCGTCTTTGATTTCCGGGTTTGACCTGCTCGCCAGAGAAATAGAGCTGACAGAAAAAATACGCGCCTGTGATGTTGTGATCACCGGAGAGGGAAAGCTAGATGAGCAGACTTTACGCGGTAAGGGGCCTGCGGGAGTCGCTCGAATAGCGAAGCAGATGGGTAAAGAGGTTGCTGTCATAGCCGGGCTCGTAGAGCTTGCTAACACAGAGCTGACAGATCTTTTTGATCATATCTGTGAGCTGCATGACCCGTCACGATCCCTTGAACAAACCATTGAGCATGGCGAGCCTTTGTTGGCGAAAAAGGCTGCCGAATTGGCAGTGGTGCTTCAGCGACAATAGGAGGTAATCTGTGCTTTGATAATCAACCCGCGGTTTACTGGGTCATTTCTCGAAGCTCAAATCCTGAGTAGAAGGAGTCGGAATCCTGCTTTAGTTTTTTCTGCACAAGCTCACCATCTTTTACGCTAAACTCGTACAGGTTGTAATTGCCCTTCATGTAGTCAAAGCTGGTGGTGTCGTCCTCATAGAGTTGGCAGCTGCCGTACTTGTGTCCATAGTGGCGAATTTCGATGGCGGCACCTCGCATATCTTTGGTTCGATTGACCGGGGCTTTGAGCATCGGGATCAGCGAGCCCCCTCTGACGAAGAGTGGTGGCATGTCATTGGTTTGCACGGCAGTGACGACGATTGTGTTGCCATTACCTGCAAGTTTCCCTGTGTAGAAGTCGTACCAATTACCTGAGGGTAGGTTAACTTTACGTTCTATTTGAGAGTTGATGAAAGGCGCGACGAGGATGTCGGGACCAAACATGTAGAGGGTATTATCTTCGGTTATTTTCTGATGAAATCCGTCTCCATATGGGTCGACCTCACTATCAAGTTTGCGTGTTTCCGATTTGGCCTGTGCCTTTGCCTCTCCTGTTTCAAGAAGCATCGAGCGAACGGGAGGAATGCCATCCTGATTATAGCGGGCAAAGGCGGTGTAGAGGTAAGGTAGTAGCTTCATGCGCAGTTGTATCGTGCGGCGGATAGCATCGGTGGATTCTTCGTAAGTCCATGGCTTAGTCTTACTAGCCCAGGCATTGAGCATTGCCATTGGAGATAAGCAAGTGGTGTGCATGCGGTTGATCCACTCGCGACTGTTTTTGGCACTGCGGATTTCAGGGCACCAGAGAATGCCCCCAAGGCTCGCAGCGGAAATACCAGTGACATACTGGTCGTGACCGTAGGAGTCAGAGTAAATTACGAATGGGTAATTCGAGGCGGCTCCATTGCTGGCTCTCACTTTCGAATAAGTACGACGATTGTTTTTCTGATAGAGCTCTTTGTAGATCATACGCTGTAGTTGCATGCCGTATGTTTGGCGCATGACTTCAGCGGGTGTTCCAGAGGGAAAGGTGGCGTGGTCTGGCCATAACCAAAAGTCGTAACCGTCGCATTCATCAATTTTATAGCCCGAAATACCTATATCAAAGTGGTCTGTTTTGTGTTGATCCAGTAGCACCTTGCGTGCTTCAGGAAGCATGTAGTCAGGGGCAATGCCAAGCCACACAGTGTGCGAACCCGATAGGGGATACATGTCTTTGTAAATCCTGGCATGCTTGGATATATAGGGGTTGACCCACAAGTTGAGCCGGATGCCGTCATCGAGTAGTTTTTGCGTAAAAGTCGCAGGGTCAGGAAAGCGCTTTTTTTGCCATTCGAATGTGCATGGGTAAGATTTGGACTGCCAACCTGGCTCGAGACCAATGACATCAAGTGGAATGTTGTGGTCCTTGAAGTCTGCAATCTCTTGCTCGGTTTCGTCTGCACTAAATGAAGCGGGAGTGCGATGCCAGAAACCCAATCCCCAGAGTGGCGGCATTGCACCGCCACCAGAATAGAGGTTATAACGGGCTACGATATCTTGCAGGCTCGTACCGGTGAATCCGACAAGCTCAATGCCATCTCCCTGAACGTAAGCCTCTACCGCATCACTTGGTGGGACAGCGAGCCATGGTCCGGGCTGTTTCTCATCAGCAGGGGGGTTGCGATCGACTTCTTGTGGTAAAGCTTGTGAATCCTTGCGGTTACATACTTGGTTGTAAATTTTGAGATAGGCTGCGGTGTTAAAAAAGACTCCGTAGCCTTTACTAGAGATATAGAAGGGGACTGGTGCATGAGTGGAACCACCGTCTTTGCTGTAATGATCAACTTTGAGCTCAATGACTTTACCGCTTCGCATGGTCTTGTCGAACTGAAGACCGTAGCCGTAGATTTTTTCGTCGGGCTCAGTCGGAATGTAGACCATTATTTTATGATCTGGGTTAAGGCGGTAGCGTGCGTTTTTGAGCGCCTTGGTTAGGGGGGTGTCAGTGAGTTTGTTGAGCGCTGCAATCTTAGGTGCCTCGCCGGCAAGATCGCTGTAGCGGTATAGTTTATCTGTTTTACCAAGGCCTGAAACATAAACCCCATTCGCCAGCTTCTGCCAATTAGTAATAGGCTTTAGATCAGAGATGTTACCAGACGGCGCTGCGATAACAAAATTTACAACTAAGATTGTTTTGAGCAAAGATAGGATGAAAGCGAATCGCATGACGTTTAATGGGTGTTTATCAAAGCATAGTATGCTCGACGCTGAATATACTGATTTGAGTTTCGATGTCTTCCAAAAAAGAGAAGATGGGCATAAAAAAACCGCCACGTAATGGCGGTTTAGATTGAGAGCAACTCAACCAGTAAAAACTTGTAAAGTGGTGGCTCCACCCGGGATCGAACCAGGGACACAAGG
>JAQXBQ010000135.1 GCA_029252325.1 Akkermansiaceae bacterium
ACTTAGTAAGACCATTATCCTTGAATTCGATATCATCATCGAGTTCGCCACTATTTTTCGTCCAAACACTGAGATCCTTGTCCCCATTATCGACTTTTTTTGTTTTGGCGCATACTTCAGATGGGAGAGTGAGAGCTGTTAGAGCCAACGCTAAACACCACAAAAATTTCGCTGCCAGTGCGGTGTGCACGGAGCGTGTATGTGGTTGTTGGGCGGCAAATAGTTGCTTGGGCCTGTGTTGATGTTGATTCACTTCGGGTGAAATCAGGGCTCTAATATAAAAATTACAATGCGCTCTCAGCGTGGGCTTATTAAGTGTAGGAATTTGAAATTTGGAATCTGTTTGCAGTCAGCAAATCGCGAACTTCGGGGATTTTAGCTGATATTTTAAAATAATACAAGCAACAATAACCCCTTCCATTCAAAGTTTTTAGAATTTAACCGATATAAGCATTAAAGTTTACTGAACTATTGGGGTTTCTTGTTCATGAGGCCTCACTCACTTAGGCCCATTTTTTCGCTATTTCAGCCGGATTTCGACCATAATGTGGGCCAATACGTCAAAATAGTGCGCCTATCTGCGCAACTTTTGCTGGCACAGGATGCTGTGACAGCCAACATCTTACACGACATCGCTGTGCTAGCTGAGGCAACTGAGACAACTAAAACGCTCAGTTGGCGCTAAAACCAATGGCCCGGAAGGCGGTGCCACCAGGTTTCATTCGACCTTTGCCCCCGTTGGGGTTCGGCAGAATTTCGAGCTCGAGGATGTGCTCGCCGTTCTCAAGCTCGTTGTAGAACATGACGGTCATCGGGTAATAAAAACCACTGTACTTATTTAAAGTGTCGATTTCCTTGGTCTCTTTGCCATCCACGCTGACTTTGATAATCGCGGTGTCAGGCCCAGCAAGCATGTAGGCACCAATAGCCGTACCGGTGAACTTGACTGTGAGTTTGGCACCCGCCTTGGTGCTGTAAATCATCGGGATGTTTTTAAAACGCCCGCGCACCTTGCCCTTGCCCGCTTTGGACCAATCCGGAGCACCTTTGTGCCAGTGCTCATCGGTCTGGATCTCAGAGAAAGGCAACAAGCGTCCTCGGCTGTAGCTTTTGGCATCCAGCAGTGGCAAGGCTGGATGATCCTTGGCCACAGCATCGGCGCCATCCGCGGCCAAAGGCTTGGACCATTCTTTCCGTAATGCATTGGCAATCATAGTGGCACACATGGTGTTGCCGAAGTCATTCGGGTGCACACCTCCGAATTTCTTCCAGTCCATCTTGCCAGCAGTGATCAGATCAGCCAGCTCCTGCGCCAAATGATTGACTGAGATGCCGTGGTGCTCTGCCACCTTGCTGTGGGCCGCCACGGAGTCCGTCGTTTCGCCTTGTTGCAGTTTTTTAAGGATGTTCTCATTCACAAACATAGTGATGACAATATCAACCTTGGGGTTGTGCTTGCGCGCTTGGGCAATAATGCCTTCCATACCGCGCAGGGCGTCGTTGTAGGCCTGGTCGGAATCCTGGTCATCATTGACGGCGAACTCAACAAAGAGCATATCCAGCGGCCCCTTACTGAGGACGTCGCGCTCGAGGCGGAACGCGCCAGTGTCCGAGCAAGTCGAGCTGATACCGGCATCGGTGAAGTTGAACTCAGTTTCTGGAAAACGCTCCTTGAGCATCTGACACACCATGGGGCGGTAGCCGTTCATCTCGGTAATGGAGCCACCAATGAAGGCGACATGGCCGCGCTTGTTTTGCTCAAACTGGATGCGGCTGTTGTTGTAGTCCCCACGCAGGACGAAGTTCTTATCACCGACGATCTGCTCCGCCGGGACTTTGCTGACACTCTGGTCATTGCGCTGGATGAAATCCACAATCGGCTGCGGGTCTTTCAAGCAGTGCGGGTGGTGGCCGACATCTTTCTTGTGGATCACCTCAAAGACACCACCAAGCTTTCTGTAGCGAGCTTGGGCAATGGCGGTGTTCTCCGCTACTGGTACGACCTTATCGATATCCCCCACCACGTGGATGATCGGGACCCCCGCCTTGGCGAGTGGTGCCAGATTATCAATCGGATTGCCCTTGTAGGCAAGCGCCTCTGCCTCAGTCATGCCATAGGCCTTGAGACAGGCTTTCCAGGCACCAGCATCTCCTGGGCCCACTCCTTTGCTTACTGCCTTGCCCCCCGGCCAGCTCTTAAAATCCATCACGGGGGCGTCCCCGTAGATCGCTGCCACCTTGTCAGGATTTGCCGCCGCCCAGTTGTAGATGATCAAGCCACCACGGGACATTCCCTCTAGCACCACACAGTCGGCAAACAGGTGCTCAAAGCGTAGGTAGTCATAACATTCATTCCAGCGTTTGACCGCCTCGGGGCTGCCAAAGAGACTGCCGACATTGCAATAGACGATATGGTAACCTCGCTCGAGCATCGCGAGGTCAAACTGAGGCTCATGCCCCCAGAAGCGTGCTCGCCAGACCCATGGTTTGCCATTGGCGATTTTTTTTGGAATCACTACCTTGCACGCAACATCACCCAACTTAAAGTCAATCAGCTCATAACCATGAAAGGTGGATTTTTTGCCTGACCATGCAGAGTTGTTCATGCTTATGTTACTTTTATTATTAGCTCGGTTTTTTTTGCCGTGATGATCCGCCATTACAGAACCAGTGAGCAAGGTTACGCCAAGTATAAAAGAGAGAATTTTCTTAGAGCAGTTCATAATCATGGTAGGAGTGTGATTAGTGTATTAATCTTACTGATGCCATCTTTTACTGACTGCATGGACCCAATGGCGGGCGATAAGCTCGTGACCTGCAGGTAGTGGGTGAATGCCATCCCAGATAAAGTATTCCGGTGCTGAGGCTTTGGCTGCCTTGTCAAAGATGTCCTGAGTTTTGATGTGCACGGCATCATAGTCTTTAGCGAGCTTGGCAACGACCACACGCAATTCATCCGTGAGTGCCCGTCGGACCGAATAGGCTTTCTGGTTTTTTAGCCCGCCCGTCGGCAAGACGAAGGGGTCGAGAAGGACCAGACGCAGCTCTGGATTGGCCTTACGACTAGCATCGAGGATGAAGCGGTAATCAGCCTCAAAAGCGGCGGGTGTGATCTTATCTTTTGGCTTCCTCAGGCCCTGACCGATGTCGTTGGTGCCGATGAGAATGGTGAGCAAGTCAGGCTTCATGTCCACAGCATCCTTTTGCCAGCGTTTGCGTAGCTGCCAGACTGCGTTGCCACTCTTGCCACGGTTGTAGATATCCAGCTTGGCATCCGGCATCTCAACCCCGAGCCGGCCAGCCAGCAGAAAGACGTAGCTGTGCCCAAGGTAATGATTGCGGTCGCTTTCGTTGCGTCCCCAGTTCATGTCGGTGATCGAGTCCCCCTGGAAAACCAGACGGCTACCGGGCTTGAAGTGCGGCAAGTGATAGCCGTAGCCATCCACCGCACAGGCAGCAGAGGTGCTTGGTTTTTGCTCCTTGGATGCTGTGGCGGCTCGACTTGTTAGCGCAGCTGCACTTGCGGCACCCGCAGTGAGGGCACCGGCTTTGAGGAAGGATCTTCTGTTGGGCATGAGGGTTTAAAATTTGAAATTTGAAATTCGGAACGGGGTTCCCTGCTAGCTTAGAACAGTGGCTCAGTCGGGAAGCGGTTGAGAGCGGGGTGCTTGGATTCTGGAACCGCGGACAGGCTGCGAATCTCATGCCTTAGCTCACGGATCCCGGTGGCGAGGGCTTCATCAGAACTGCCCATATTCGATAGCAACCTAATCGCACTGGCAAGGGCTTTGTCGAGATTGGGGGTAATGGCAATCAACTGCTTTGCCTTGGCTGACTCCCGCGCCTGGTAGCCGAGCTTTACCAGAGCATGGAACCCCGGGCGCCAGGCGTAGCCGTTTTTGAGTAGTGAGCTGTTTTGCTTGTGGTCTTTTTCTATGACCGAGACCATGGGCTCGGAAGGAATCCAGAAGTTCTTTTCATCACGCAGGACGATGACCGCGTGGGTCGCCCCCGGAGGCATGATAGCCTCTGCTCTACCTTCGCCGACTTCGGCTTTCATTTGGAACCATTCCTCACGGTTGCCCCCGGTGGAATCAAAGGGCTTGGGATTGAGGGTGTAGAAGAGGGTTGCCTCGGAGACTTTATTTTTCCCCGGACCGGCTTCAAAGCTAACAGACACCTTGTCCTGCTCGGAGCTGATGCCAGTGACTTTGGCAATGGCCGCCAATTCCTCATCGGTCACATCAGCTCCGGCCGGGTTTCGGTAGGGCTCGGGTGCCTTGTGGCTTTTCAGATAAGCGAGCATTTCCGTCTTCATGGACGCATATACCTCGGAGTACTCAGCACTGACGTCGTTCTCCTCGCTGAGGTCCTTGGGGGCTCCAGCTTCGTCGTAGATCTGATACAGCTCAAGACTTGGCTTGTGGTTGCCTCCTCCTTTGATGCCATAGTTTTTGACCATCTTCCATGGGCCTTTGCGCATGGCAACGCTCATCTGACTGTTCATAGGGAAGTGCCAGAAGATGGCTTTGCGCTCGCTGCCGTCTGGCTGGGTGGTGGCTTTCTCTGCACCGTGCAGGTGGTCATAGATATTGCAGCCGTCCAGCTCAAGGGAGGGGTCATCTTTGGCTCTGGCGATTTGCATGAAGGTGGGGAAGAGGTCGACCAAGGAGATGGGCGTGTGGCAGACGGTTCCGGCTGGAACTCTCGGCCCCAGAACGAGGAAGGGAACGCGCACCCCGCCCTCGTAGGTGTTTTGCTTGCCGCCTTGCAAGGGGGTGTTGTCGGTGTATGGGAGCACGCCGCCGTTGTCAGAGTCGAGGATGACGTAGGTGTTCTCGATAAGCTTGTGACCAGGGTTACGGGGATCATCGGTCTCCTCAAGCAGGGTGATGATTTGACCGACGTAGTGGTCTACGGTGTCAACCATGCTGGCGTAATAGGGATTGGTATGCCCGTAGGGGCCTCCACCTCTCTTGTGCACAGGATCGGGATTCTCCGGGAATTTAAGCCCCATTTTCTTGAGGTATTTGTCAAAGCGAACCCGGTCGCGGGTCTGGATAGGACCGTGGACGTAGTAGGGCGCGTAGTTAAGGAAGAAGGCCTTGTCGCTGTGTTTTTTGATGAACTTGAGCGCCATGTCCTGGGGCTTATCGAAGGGGCGGCCGTTTTCGTCGATTTGGTAAGGGTCGTCCTCGGCATCAGTGGCGAAGTCAGAGAGACGGTCCGGCTTCATTCTACTGAAGGTGCCGAAGAAGTTGTTTTTGCGAGGCTCTTTGGGATTCCACAGCTCCTCGTCGTTGTAGTACTTGTGGCGGCCGTTTTTCTCGGTAAAGCCGAAGTGAAAGCCCTGGTCGAGGGGGAAGGGATATCCTGCCGATTTACCACCGGCGTGCCATTTGGCGATGTGCCCGGTGAAGTAACCGGCTTTAGCGAGAACATCGGCAATGGTGGGTTCCTCATCAGCGAGGCCGTAGGCGTAATATGGGGTGATCATGTTGGTATCCGGTCTCCAAGGGCGCGGCAAGCTACCACCCATGACGTGGAAGACACCGGTATTCACAGGATACTGGCCACGCAGGAAAGAGACACGCGTAGGAGCGCAAGTCGGCGCGGGCGAGTATGCCTGGGTGAAGCGGCGGCCCTCACGCGTCATGCGATCCATATGCGGAGTTTCATAGACTGGTTTGCCATCGATTTTGTGAGATGCGATGTCCTGCCAGCCAAGGTCATCGATCATAATGTGCACAATATTGGGCTTGGTAGAGCTTGCGTTCCCTTCGGTCACCCGCTGCTCCGCCTTCACACCGTCAGACGTGGTTGCTTTCGGTGCGGCATAAAGTGCAGTGCAGCCAGCGAGGGCGAATAGAACTGTAAAGATATGGGAGTGTGTTGGCTTTTTCATCGTTTGCTTCGCTATGATCGCTTATAGGGGCTCACTTCACAATTTCATATTGCTTGAGAATAGGCAATAAGGCTTTCGCCCAGGCATCGTAACCCTTGGCATCCAGATGCAACTGGTCACGCTTGTAGAGTGCTGGGTTATAGGTTCCATTCTTGCCGAGAAAGGTCTCATTGATGTCCATGTGCAATACCTGTTTGCCATCCGCGAGTTTGGGCAGCATGGTATTAAGGGCTGACACTCTGGCCTGCGTGGTCTTCGGACCGCGTGGAAAAACAGAAAAGACAATCAGCTTGGCATTGGGCAAGCGCGTCCGGACTTGCGCGACAATCGCCTTGATGCCGGTGAACACATCCTCCGGCTGATCCGGGGTGAATCCCTTGCGAGGATCGTGCGCGTGGTTGGTGCCGATCATCAGGGTGACCAGCTTGGGGGAAATACCATCCAAAGCACCATGCTCGATGCGCCAGAGCACGTTCTGGGTGCGGTCCCCGGCAAAGCCGAGGTTGAGCATCCTGACACCGGCAAAGGAGGACTTGTAGTTTTTCTGGCCCTCCCAGTTGTGGGTGATCGAGTCACCGATCATGACCAGGTCAAAGCTGCCCGCCTTGGCCTCAGTGAGTTTTGCGTTATGGCGTTTGGGCATGAACTTTTTGAGCTTCGATGGTACGGATATGATGGTGGAAGGTTTGGGGATGATGGTCTCGAGCTTATCACCAGAGGCCGCGGTGTCGCCAGCCACAGACACACCACCACCTCCGGTCAGCGTCTTGATGACGAAGTCGTCGACATTACTAAACTGCTTCGACTCATCATGATTCTTGATCATCAGCTCCGCCTTGTTGTGACCCACTTTGGAGGACTGTTCCTTGAACTTCGCCCCAAACACAGGATGATGAATGCCGTGGTTGATCGATTTTGCTGGGACGGACATGTCGAATCTGGAGTAGTATTCAAGAAACAAAGGAGGGTCGTCTTTGCTGAGGTGGTTGATCGCTGAGAACTCCTGATAGAGCTCCTTATGCTTGGCATAATTTCTCTGCATTGCTTCGGCAGATTCTTCACCCACCGCCTTGTAAATCATCGGGTGATAGACATTCGGGCCAATCCATGGCTCGATGATCACAGGATCTATCGAGGTCTGCCCGATCCTGACTCCCGCACCCAGCACGCGCGTAGACTCACGCTCTACCGGGTCGCTTGCCTGGGGCTTTGCCAGATCATCATGGCAGGCGATCCATAACGAAGAACAGGCGCCAGCACTCTGCCCGCTGAGCACAATCTTGTTTTTATCAATGTTCCATTCGCGGGCTTTGCTGCGCAAGAATTGCACGGCGCGAGCCGCATCGTGCACGGGAGTCGGCAAGGTAACCCCCTCACCTAACAGCCTGTAGTTCACCGAAGCCACGGAGATCCCATGGGCAAGGTAGGCCTGCGGGTTTTGCATCGCTTTCTTGTCACCTTTGATCCAGCCGCCGCCGTGGATGTAGATGAGCAGAGGGCGCGGGCCTTCACCCTTGGCTTGCCAAAAATCGAGCTCGTTGCGCTCGTACTTACCATAGCTTACGTTGGTATGCGTGGCTGCCTGCCCTTTGGCGGCACCTTGTTTCTTGGCGAAACATGGACAGGCGAGACCCCAGATGAGTGTGGTAATGATGAGGTATGTTTGCATGAACTATCATCAATTCTTGTGGCCTTTGAATCCGATGGAGGCATCGAGGACTTTCCCCCTGCGAGGTGGGGTGTGAGCCTGCTTGGCGTATGCCTTCATTGGCGCGAGAATTTCAGGTTGTTGCGCGGCGACATCATTGAGCTCTTGGATATCCTTACTAAGATCATAAAGCTCGAAGGATGCCCCCTTGCCTGGTCTGATCGCCTTCCAGTGGTTCATGCGGACGGCGATGCTCCCCTTACCCTCCCAGTACAGATACTTGTGCTGTTCCTGCTCGCGCCCAGCTTGTTGCTCGCCGAACAAGGTCGGCGCGATAGAGATGCCGTCGCAATCCTCGCGCGGAGTTGCACCCGTAATCTCTGCCAGGGTAGCCATAACATCTGGGAAGTAGCCGAGGTGGTCGGAAACCGAGCCCGCTTTGATTTTCCCCGGCCAGTGAGCGATGAAGGGGATCCTCAGCCCTCCTTCATAAAAATTGCCTTTGCCACCACGGAAGCGTTCACCTGTGTGCGGGTTGAGGTTAGGAGCAAGAACTCCATGCGGATGCTTCTTGTTTTCGAAATAAGGATGCCCACCGTTGTCACCGCAGAGAATCACGATGGTATTGTCATCAATGTTCAATTCTTTGAGCAGTGCCATAATCTCACCAAGCTGGCGATCCACCATCTCGATCATAGCGGCATACATTTCCGCATCCTGTTTTCCCCGTTGGTTATTGCCTCCCCAGCTTTTATCTTTGTATTTCTGCCAAGCGGGCTCGTCCTCCGGCATCGCCCAAAGTCCATGTGGAGGTGTCCACGGCAGGTAAGCAAAAAAAGGTTTGTCCGCGTTCTCGCGGATGAACTTCATGCTCTCCTCGTAGATGAGTGCGTGGGAAAATGTTTCCCCGGTTAGAAAATCCCCGGTGTTACCCTTGAGTGGCACCTTCTCGCTATTACGCACCAGATACTTTGGATAAAAGGTGTGGGCGTGACCTTGGTGGTAGTAGCCAAAAAAGGTATCGAAACCGTGTTTCTCGGGCACCCCCGTTGTGCCAACGTCTCCCAGACCCCACTTACCAAATCCCCCGGTGGCGTAGCCCGCCTCTTTGAGCATGTCAGCAATGGTGGGGTCATCTGCACAAAGAGCGCTACCACCAGAATTCCCCCGGACGGTGGTATGCCCGGTATGCTGGCCAGTCATCAGGGTGCTACGTGTAGGAGCACAAACATTGGAGCCAGCGAGAAACTGGGTGAAGCGCATGCCTTCGGCTGCCAGTTTATCGATGTGGGGAGTTTCGAGAATAGGATGACCCATCGCCGACCACTCGAAGTAGCCCCACTCATCAAGCATGATGTAGATGATGTTAGGAGGAGTAAGCTTGCCCTGCGAGCCCTCGGCCGCTTGAGAGCGCTTGCCCTGCACAGGAGCGCTTGCGTTCCCTTCGGTCGGCCGCTGCTCGGCCGCGGTCAAAGAATGAAAGGTGAAAAGTGAAATGAGGATGAGCAAAAGAATGCGGAATTTTATAGTCATAGTATGGGTTATGTTGCGATGGCTGAGTCTCAGGAACTTGTCGAGTAACTCAAGTTACTTGTCTATACGGCTCTCTCGCTGCGTATGTTTCTCAATAAAATCAGCAACTCGCTTAGGATCAGGATGATCAAATTGATGTCCTTTGGCTCTGGGGGCTTCCTTGACTTCGATGATTTCTATGGACCCACCTATTTCACGATATCGCTTGGCTAACAGATCGGTATTCTCTTCTGCGGGAACCACTTGATCGTTTCTACTGATCAAATGCATCAAGGGGATCTTAGCCTTCGCGATGGGGCTTAGGACATCGATCGGGTTCTCTCGGTATGCGAGTGCTTGCTCCTCCTTGAATCCGTATTGTTTGAGCAGATTCTGCCAGGCCTTTTGATTGCCAACACCACTGCCTTGTCCGAAGGGCCAGCTCTTGAAATCACATACCGGAACATCGGCATAGATACAAGTTACCTTCTCAGGATTTTGTGAAGCCCATCGGTAGGCAAACAGCCCGCCACGGCTCACGGCCTCAAGGGCTACTTTCTTGGCCAGCCCTTTCTCTTGCGTCATGAACTCATAAAAGGCATCCCAGTGCCCAAGGGCCCGCGGACTGCCCAGCATGTCGTCTGTCTTAATATAAGCCACGTGAAAACCCCGCTCGACCAGAAGGATATCTACTTCTGGGTGATACTTGGGAAAACGTGCACGCCACACCCACGGCTTCCCCTTCAGCTCTTTTTTAGGAATTACGACAAAACAGGATTTGCCATCCACCTTGAAAGCGACCCTTTGAAATCCGTTCCAGTCTGAGCTCTTACCTTCCCAGCTAACAGGCACTACGGCACTGGGTTCAACATCTGTTTTCTGTTGAAACAGCTCTGGCTCCCAGTCAGGTATCCCCTTTTCTTTGAGCTGCTTCTCATAGCGCTTGTGCAAGGGATACTCCCCCGGGCGAAGGCGTGGAAGTCCTTCATTCACCAGAAGGGTTTCGGTAGAATCCCACCAGCGGTCAAAATCTGCCTTGAGTTTCTGGGCAACTTCCGGAAATTCATCGATCAGGTTCTTCGCCTCACCCGGGTCTTGGGAGATGTCACTCAGCCAGGGGCCCTCACCGTCCATCTCATAGACAAGGCGCCAGCGGTCCGTGCGCACCGAGGCCCCGTAGTACTTGGCCAGCTCACGCGTTTTCTTGCCGCGTCCGCCGCCACCCCAGCGGCCACGGTGAGCGAACAAGGATCTTTCTGCCCACTCCGCGTCCGGGTTTTTGAGCAATGGCAGCATGGATCGGCCGGCCGGTGGCAGCTCGCTATCAGGCAGGTCGGCACCTGCAATGTCGCAGAAGGTGCGGTAGAGGTCGATATGAGCGGTCAAGGCAGGAACATCGACACCCTCATCTAACACCCCCTGCCAATACCAGAAAGAAGGCACGTGAGTGCCGCCCTCCCAGTTGGTATCCTTGTGGCCCCTGAGCCCGGCATTGTGTGCCATGAGTCTTTCCTTGAGGCCTTTTTTACCGATGGCTTTCATCGCCATGCCGTTGTCGGTCATGAAAATGACCAGTGTTTTTTCCAACAGCTTCCAGTCCGCAAGCTTGCCCATCAGCAGGCCTATGTTGTCATCTATGTTCTCGATCATGCCGTAGCGTGCCGCCGTGGGCTCGCTGTATCCCTCATCGAGAAAGCGCTTCTTGTACTTATCCGGTGCGATCAGGGGCCCGTGTGGCGCGTTGAGCGAGATATAAGCAAAGAAGGGTTCATCGGTGCTGG
>JAQXBQ010000264.1 GCA_029252325.1 Akkermansiaceae bacterium
GCGGGCCCGCATGTCGGACGCACAGGTAATTGTAAGGCTTTCAAGGTCATGAGTGTGGCAAGTGCCTTTTACAAGGGCGACAACACGCGTCCCCAGCTCCAGCGTATCTACGGAACATGCTTCAAGAATAAGACGATGCTTACAGAGCACATTGAGAAGCTTGAGGAGGCAAAAAAGCGTGATCACCGCAAGCTGGGTAAAGAGCTTGGACTATTCCATATCGATGAGGCGGTTGGTCAGGGTTTGATTCTCTGGAAGCCCAAGGGGGGGCTCATGAGGCGGGCGCTGCAGGATTTCATCACTGAGGAACTCGATAGTCAGGGCTACTCTCAGGTATTTACTCCGCATATCGGCAAGCTCGACCTTTATCGAACCAGTGGCCACTTTCCCTATTATCAGGAGAGCCAGTTTCCGGCGATTGCTGAGCGGGATGCATTGGAGAAGCTCTCCGACGAAGGGGCGAGTTGTTCCACGCTCACCAATGGCTTAGAAACAGGAGCCATCGAAGGCTACATGCTGAAGCCGATGAACTGCCCGCATCACATCAAGATTTTTGCTAGTGACCACCACAGCTACCGTGATCTTCCTGTCAGGCTTGCTGAGTTTGGCACAGTCTATCGCTGGGAACAGAGTGGTGAGCTCGGCGGCATGACCCGTGTGCGTGGATTCACTCAGGATGATGCCCATCTGTTCTGTACCCCTGATCAAGTGGCGGAAGAGGTGCAGAGTTGCTTGGAGCTGGTGAAAAAAGTGCTCAAAACTCTTGGGATGAATGATTACCGTGTGCGCTTATCTCTGCGTGACAAGGATAGCGATAAATATGTAGGTGATCCTGAAAACTGGGACAAGGCAGAGGATGCTCTTCGCGCTGCAGTGCAGGTTCTTGGTGTGGATTATACCGAAGAAGAGGGCGAAGCCGCCTTCTATGGCCCGAAAATTGATTTTGTCGTTAAGGATGTCATTGGACGTGATTGGCAGTTGGGGACTGTTCAGGTCGACTATAATTTGCCCGAGCGTTTCGATCTTTCTTACGTTGGCTCAGACAATAAACCTCACCGGCCAGTAATGATTCACCGGGCACCATTTGGTTCTCTGGAGCGTTTTGGTGGCCTACTCATCGAGCATTTTGAAGGCAAGTTTCCGACCTGGCTCTCTCCCGAGCAGGTGCGAGTGTTGCCGATTTCGGAGAAGTTCAATGATGTCGCTGATGAAGCCGTAAAATTGTTGGCTGATGCCGGAGTCAGAGTGTCATGTGATCGAAATGCGGACAAGGTAGGAGCCAAGATTCGTCTTGCAAGATTAGACCGTGTGCCTTATATGCTGGTCATCGGAGCGAGAGAAGCTGAAAGCGGATCCGTCTCTGTAAGGCATCGAGATCGAGATGATTTAGGTGCCATGCCCATTAATGAATTTGTTTCAAACATCCAAACGGAAATTGCCACTCGCTCACTGTAGTGTGACGTCCATACTGGCTACACGTTAATTGCTCTATCGCATGGATTATTTTATCGGCATATTTTCAACCAAAACACGTCCATGTGACGTGCCTCAAGGTGAGCAATTATATTGCTGTATCCACCTATTATAAAGAACTTCCTAACAAACCAAAGGAGAACACCATAGCTAGACCTAAGAAAAAACCATTCCGTCCACGTCGTGACATGACACGTGTCAATGAGCGTATTCGTGCACCCAAAGTGCGTGTTGTATATGAAGATCAACAGCTTGGAGTGATGAGCTCTCGAGAAGCCGTAGAGAAAGCGAAGGCTGTTGGGATGGATCTTGTCGAGGTGGCACCCAATGCCAGCCCACCAGTATGTCGAGTTTGTAACTACGGTAAGTACAAATACGAACAGGCAAAACTGAAAAAGAAGTCGCCTAAGACGGTCAATAAAATCAAGGAGATCAAGCTGCGCGTCGGCACTGATACTCACGACTACAATATCAAGCTAGCTCGTGCTGAGCAGTTTCTTGATGAGGGCAACAAGGTTCGCGTCAGGTTACAGTTCCGTGGCCGTGAAAATGCTCACCGTGAAATTGGATTTGAAGTGCTGCAAAAAGTGGCGCTAGACCTCAAAGAAATAGCCAATGTTGACCAGCAGGCTCGCCTCGCTGGACGTGCCGTGAATATGATGCTTTCACCGCTTCCCAAAGAGCAACGTAAGCGTAAGTTCTACCTTAGTCATGGTAACCTTGTTGACCCTGATGATGAGGGTGATGAAGGTGTAGATTTTGAGGACGACGACGCAGAAGTAGCCGAGGGCGAGGAGTAATTTAATCCGTCTACCAAAGACATTATAGTCTGAGCCGTGTCACGCCTTTTGCTTTTTGATATCGACTGCACCCTCATTGATACAGGGGGAGCAGGCATGGCGGCGCTAAAACAAACGGCTGTTGAGTTGTTTGATGCCGAGGGCCCTGAACTAGACTTGGCGGGTAGCACTGACTGGGGAATTGTCAGAGGCATGCTCGCGCATTTCGAGAGCGATATGCAGCTCGAGGATTTTTACAGCCTATATCTTAAAAAGCTCGCTCCTAATCTTGGTGCGTTTGCGGGTAAAGTGCTTCCTGGCGTGGTAGAGCTTCTTGATGAAATTGAAAATTCTGACGCGGTTCTGGGTTTATTGACGGGGAACATAGCGCATGGGGCTCAAGCAAAAATAAGCCACTACGGACTTGATGGCTATTTTTCGATTGAGGTTGGAGCCTACGGCGACGATCACCACGATCGGAATAAGCTAGGACCTGTGGCACTGGATCGGGCTAGCTCTGTGCATGGCGTAGATTTTATGGCGGATCAATCTATCGTGATAGGAGATACGCCTAAAGATATTGCATGTGGACAAGCGATGGGCGCGGCAACCTTGGCCGTGGCAACAGGACGATTTTCAGTGGCAGAGCTTGAAGGTTTTGGTGCTGATCTTGCAGTAGAGGACTTGTGTGACCCACGCGTAAGATCATTTTTAAAGTAGCTGCACAGCTACTAGCTTGATGCAAAAAGGCACGGCGAATGCCGTGCCTTGATAGATATTGGTGATTACTAAGAGCTACTTCGCAACAGAGGCACCATAGCCTGCGTTGACAACAGCTTTGATGAGAGCTTCGTCAGAAACATCTCCTTTAGCTGTGACTACTGCTGAGCTGGGCATGCTGACTGATGCCTTTTCGACGCCTTCGACTCCTTCAAGTGCAGACCGCACTTTGTTCCCACAGCCCACGCCTCATGTCATGCCTGTGATTTTCAGGTTCACTGTTTTTGTTTCAGCATCTTCAGTTTTGATTTCATGAGCTGCAGTAGCAGGTAGTTCTAGTGCTAATGCAGTAGTGATGGGCAATATGGAAATTGCACCGAGTGCACCGAGTGCGATTATTTTTTGAATAGGTTTCATTTGTGTTGTTGGTTGTG
>JAQXBQ010000269.1 GCA_029252325.1 Akkermansiaceae bacterium
GCACTACCGCCTTTGCACTCAGTTTGAATATCTTACCCCCCAACCACTTTCCGTACGTGTTGTAGGCAATTAGATAAAGAACCAAGGATCCCAGTGCGATGCTCAACGTAATCATGAGCGAAAAGGTCTACAGCCTTCCGCCTATATTACAACACCAAAGCCATTACCTGGAAGGCATTAGCTCTAGAACAAAACCTTTGAGGTATTCTGTTTCGGGAATTGCAGGGATCACCGGGTGATCGAGTCTTTGCCCATGACTAGCAACAAGGCGCAAGGTTCGCTTTGCATCTACAGATGCGGTTACGATATTATCTAAAAACATCTGTCGAGACGCGTGATGCGAACAGCAGTATGTTGCCAAAACACCATCACGATCCAGGAGCTTGATTCCTCTCAGGTGGATCTCTTTATACCCACGCATTGCGTTATTCAGACTCTTCTTATTTTTAGTGAACGAAGGCGGGTCAAGAATCACTATGTCATACTGGTCCTCACAATGTTTCAAGAAATCGAACGCGTTGTGCTGCACTGCATTGATCTCTACCCCGTTAA
Source organism: Akkermansiaceae bacterium (assembly GCA_029252325.1). Taxonomy (GTDB): domain Bacteria; phylum Verrucomicrobiota; class Verrucomicrobiia; order Verrucomicrobiales; family Akkermansiaceae; genus Oceaniferula. The sequence goes on from JAQXBQ010000269.1 coordinate 553, forward strand.
GCTCCGCATTGCGTAAGGTCGCCTCAATCGCAGGCCCCGATGAATCTACTGCTGTCACGCTCGCAGCTCCAGCCTTGGCACACGCCAGAGCAAAGCCACCCTGATTACAGAAACAATCCAAAACGCGTTTACCCTTTGCCAGCTTGGCAATCTCGCGGTGTGCATCTAGCTGGTCGAGATAGAGTCCCGTCTTCTGACCATCTAATAGATCAATCTCAAACTTCACGCCTCCCTCTACTGTAGGTGCCTCGACAACGAACACTCCGGGGTTATCTCCATATAGAACTGCCACCTCCTCCTCGATTCCCTCGGCTGCCAACATAGGTGAATCATTACGTAAAATAATCGACTCAGGACCGACAGCTTCCACCAAAGCTTCCACAATCAACTCACGGCGCTGATACATCGCCAATGTCAATGTCTGCAAAACTAGGTGTCCACCATAGCGATCTACCACCACGCCTGGCAATCCATCCGATTCGCTCCACACCAGCCTGGCAAGATTAATATCTACCCCTGACTTTTCGCGGAGAGCGATAGCCTGCTCAATCCTGCGCTTAAAAAACTCGCTATCGAGCTGCTGTTTTCTGCGCGAAATTCTGCGTGCTACAATCTGAGATTCAGGATTATAGATCGCTGTCCCAAGCGGCCGATCGCGATAATCCTTCAGAGAAATAACATCTCCAGCCACGGGCTCACCAAACAATTTACGTATTTCAGAGGCATAAACCCAATCATGGCCGTGAAAAATACGGGCGCGCGGTTTGATAACAATTCCTGGCATGGTGCAGACCTTAAAGCAGGATACGGCTTCAGAAGCAAGCTTCCAGCTTGCAGGCACCAAAATACAGTGGCATATTCACCCCTCTTACCTCGATGGCTTTATCGCTTTATGGCTGACTTCAGACAACAAGACCCCAACTATGCGATCACCCGAATTGATCTTGCTGATGCGGGAACTCACGGCTTTCAGGTCAGACTGCAGCGCAGAGGCATCAAATACGGTAAATTCTTCGCTGATCGACTACATGGCCACCCTGAGCAAGCTCTAAGATCAGCCCGAGAGTGGCGCAATGCCCTGCTTGAGAATATTGCCGATCGCGCCAGGGTATGTGAACGCTCACCACGTAATAATTCGGGGGTCGTGGGTGTTTCAAAAATCACGGTAATTGCCAGCAACGGCAACTCTTATCACTTTTGGCAAGCCACATGGTCTCCCGCACCAGGCCAACGACGATGTGTCAAATTCTCCATCAGGCGCTATGGAGACCGCGAGGCATTTCAACTCGCTGTCGAAGCCAGAACCATAGGTATCAGCTCCACTTGACGGCTGCATATTCGTCTCCTGCCAGCGATCAAATAAGCCCGAGGTCATCCGTGCACCTTTATCCTTCCCACGTGACGGAGAAACACTCAGTCTGAGCGGGCAATGCATAAGCTCTTTCTCCTCGACGGGATGGCCCTCGTATACCGTGCCCATTTTGCCTTCTTCCGCAACCCCATCATCACCAGCAAAGGGCTCAACACATCAGCTGTGTATGGCTTTGCCAACACGCTACTCGACATCATGGAAAACCATGATGCCAGCCACATCGGTGTAGCATTTGACACCAAAGCACCTACAGAGCGGCACATTATCTACCCTGATTACAAAGCTCAGCGAGAAGCCATGCCCGAGGAGCTGGCAACAGCCATTCCCTATGTCAAAGAGTTGTGTCATGCACTCGGCATCCCCGTATTGGAGCTCGATGGCTATGAGGCTGACGACATCATCGGTACCGTTGCCCACCGAGCAGATCAGCATGGTGGTATCCACACCTACATGGTGACTCCAGATAAAGATTTTGCTCAATTAGTGAGTGCAACCACCACGATGTGGAAGCCGGGTCGACAAGGGAGCAACCATGAGCTCCTCGACATCCCAAGCATACAAGACCAATGGAATGTCGAAGAACCAAATCAAGTCATCGACATCCTTGGTCTATGGGGAGATGCCTCAGACAATATTCCAGGAGTTCCTGGCATTGGCGAGAAAACGGCAAAGAAACTCATCGCTCAATTTGGCTCGATCGAAAACTTATTGAAGTCCACTGACCAACTTAAGGGTAAGCAAAAAGAAAACTTAGAAAACTTTTCAGACCAAGCGCTGCTGTCTAAAAAATTAGCGACCATTATACTCGATGTGCCCATTCAGGCAGAGTGGGACGACCTCATCATCGGAGGGCGTGATGAATCAAAGATCAAGTCGCTGCTTACTGAGCTTGAGTTCAACACACTGGGCAAGCGCATTCTGGGCAAAGACTTTACCGCAGGCCGAGGACACAGCGAGCCATCGTCGAGCAGCTCAACAAAAGAACAAGCCGATGAGAATGCACCAGCTGCCGTGTTAAAAACCATCTCGGATACAGAACACCAGTATCAATTAATCCAAACGGTCAATGATCTGCACTCCTTAGTCAAGAAGCTCTCTATTGCCAAAGACTTCTGTTTCGATCTAGAGACAACATCACTCGACCCACGAAGCTGTGATATTCTTGGTATCGCATTTGCCACCACTGCTCACGAAGGATACTATGTTGATACTGGCAGCGAAAGCCACCTTAGCACCCAGATGGCACTTGATAAGCTCAACGTCATCTTTCAATCCAAACAGGAAAAATCAGGGCACAACCTCAAGTTTGACCTCTCAGTTCTCTTGGCGAACAACTGCCAAGTCAACGGCCCGTTTTTTGACACCATGCTCGTGCACGCCATCGTCGCACCTGATCAACGCCACAGCATGGACCAAATATCAGAGTCGATGTTAGGTTATAGCCCAGTGAAGCTCGAAGATCTCGCTCAAAAAGAAGTACAACCAGAAAGCGACCTCTTTGGGCTCGATAGCGACTCAGCAGAAACAGAAAAAAAACCAGCCAAAAAGCGAGGCAAGAAAAAGCAACTCAACATGTCGCTCATCCCTGCTAGCGATCTAGCTGAATATGCTGCTGAGGATGCTGATGTAACTCTACAAATTGCGGACAAACTCCGACCACTACTCGAAGACTGCGGGCAACGCTCCATCTACCAAGAAATCGAAGCTCCGTTATTACCAGTGCTCACAGCGATAGAAAACGAGGGTATCGCTATGGACGTCAGAGCGCTAAAAGACATCGGTGACACCCTTGCTCAACGCATCTCAAACCTATCTCAAGAAATCACCTCTGCTGCTGGACGCGAATTTAACCTGAACTCACCGAAACAACTTGGCGAAATTTTGTTTGGCGAAATGCAACTCGTCGAAAAACCTAAGAAAACGAAGACAGGGCAATTCAAGACAGACGAGCAAACACTCACCAGCCTCGCAGCTAAGCACCCCATCGTTGCTAACATTCTTGACTACCGAGAAGCTAGCAAGCTCAAGTCAACCTACGTCGACGCGCTCCCCACCCATGTTTCTTCTCGCACAGGTCGGGTTCACACCCACTTTCATCAATTGATGACGTCCACGGGTCGCCTGGCATCCAATGATCCTAACTTACAAAACATCCCCGTGCGCTCTGAAGCAGGGCGAGAAATACGCAAGGCCTTTGTCCCACGAGATGCACAGCACACTCTACTTGCCGCTGATTACTCACAAGTTGAACTTCGAGTCATGGCTGCCCTGTCTGGTGATGAGTCTATGATTCAAGCCATCAAAGACGAGCTGGACATTCACTCTGCGACTGCAGCCAAGGTCTTCAACACCAGTATGGATGAAGTCACCTCCGATATGCGCCGAAGTGCTAAAATGGTCAACTTCGGCATCATTTACGGCATTTCGGCATTTGGGCTATCACAACGACTCGGAATTGGTCGTAGTGAAGCTAGCGAGATCATCGAAACTTACTTCAAGCAATACCCTGGAATTAAAGACTATATGGACAACACCATTGAGTCCGCAAAGCAGAATGGATACGTAACCACTCTCGGGGGGCGCAAATGCTGGATCAGAAACATCGACTCACAGAATGGAACAATCCGGAGTGGTGCTGAGCGGGCTGCCATCAATGCCCCTGTG
>JAQXBQ010000271.1 GCA_029252325.1 Akkermansiaceae bacterium
CAGGGCGTTGCTTTTTATTCATGAATTCCTTCACCTTGCCGAGGTCGCCATCAAGTATAGGAACGCCGTTAAGCTCAACCTGGATGCGGCTACCCTTCACAGTGACTACCTGGTGGTTCCACTCCCCCACTGGGCGCAGGTATCCACGGTGTGCTGGTATCATGCCATAGGCACTTCCGTGAAACTGACGAGGATCGAGGCCCTTGTATTGGTCTGCGCTGTTGTCGAGAATCTGTAGCTCACACATGCCGACATAGGCGCCATCTCCCTTGCCGGGGTAACGTAGCAAAAGTCCATTGTTGCCACCGGGTGGAAGTCTGAACTCAAAGGCGAACTGAAAGTCCGCGTATTTCTGTTTCCGGTAGATGAGCTGACCTTTGCTTACAAAAACCGCATCATCCCTGATCTCGCAGCCTTTCGGCACACTGGCCTGCCAATCCCCGAGTGACTTGCCATCAAAGATATTCTGCCAACCCTCACCAGACGTGTCTTGTGCCAATATCTTGGCCGCCTCAGCAGCGGGAATCTCACGCACAAAGATATTTCGCCATGCCACCGGAGCTCCGTGTGTTTGAAGAATAATCGGGCCCGCCTTGTCCAGTGGGCGGTCCCGCTTCCAGTAATTCGTCATGTAGGCGCGCTCAACCACCAACTTATTATTGAGCCAGACCCAGGTACAGGACCCAATTTGGCGAATGCGCAATTGATTCCACTCACCGATCGGCTTGTCGGCATGAACCAAGGGGTCTTTGCCTAGGCTCTTCTTTGGGTTGTTCCACAGTCCACCCGAACCTTTATCCGCACCGTATCTCCATTTGCCAGCCTCCTCACGCGTATCCCAGATCTGCACCTGCGGAGTTCCACGCAGGTAGATGCCACTATCCGAGTTGGCATCAAGACGAAAATCGACAAGGAACTCCACATCGCCGTAGTCCTTGGCCGTGCACAAATAAGGCCCATGGCCATCATTGTGAATCACGCCATCTTTGATCTGCCAGTGCTTGGGAAAGACATCACGGTCCTTCACACGCTTGGCTGCAATTTTCTTGGCATCTTTGAGCTTAGCGTAGTCGTGAGGATTCTCAGGGCGCCAGCCGTTGAAATCCTTGCCATTGAATAGAGAGGTGAAGCCCTCTGGAGTCATTCCAGCAAAGCCTTGAGTGGCAGCAAGCAAGAGCAGACCAGCCACTTGGGAAACGAGGTGTCTTTTTTTCATCTTAGTAAGTATGGGAGAGAGAACAGCGAGACTCTAGGAAAATTTCGTCTTTCCGATTTCAGCTGCTGGGCGCGCCTCAAACGCAGTCTCAAAATTAAGTCCCTCACAGTCGATAAGCTGGTCTGTGGATGTCATGAGCTGCTTGCTGGAAATAAGCTGCCCGGTATAACCCGCAGTCCGGCCCATGATCGCAAGCGCGTGACTATGCTCCATCTTACCGATGACATCATTATAGACCTTACCACTGCGAATGTGCTGAAGCAATATCTCGTGCTCATGTTGGTATCCGAGTCCACCTTTACTCTGCCAGATAACCTTGCCGTCACGCTTGATAGAGACACCGCCCTTGTTCGCCTCGGCGATGCCATTGGTTCCCAGAATTGAGTCACCACTGGCGGTGTAAGTCCCCGGAATTTGGCGCCCGAGGAAATCAGCCCGACGTCCATCCGCATATTCAAAATTGAGTGAGAACTGATCCCAGCTGTTGGCTCCCACCACTGGTTTCATATTACCGCCTATGCCATAACACCGCACAGGCATCTGATCTCCCATCGCCCAGCACATCTTATCAAGACCGTGGATCATAAACTCGAGGATACCATCGCCACCGAGTTCCAGATAATTTTGCCAGTAGCGAAGCGACCACTCCATGTTCGACATGGTTGCGGGCTTGAATTTGATATCAGGCATTTTGTTGGGTCGACCTCCACCGCAGTAAGAGGAAGAAACTGAAACCACATCGCCAATTTCACCTCCCTGGATGCGCTTGTGCAACTCCATCAGATGCTTGGAGTAACGCCAGACCAACCCGGTCATGACCGACAACCCGGCAGATTGGGCTTTTCTCGCTGAATCCACAACACTCTTCAAGCCGGGTATATCAATGGCGAAGGGCTTCTCCATGAAAACGTGTTTGCCGGCAGCTACAGCCGCAGCCAAATGCAAGGGGCGAAATGCTGGAGGGGTCGTCAAAATCACGATATCAACACCACTGTCGATTACTTTTTGGTAACCATCAAAACCGAGGAAAATGCGCTTGTTACCATCAGTATCGATGCGCCCCCCCTTCGTATTGCCTTCGTATTTCTTGGTGCGTCTTTCGAAAATATCAGCCACCGCCCAGATCTTGGTATTCGGATCAGCCGCTAAAATGTTATTCAGCGCTCCTCCACCACGACCACCAAGACCAACCACTCCCACCTTGAGGACCTTGTTGTTCCCATTTTGAGCCTGCACAAATGGTGCCGCTAATGGGCTGAGTGAGACAGCTGCTGCACCCAGAGAAGCTTGCTTGACGAAACTTCGACGATGAACATCAAGCCCGTTATCGTTGTTTTTGCTCTTTGTTACGTCGATTTGCTTATTTTGGTTCATGGTGATGGTATTTGTATTTTGAGGAGTGCTATTTTGTGTCTTACGTCGCCTGCTCTTCGCACGCTAATGATGTATTGTTTGCATCCTTAGTATAGAAACGCATCACACGATGGCAATCTGTCATTCTAAGCCCTTTGAGTCTTGTATGAAACCAGCACCGCCGTGTATGAAAATGCCTTTATTCTGTAATAATACATCGCGCACTCGCTTCTTCATTCATCGGCGATGATCTCGCATCCACCCAAAAACGAAGCTACATGTAAGATATTCATTTGACCATGTCCTCAATCAGGTGCTTGAATACTGCCATGTACGAAGCCAAAGGAAAAATTAAGGTCATTTTTGACACCCAAACATTCCCCAGTGGATTCAGCAAACGCGAGTTTGTTGTAACCACAGGAGATGACAATTACCCACAAGATATCAAATTCGAAATCATCAAAGACAAATGCGAATGGCTCGATAAATTTGAGGCAGGCCAAGATGTCTCAGTTCATTTTGATATCCGCGGTAACGAGTATAAGGACAAATACTACGTCAACCTCAATTGCTGGAAGATCCTCGGTGGAGCTGGCTCAGAAAGCAGCCCCTCTGCTCCTCAGTCGTCCAACAATGAAGTGGAGCCTTCTCCCGATGATCTCGTCAATGACGACATCCCGTTCTAGAGCATTGCCAATGCTCACCCCCGCCCTTAACGGCAACAACCTAGCAACCCAGCATGAAGAGTGATTTCCTCGTCATTGGCACTGGTATCGCAGGGCTAAGCTTTGCCCTGCGTGCGGCCAAGCACGGCTCGGTGAGTATCATCACCAAGGGCAAGCCCATGGATTCAAACACAGCTTGGGCCCAAGGAGGTATTGCTGGTGTGCTCCCTGAGGGTTTTTGTGAAGATGGTGACAGTATCGATCATCACATCGATGACACCTTGGATGCGGGTGCGGGGCTCTGTGATGAAGCCGCTGTGCGCACCATCCTCTCCGAGGCAGGTCAAACATTAGAGGAACTCATTGCGTGCGGGGTTGATTTTGACAAAGAAGCTGGATCCCAAGATACATACTCGCTGGGAAAAGAAGGTGGCCACAGTCATCGCCGTATCCTTCACGCCAAGGACACCACAGGCAGAGAAATTGCTGAGTCCTTGCTCGATGCCGCGCAACAATGTGAAAACATCAGCTTCTATGAGCAACACTTCGCCATTGATCTGATCACCTCTCGCAAACTCGGCACAGTATCGGAAGATCGCGTCCTTGGGGCCTATGTCCTTGATGAGTCTAGCGGTAAAGTTCATCGCTTTCGATCAGACCGAGTCATCCTCGCAACTGGCGGTTGCGGCAAGGTTTACCTCTATACTACCAACCCAGACGGCTCCACAGGAGATGGTGTTGCCATGGCTTGGAGGGCAGGAGCCACCATTGCCAACATGGAATTTGTTCAATTTCACCCCACCTGCTTTTACAACCCAGCAGCGACTGGGGCCAAAGCTCGCTCATTTCTCGTATCTGAAGCCGTCCGCGGTGAGGGTGGCATTCTTCGAGATGAAAGTGGCGACGAGTTCATGAAGAAATACGATGAGCGCAAATCACTAGCACCACGTGATATTGTAGCTCGGGCGATTGACCATGAGATTAAAAAAACAGGTGCTCAATGCGTATACCTTGATGTCACCCATAAGCCTGAGGGTTTCATGCAAGAACGCTTCCCTCACATCTACAACACATTGCTGGAATTCGGTCTCGATTGTGAAAAAACACCTATTCCCGTGGTTCCCGCGGCCCACTACCAGTGCGGCGGAGTCGTCACCGACACAGATGGCAGGACCGACATACGTGGACTATTTGCCATCGGCGAAGTAGCCTGCACTGGATTACACGGTGCCAACCGGCTTGCTTCAAACTCACTTCTCGAAGGGCATGTAGTTGCAAGGCGCTCTCTGGAAAAGATGCTAAGCCTTCACCCCCTTGATAAGCCCTCGCCAGAAGCCCCAGATATTCCGCAATGGGAATACGGTGATACCGCTCCACCCGATGAGCTCGTGGTCATTTACCACAATTGGGATGAAATTCGCCGCTTAATGTGGGATTACGTATCCATTGTCCGAACGTCTAATCGTCTTGACCGTGCCGCCAATCGCCTAAGCAATCTACGCCGTGAGGTAAGAAGTTTCTATTGGGGGCACCGAGTCACATCTGATATATTAGAACTTCGAAACTTAGTCGCCACAGCTTCTCTCGTAGTCGATTGCGCTCTCCGTCGCCATGAATCCCGAGGTATTCACTACACCTTAGATTTCCCTCAAAAAGACGAGCGACACAAAAAGCCCACTACCTTGAGGCGCTTCTAAGCCACCTCAATACTCACCCTCAGAACATGCGGTATCCCTTACTACTCATTACCCTGACGCAACTCCTAGGTTCAACTCTTCTCAGCCACGGACAAAGCAGCAACCACTCAACAAGGACATCGCTACCTAGGGTAACAACTCCGACAGCGTCGGCATACTCTTCACAGGTAAAACGATATCCGTGGAAGCAAAACATTACTGCCACTGTTTTCTGGATTGGAGAAAAACCAAGCGGCAGAAACATGACACCCAATCATGCAAGTTCATGGGATACACGCTGGCAGGAAAATTACGGTGGCTATGACAATCCAGACACCACGGCACGCACTCAATACCGGCCAAAAGCATTCACACCGAAGCTCAACCCTTTTTACGTTGCCCTCCCCTATAATGATTGCCTCAACTACAAGACGCATTGCCCACAAGCGAGCCGTGTCATCCCATGGTGGTCGCAGCGACTAGACAAGCGCCCGGGCAAATCCGCATGCAAAGGGCGCTGGCTACAAATCGTCTACGACAAGAAAGTTTGTTACGCTCAGTGGGAGGACTGCGGTCCCTTCACTACTGATGACTGGCCATATGTTTTTGGCAACCAGCGTCCAAAAAACACGGAAAATAAAGCCGCAGGTTTAGACGTATCGCCTGCAGTGAGAGACTATCTCGGCATGCCCTCCATGGCCAAGGTCCACTGGCGCTTTATCGACTTCAATAGTATTCCCAAAGGCCCGTGGTCACAATACGGCAGCAACAATCCTTTTCTAAATATACAACTCGACCCAACACTCAAAGCACGCCAAGCACACTTAGAATACCTTCGCAAACTCCGCGACCAAGCCTACGCGCGAAAGAAGGATTGGCGATAAGCCTACCGCCTTAACAAGGGACAGGCACAGGTTCAGTTGGTATCAGCGCACTTTTTACAAAAGATTCGCTTGCTTTTTCATCGCGGGGACTCTAATTCCCTCCGCACCACGTATCTACGTTTGGCACCAGTGCTCGGGTGGCGGAATTGGTAGACGCGCTAGACTAAGGATCTAGTCCGGGTTAACCGGGTGCGGGTTCGATTCCCGCCTCGAGCACCATTTTAAAAGCTCTCATCTCTCACACGGATCGAGAGCTTTTTCGTGCCCTCTCACCGCTACCCCCAAGAGGCGGGATGAGAACCCTTCCGGAGCGAACAGGCGCCAGCCAGTAAGCGTAGGCCCCGGGTTTGAACGCACAAACATCGTGCATCACGATATAAACATATCATCAAAATGCCGGAGGAGGCATTTTGCACTTCAGCATAGATTGAGCGGAGCGAATTCATTCCCGCCTCGAGCACCATTTTAAAAGCTCTCATCCCTCAAAAGGATCGAGAGCTTTCCTATACTCCCTTGGTTTCAAATTCAAAAAATATCCAAGTACCGCCAGCCGGAATCGAACCGGCACGAATGTTACCATTCAACGGATTTTAAATCCGTCGCGTCTACCAATTCCGCCATGGCGGCGTACTTGGAATCTATCTCGTTTACCAGCAAACTGGCTCGAGACGGGTGCACACTAGGAACGCTTTTTGATTTCGTCAATGGCAGCCTGCAAGGATTTGATCTTTTTTGCATCTGGCTTCGATTCCGCAATGACTTTCGTCAGGAAATCAACACTCTCTTTGGTTCCCACATTGCCCAAAATCTCCGTGGCTTTCATCAAATGGCCCATATCCATCTGCTCAATCTTTGGAAGGATAACTAATTCTGCTCCAGCACCTAGCCGCAACAAATAGTCACTCCACCGAGCTGGGTCTTTATCCCACAGTTCCATGAGAATGAGCCCACAGCCACCTACCTTATGCCTGATTAGCAGCTCCATAGTGACGGGCGAGACCCTGCCCTCAGCATGCAGTTTTTGCGCAGCATCTATCAATGCCCCCCCGATATCGGACTCAGGCTCTGCCCACGTGTTAAGTGCGCCGATAATAGCAAGTTGCAGATCAGTATGGCTCAGTGGGAGCATTTCTGCAAGTTGCTCAGTAATATCGACACGTAGTGCCTTGGGCTTTGATTTAGTCAGCCGCAGAGCGGCTTCCATCTGTCCTTCGGGGTCAAAATTCTTCAGCGCCGCAAGATTAAGAAACTCATAATCGGGATCATCCGCATTATTAATTTTTGCAACGTCAGGTTCACTGGTAGTGGCGCTGTCTACATAGACTTCAAGGAGTCGCAAATCTTGCTCCTCCCTAACCACTTCTCCAAAACGCTCACAGAGAGCTGCAATTTGTTGAATACTTTTTTTCTGTTCAACGAGAAGAACCATGGCCGACTGTCCAGTATCACCACGGGGAAAAAGAACCTCTCGGCAATGCTCCCCCGTTGCATGATACAAGTAAGCGGCAATCTTTCTTTGGGCTGAATAATCAGCGTTACGAATAAAGATGCCAACGACTGTCTCCCGCGGGTGCACAAAAAGCGCTTCCTCAATAGGGTCGTAACCAATTCTGATCAAGTAATCGCCGACACTTTCTTGTTCGATTTCATTTTCCACCTCAACCTTTAGCTTGAGAGCCGTATCCATAGGTTTGATGAACGAGCTGATTGGGTTACCAGGAAATAACGCTGGCATAAACATAAGCATCACAGAGAGCACAAGGGCTAGCATTACACCA
>JAQXBQ010000001.1 GCA_029252325.1 Akkermansiaceae bacterium
GTTCAAAGCCAAGGGTAGGTGGAAATTCAGATAAGCCATCATGTGGATTCATTTCGATGCGATGATCCTCCCCACAACGCTCATAGGGTGGCTTGAAGGTTCCTTTGTAGGTTGGGCAATGGAAGGTGAAGAGCTCATAAAATCCATAACCAATGCGTTTGAAGGCGCGTCGAGATCCGTCCATGAGACCATAGGACCAACCTGCATTAGCTCCGTATTGTTCTGTCTTGCGGACCATTTGGGCAGGTACTTCTACAAAACCGTGAATGATGTTGCTCACCGCACGACCTAGCTTGCGAGTTGATGTGTATGTTGATCCGGGGGGGGCTTGGATGTCAGCCATTACACCTGCACTGGTGATGACTAAAGCTGTAAGGACGCAAAACGAACGTTTCATAATAAATTTATAATGCCTGTGTTTTTATGATCATGCAATGGGAAAATAGTTTTTTTCAAGCGGTCTAAGAGACCCTGTCTTAGTTTTCCGGTTGTTCTTTAAGACTTTTTTCTATTTTGCGGATAGCACGCTCGGAGCGGTCAATGATCTTGTCGCTCTCACCCTTTGTAAATGGGCTTAACAGTTCGATAGCCCACTGATACTTTTGTGTGGCGAGGCCGCCTATGATGTAATTTTTCTCAGCATCATTTGTTGCTGAGGCGCTGAGTTTTGTCCATATATCCTTTAGCTGATCTGAATCACGTTCGGGGCCACTTCGGAGGATTTGATCGATGGCCTTAAATGTGTCTCTGCGCATCATTTTATTTTTTGGTGCGTTTAGGAACTTAATCAATGCTGGTAGCTGACTGTCATCGCCAAGCTTGGCCAGTGCGGAAAGTGCGGCATTTTGATCTGCAGTATTATCTGAATTCAGTGCCTCGTTGAGTGCATCCAGGGCGACTTCCTCTCCGGTTGATCCTAATATGCGAAGCATAGCCAGCTTGTTAGTTTCATTGTCAGCGGTTTGATAGGACTGATAAAGCACAGCTGCATGTTGCGATTTTTTAGAAGACTCTACTATGAATGACTGTATAGTATCCTCTGAGGCCCTGCGTATTGACGCAGATTCTGAATTTTTTACTAAGTCGAGCAAGCCTTTGACCTGTGCATCTGCTTTTGAATCACTGGAGCAAGATTTCATAGCTCTGATGGCTGCTGCCGCTGAATCTTCTTCAGTGCTTTGCTTTGCATAATCCAAAAGTGGCTGCAAGTGATTCGGGTTTGCATGGTAGGCGATTACATCTTGTAGCAGCCGTTTGCGTATACTGGATGGGCATTTTGCATTGAGGGTGTGATTGAGTATGAGGGTGGAGATGTCGTAGTCGCCTTCTGCTTTCGCATGACGAAGAACCTGCAAGATAAGTCCCTTCTGCTTATTTTCCTGCATGCTGGTGGCTTCGCTGAGTATTCTATTGAGCTCTTGTTTAGTTAGTGGAATTCCGTCTGATATCAGTTTACTAATACCTTGCTCGCCCTCCTCATCATTAAGAAGCTTAGCCTCTTTCATGATGTCATTGTAGAGATGAGCCAATTTCCGTTTTTCCATGTAGGCTCGTCCAACCACTGCAGTGATAACAATAACAGCAATTAGCATACTAATGAGAGACCACTTGGCGCCATTGGAAATGGTCTTTTTTGCACTCTCCATGCCCAGTGCTGAATCGGTAGTTGTAGGATCTGTGCCTTGGCTTGTGTTCGCCGTTTGTGTTGTAGGCTGAGCCGTAATTTTGGCTGATATCGTGCCTTGTGAATGAGGGTCAGTTGGTTTGAGCTGTGGTGCAGGATTGTTGGCTACAGATGTCTTTGCCGCAGCCGAGTTTGCCGCAGATGGGGCTTCTAGTTGAACCGTGGCTGGAGCCACGGCCATTTTGACAGTGGGTTCGACTGTTGCCATTTTGACAGTGGACAAAACTGGAGCTGTTGTTGCCGTATTGAGCGTGGGTGTCGCGCTCGAAGTAACGATGCCCTGAGCGGTTGGGATTGCACTTGGCGTCACTCCACTTGGCGTCATCGTAGCTTCTGGAGGCTGGTTTTCCATTGCCATGAATTGCTCAAGTGCTTCACGCGCGCTCGCTGGCCTTTGTTCCATTTGGCGCTCAATATGCCACATGATCCAATCTGCGCCCCACTGTGGGATATCCTCTCTTAGCTCTCGAATTGGTGTCACATGGTGTTGCAGGTGACTTATCATCACCTCTGGTGCACTGGCTCCATCAAAAGGGTGCCTACCTGTGAGAGCGTAATAATAGAGGCAGCCGAGAGCGTATAAATCAGTGCGTTGATCCAGAGGAGTGCGTTCGAATTGCTCGGGAGCCATAAAGAAGATGGAGCCGAAAACAGAATCACCATGGTCGATGGTTTGCAGTGACGGAGAGCTTGAAAACTTGGCTAGCCCGAAGTCTACGATTTTCACCTGAAATTTTCCTGATGGAAGCCAGCATATCATCAAGTTACTGGGCTTGAGGTCGCGGTGTATGAGGTTTAACTTTTGTGCTGCGGCGAGTGCTTCCTCGGATTGAACGATGATCTCGCGAAGATCTTCCCAAGTGAGGGTGTTTTCTTCGACCATTTCATCAAGCGTGCGACCATTGATGAGTTCCATAACAACATAGGGTCCATCTTCATCGATTCCAGCGTCGTAAATGGTGACAATGTTTGGGTGCTGCATCGACGACAGTGCAGTTGCTTCTTTGAGTAGGTTTTTGGTCGCTTCTTCTTGATCTTCATGACCTCCATCGGCCAAGACGCGTTTGATAGCAACCTCTCTGTTGAGCTGAGTGTCAAAGGCTCTGTAAACTGAACCAACTCCGCCTTGTCCTATCTTCCCCCTGATTTCGTATCGCTCTTTACTCATAGATATTAGCCTTTCCTAGGTTTCGGCAAAACCAGCCTAGGTGCAATCATCAATTTCAGGAATCAAGTAAAACAAAGAAATTCGTCAGGTATTGAGCTCATTAGCCATGTGTCATGGAGCTAAGTTTCAGTTGCGCATCATCTGGAGCTAATGAATAGTGCAATCGATGAGCGACAAGAAAGATAAAGATTTCCCTGATCCGGAAAAAAAGAAAAAAATGCTCAAGGACATGTTTGGCAAGATGGGAGTGGGGGCTACCGTGACGATGCCTGGATTTGATCAACAAGAGATGACTCCTGAGTCCGTGGATGGCGAGACTAGCGCCACGGAGATGAAGCGGGCTGATGAGGTTTTTGATTTTAAATACAAACCCCGGGACATTAAGGCACACCTGGACCGCTTTGTAATTCGCCAAGATGAAGCCAAAAAAGCACTCTCAATCGCCGTATGTGACCACTACAATCACGCGAAATACATGCGCTCATATGAGCAAGAGCATGGCAAGACTCCGGATGGTATTGAGTATCAAAAGCAGAATGTGATCGTTGTTGGGCCGACTGGGGTGGGTAAAACATACCTGGTGAAACATATCGCCGAGCTGATGGGTGTTCCTTTTGTGAAAGCAGACGCCACTAAATTTTCAGAAACAGGTTACGTTGGAGGAGATGTGGATGACCTCGTTCGGGAACTAGTTCAGAAAGCAGATGGTGATGTCGACCTCGCTGAGTATGGTATCGTATACATTGACGAAATTGACAAGTTAGCGGGCAGTGGCGGCAGCATGGGTCGAGATGTGAGTGGGCGTGGAGTGCAAACTACTCTTCTCAAGCTGATGGAAGAGACAGAAGTGGCGGCGCGAAATCCTAATGATATGAAAAGTCAGATGATGGCGATGATGGATCTTCAAAATGGTCGTGATGGAGGCAAGGATACCATCAATACGCGCCATATTTTGTTCATTGTCAGTGGCGCATTTTCAGGGCTAGAAAAGGTAGTCAAAAAGCGTCTAAGATCTGGGCAAATCGGATTTGGTGCTGATACGCTTGATCCCCCATTGGATGGAGAGCTTTTTAACGAGGTCAATACCCAGGACTTCATCGATTATGGCTTCGAGGCGGAATTTATCGGCAGATTACCAGTACGCGTAGTTTGTGAGAAATTAGAGGCGAAAGATTTTGTTAATATTATGCAACATTCCGAAGGTAGTCTGTTGCGCCAATATGAGCGTGAATTTGCCGCTTATGGTATTCAGGCAAAGTTCGAGGACTCGGCGATTGAGCGCATTGCCCAGCGTGCTGAAACAGAAAATACTGGAGCCCGGGCTCTGATGACAGTCTGTGAGACCCTGCTGCGTGATTTCAAATACGAACTGCCAGGCACGGCTGTCAGTGAGCTTAGTATCGATGCCGACCTCATTGATAAACACGATGAGGTATTGGCTAAGTATCGTGAATTAGGAAAGCGGGTAAATGTAGCAAAGACGAGGGAAGAGGTGGATATTTACTGTCGTGAGTTTCATGAACAACACCGCATTAAAATCCTCTTTACCGATGATGCTATTTGCCTTTTGGGTGAACAGGCCGTTACGCAGGGGCGTAGTGCCCTTCAGATATGTCAGCAACGCTTTAAAGATTACCAATTTGGGCTAAACCTCATTCAGAAAAATACAGGCAAGGGCGAGTTTGAATTAGACGTCGAGGCAGTCAATGATGCGGATGCGTTCTTGAGCGAGTGCATCGTGCAATCATACAAGAATGCTGCTGAGAGATCTGATGAGGGTGTTGAAATTGAGGATGGCAAAAGTGGTGCAGATGATATTTGATCTTCTTTGAAGTATCTTAGATTGTTTTAGCGCCTCTATGAACCACCCGCACCAAGCAGCCCAGCATTATCCTCCCGGTAGGGTGGCCAGCTCATGTATGCTCTACGGAGCTGTGAGTATGGCATTGGCTCTTGCCATGCACTTGTTGGGCTTGTTCAAACAGGGTGATGTTATCCTCAAGCAATCACTCGCAGCTCTCACCCCGGATTTCTACACAGTCGTTGTCTCTGACTCCTTGTTGTTTCTGGTAGCTGCTTTGTTTTCTTTCGGTATCGCTTTTGCCGTGCTTGATTCGCCTGCCACTTGGCGGCGTGTTGTGCTTGGTTTGACAGCCTTTGTTGTCTTGCTGGCCATGGTTCCAGTGTGTGCTCTATGGCAAATTTATTTTTCCCCGTTCTTTGTAGGGGTTGCTTATTTTTGGGCGTGGTTTTGCACCATGATGTATGCGAGCCAGCATGTCATGCCCTGTGAGTATCATGAGGGAGGACAAGGACCAGGGTATCGTGACCAGCTTGTTGCCGCGCCGGAAGCAATGGAGTCAAAACCAGAGGAAGTAGAAGAACGGGAAGTAGAAGGAAAAGTAGAGCGAGAAGCTTGTTCGGACCAGACACAGAAGGGGGAGGCTGAGGACCTTGAGCTACCCGACAATCATTCAGACAGTAAATATAAACCCAAGGAATAAGTATTAGATGGCCAGAGCTGATTATCCAGAACCTGTTGTTGAGCTGATAGCGGAGTTAAAAAGACTTCCGGGTATAGGGCCTCGTAGTGCTGAGCGCGTGGCGGTGTGGTTGTTACAAAACCCCAAGTCCAATGCTGCTGAGCTTGCTGAAGCCACTCTTAAAGCAAAACATGAGGTTGATTCATGTGATGTTTGTGGGTTTTTTTCCAGTCATGGACGTTGTCCCGTGTGCAGTGACGAACATCGTGATGCCAGTGAGTTATGTGTTGTCGAGCAGGCGACTGATGTTTTGCCGCTTGAGCGTTCTGGTGTGTTCAAGGGCTACTATCATTGCATGGGGGGTAAGTTGTCCCCTTTAGATAATGTAACCCCTGAAAATTTACGTATTACTCCGCTCATTAAGAGGGTTGAGGCTAATCCTGGTGTTGAGGTTATTTTAGCACTTGGCGCGGATGTAGAGGGTGAGGCGACGGCGAATTACCTGGCAGAAGTGCTCAGCACACGTGAGTGCCGTGTGACTCGTATTGCTCAAGGTTTGCCCGCTGGAGGGGGGCTTGACCATGCTGATGAGCTTACACTGATGCGAGCGCTCCAAGGGCGTCGACAAATAGAGCACTGATCAGTCTTTTGCTGCTTTGGGATCAAGTGCGTCGCGTAAGCCGTCACCTAGAAAATTCAGTGCGAGTAAGGTCATACAAAAGGTGATTGAGGGAATGACCAGCAGGCGGGGATAGGTTTCCATGTAGTTGGCTCCCTCGCTTAGTAGGATTCCCCATGAGCTGTTGGGGGATTCTACCCCGAGTCCGAGGAATGAGAGGGTGGCTTCTGTCAGGACAAAGCCAGGAACGGTGAGCGTGGCATAGACAATAATAGGCCCAAGCATGTTGGGCATGATGTGGCGCAGCAAAATCCTACGGTGAGATAGCCCCAAGGATACTGCTGCTTCGACAAACTCCTGCCTCTTGAGAGTCAGGACTTGCGCTCTAGCCACACGTGCCATGGTGAGCCAGCCGAGTGCTCCTATTGCAATAAAGAGTGGCACAAGGTTGACGAATTTCTTGATGAAGACTTCTTGCTCAGGCCAACGAGTAACAAGGTTGTCGGTGAGCTCTTTGGCATGTTCAGAGATTAGTAGAGAGAAGAGAATCACCAGCACGAGAAAGGGTAGGCCGTAGAGTATGTCCACAATGCGCATCATCAAGCTGTCTGTCTTGCCGCCTGCGTACCCAGCAATAGCGCCATAGACGAGACCGATGATGACAGATACCGTGGTGGCTACGATGCCGACTAGAAGTGAGATCTGGCCACCATAAAGCAGGCGGGCCAGTAGGTCTCTACCAGATTGATCAGTGCCAAGCCAGTTGCTTGAGTTAGGAGAAAGAAAGGTATTGTTGAGATCCTGAGTGTTAGGATCTGCGATTATCGAAAAAGCAGGGACGATGAAGCACAGCACACCCACAATGATGAGAACCACAAGGCTTGCCATGGCCATCTTGTTTTTCTTCAGGCGCAACCACGCATCGGACCACAGGGAGTGGCCTTTACTGATTGGTTGCTGTTGAGTCTCTTTACTCATGCTTCATTATAGAAATAGGTTTCATGCTCTGATGCGAGGGTTAAGCATGGCGAGGACGATGTCCGCTACGAGGTTGGCAAAAACGATGAGCACGCCAAAGAGGATTACCACGCCTTGTAGTAAAAAATAATCTCGGTCCTTGGTCGCGTTGACAAAGTGTTGACCCATTCCAGGAACTTGAAAAATGGTTTCAATAATAAAGGAACCAGTGATGAGCATTGCAAATGCGGGACCAATATAGGCGACAGCGGGGATGATGCCGCCACGAATCGCATGTTTAGTGACCACGACAGCTGGCCTTACGCCTTTGGCATGAGCTGTGCGGATATAGTCCTGGTTTAATACCTCCAGCATGCCTCCACGGGTAATGCGTGCCAGATAGGCAGCAGTTGCCAAGCCAAGTGTTAGGGCCGGTAAGACCCAGTCAAAAGGATCACCCCAGCCGGCTACTTTGAGAAAAGGAATACGGGTAGCTACATGACCAGCAAGCAGCGGAGCCACCACGAAGGAGGGAATGCTAATTCCTGCCATGGCGACGACCATGGTGCCGTAATCAATATAAGAGTTCTTTCTCAATGCAGAGAGAATACCCGCGGGGATGCCAATTAAGATGGCGATGCTGATGCCGGCGATGCCGAGAATGAGAGAGGCGGGAAAGGAATGGCGAATGATCTTAGACACCGGCTGCTCCTTTACGGGGGAGTCGCCGAGGTTGCCGCGTGCGAGCAGACCAAGATAGACGACAAATTGCTCAGAGTTGGATTTGTCGAGGTGAAAGCGTTCTTTGTTTTTTTCAATGATGTGGGCTGCATGCGCTTTTTCACCAGAGAAGGGGTCGCCGGGCATCAGCCTTACCAGCATGAAGGTGACCAGCAGCAGACAGAAAACCACGACGATTCCCTGAAGTAGACGGCTGATAATGGTGCGGAGCATCTGGTTGGGTCTCTGTGGATTAATTGCTTTCCTTGAGCTCTAGGTCGACAAACTTGTAGGGATGGTTGTTGAGCAAGAGCGGGTGCCAGCCTTTGACAGCGGTATGGAGGAGGTAATTGGTAGTATACCAGTAAACAGGGATGATAGGCATTTCAGAGAGGAAGAGGGCCTCGGCTTGCTCCAGAATGCGGAGCCGCTGATTTGGATCTTTGGTTTGCTCTGCCTTAGCCAACAGTAGCTCGTAGTCTTGGTTCGACCAACCTGTGCGATTGTTGCCGTCGCCGGTTTTCCACATGTCGAGGAAAGTGGTCGGATCGGGGTAGTCACCAATCCAGCCGCCCAAGGCTAGCTGGTAATCGAGCCCGGACATGCGGCTGAGGTAGGTTTTCCACTCCCGCTGTTCGATCGAGACCTCGACGCCGAGGTGTTTTTTCCACATGTCCTGATAGGCTTCGCTGAGACGTTTAGAAACTTCTCTATCGGTCGAGAGCAGAGTAATGCGCAGTTTTTTGTTGCCAGTATATCCTGCCTCTTTGAGTAGTTTTTTGGCGCGATGGGGATCAAAGTTGACGACATCTGGGGTGTGGTAATCATCTGTCGGCGGGACCATGCCGTAGGCGGGTTTTTGCCCTCCCTTGAGGATATGGGTGATGATGGCCTGTGAGTCGATGGAGAGAGCTAGTGCTTGCCTGACCCGTAAATCCTTGAGTGCAGGATCGGTGACATTGAAGCGGATGAAGTTGGTGCCGAGGTAAGTTTCTTGCCTGAGATACTCGTTGTATTTGCCCGCTGCATACTCAATCATTTCGGGTGCTAGTCCATAGGTTGCGTGCAGTTGCTGATTAAAGAACATCCTTGCTTCGGTGTATTGGTTAGAGATGGGGAGAAATCGGATGCCGTTTAGTTTGACGATGCTCTTGTCCCAGTAGTGGGGGTTTTTCTCCGCATGTATGTAGTCATTGAGCCGCCACTCTTTGAGTATGAAAGCGCCGTTAGACGCGATGTTTTCAGGTTCTGTCCACGGTGTGTTTCGCTGCTCCATGTTGCCGTGTTTGAGTATGATGTGCTTTGGCACAGGATACCAAGTGTAGTGCTTGGTGAGGTCAGGTAGGAAGGGGATGGATGCCTTGAGGCTTATTTTTAATGTGTAGAGATCGGGTGCACTAACGCCAACTGCGGAGAAATCATCAGTTTCACCTTTGTTGTAGCTCTCTGCACCTTTGATGTAATAGAGCATGCTGGCGTAATCAGCACCAAATTCAGGGTGCAGGATGCGCTGGTAGGAAAAGAGAAAATCCTCAGCGGTCAGCGGTGTGCCGTCTGACCACTTGCCATTCTTTCGCAGATGGAAAGTCCACTCGGTGAAATCATCATTGGCTTGCCATGTTTCGGCGACACCGGGGAGGTGCACGCCTTGCTTGGATGGGTGTTCGACACAAAGGCCTTCAAAAAGTGCTCTGATGATATTGCTTTCGATTACTCCAGTAACAATTTGTGGGTCGAGTCCCTGAGGCTCGGTGCTATTGCCAATTACTAATATTTTTTTCTCCGTGTAGGAATCGATCGGAGGCTCACCTTTACAGCCGTAGAGAGCTAGGGCGCCTATGCCCAAAAGTAAGTGAATGAGATGAGCGTGGCGCATACCCAGAAACGTGGCGGGTTTATGCCAAATGTGGAGACTTTTTTGAGCGAAAATGAGATTGTGAGGGATTTATAAACGATGACTTGCCTAGGAGGAGACGGTGACATAAAAAACCAGCATGTTAATGGGCTTGGTAATTGGTCAATTGGCTCTCTTTTCATGAAGGCATATTTCATCCGTAGGTTCATGCTTGTGCCGATCACTCTCTTGGGGGTGACATTGATTGTGTTTGCCTTGACGAGGTTCATGCCTGGTAGTCCGGTAGAGCGGGCGATGCAACAAGCGGCGCAAGCTGGGGACGAGAGCTCGAAGGGAGCTGCAGGGGGTAGGGAGAACCAGGGAGGCATGAGTGACGAGCAGGCTGAGGAGCTTGAGGAAGAGTATGGCTATGACAAGCCGGTGCTGGTGGCCTATTTTCAGTGGCTAGGCTTATGGAAGCGAGAGCGGCTACAGAGCAAGGGGGGCTTTGAGAAAGGTGGTGAGGATGTGATTGGAGATAGCAAGGTAGCGGATTTTGAGCGGGAAACGCTGGTCGTGCTGAAGGGGAGTGGCAGGCAGGTGAAGGTGAGCTGGGATGGTGAGGACGCGAGCTCGGCAAAGGCTCATTACATCGTAGGGGATGAACCTGTAGCGGATAAGGGTTGGGCGGTGCGTGTGGATACTCCCAAGGAGCGAAAGGAACGCTGGGCGCGCCGGATGAAGGTGGATGTCAGTGAGGCTCCTCCATATGCGCACCGAGCAGTTGTCTATAAATCAAGATTCTCTGGTCTACTACAGGGTGACTTAGGCAACTCGATTACCTACCAAGATAAGGTGAGTGACATGATTTTGCAACGTATTCCGATTGCGGTTTATTTTGGGCTGTTATCCACGATCATTATCTATGGTGTTTGTATTCCCTTGGGTGTGCTTAAGGCCATCAAGCACCGCACACCGATGGATAACATCTCATCTATCCTGGTTTTTGTGGGCTACTCGATTCCCGGTTTCTCACTGGGTGCTGTGCTTCTTGTTTACCTTGGTGCTCGTGCTGGCTGGTTCCCTCTCTTTGGGTTAGTCAGTCCTGACTTCTATGAAATGTCTACCTGGGGTCAGGTCAAGGATCTGGCGCATCATACCGTGTTGCCTCTGATGTGCTACGTGGTTGGCGGCTTTGCAGTGACCACCATGATGATGAAAAACAATCTGATGGACAACTTGGCGGCTGATTATGTGAGAACGGCGGTTTCCAAGGGAGTGGGGTTCAAGAAGGCGGTTTTCGGCCATGCCTTCCGCAACTCATTCATCCCGATCGCGACGAGCCTTGGGCATTTGGTGTCGATTTTTGTGGGGGGCAGTATGCTCGTTGAAAAAGTATTCGATATCCAGGGATTCGGATTGCTCCAGTTTCAGTCCATCATTGGCAGAGATCAGCCAGTGATTATGGGCACGCTTGCCATTGCTGCGTTTTTGATGGTCTTGGGTAATATTCTCTCTGACATCATTGTGGCGATGATCGACCCACGCATTAAATTTAATTAGACGATCATGCTTAGGAAGATAGGATGGATTTGGCTCTTGGGCTCGGTATTGGCCGGGCTGGGGGAGATCCTTGGCCTATCATTGCCGACCTTGCGCTGGGGCTTTAATGTCAGCCGTGAGATTGAGTGGCTTAACTGGGGTAGTGGAGAAGGTGCGTTTTTGTGGTTTGGCTGGCTGGGGGTGTTTTTCGGCGTCGTGTTTGGGCTGCTTGTGCTGTGGAAGTTTCCACGTGATTTTGCGTTCACTCCAATAACACAGAGGCGTATGGACCGCTTTAAATCGATTAAGCGTGGTCACCGAGCCCTATTGATCTTGGGCTTCTTGGCCATGATTGCATCGCTGGATCATCTGGTGGTTGGTAACGAGCCGCTCATGATGAAATATGAGGGGAAATGGTATTTTCCTGCCTTTGTAAGGGAAGCCAAGGTGGCGAAGGGCAAGGACTTCGGTGTCGGTGGTGATGAGGCTGAGGCACCAGTCAATTACCGTAAGCTTAAGCATCATTTTGCTGATACTGGCGGGGGTAACTGGCTGGTGATGCCTTTGGTTCCGTATGCTCCCACTCAAGACACAGTTGAGCTGCCGGTAGAGCAGCTCGAAACGAGAGATGATGGTTTGGTGTATCGCAAGCAATCTTCTAAGCCTTATCAAGGGCAGGTAAGTAAGGTGTATGATCTTAGTGAGCCGAATGCCAAATTCATGCAGATTACCTATCGAAAGGGTCGCCCCGAGGGTTTGGCTGAAGGCTGGGACATGCAGTCTAACCGTGTATATTCAGCAAGTTATAAGGAGGGTAAATTGGTATCAGGCTCAACCGTCTGGAATGGTGGTGGTGAGCTTGATGATTTTCTGAAGCAAGATGCATCTGGGCCGCTGATCGTGTATTATTCAGCAGCACCTCCGAGTTTAAGTATGGGTCATCTGCTTGGAACGACTCCGCAGCGAGAGGATGTGTTGGCCTATCTCTTTGGGGGGCTACAGGTGAATTTCAAAGCAGCAATTTTCTATGTGCCCTTTGTTTATGTGATTGGCATCAGTGTGGGGCTTTTGATGGGATTCTTCGGTGGGGCCTTTGATTTGCTTGTTCAACGTCTCATTGAGGTGTTCTCTAACATCCCGTTTCTCTTTGTGATCATCATTGTCAGTGAGTCTTTTCCCAAGGACCTCAAGGAGCAGCTTGGTCTGGGGGTGATATTATTTATTCTTATTCTCTTTGGCTGGATGGGGATGACCTATCTGATGCGCACGGCGGCCTTGAAGGAGAAGGCTCGTGACTATGTAGCGGCGAGTCGTGTTATCGGTTGCTCCACGCCGAGGATTATTTTCAAACATATACTTCCCAATGCAGTGGCGATTCTGGTGACATTGGTGCCGTTCTCTGTTTCAGGGCTTATTTTAGGTCTGACGTCCTTGGACTATCTGGGCTTTGGCTTGCCCCCTGAGTATGCAACCTGGGGAACCTTGTTGAGGGAGGGGCTTACCAATTTATCTGCACCGTGGCTGGTGAGCTCTGCTTTCCTATGCCTTGTCAGTGTTTTGATCTTGGTGACTTTTGTGGGAGAAGCCGTGAGGGAAGCCTTTGATCCGAAGAAATTTACTTATTACCGATAATGCCTAGCCGAGAAAATTCCATGCTTTCCTGCCTGATGCTCGCACTTTGTGTCGGCTCGCTGGGTATCCTGTGCTCTTGTCAGCGGGATGAGGATGTCGTGGAGAGGGGGCTAGGCTTTGAACAATTCCAACCTGTCTATAACCGCTATATCAAGAATTGGCTGCAGCAGCAGAAGGTGGCTACTGAGAAAGCTATTATCGAGGCCAACAAAGAGCTAGCCGAGCTGGACGATCCACAGCTCATGCAGACCCGTCGGGATGCTCTGCAGGAAATTGAGAAGGAGATGGAAGTAATCGATTTCCGTATCGGGCTCGGAGACTATTTTGCCGATAAAAAACCAGAGGATATACCAGATGACTTGGTGTGGGAGGATGGGATGGATGAGCCTGAGATTGGCGATCCAAGTTCAATGAAGGGTGGTGTTTTTCGCACATGGATGCCTCAGTTTCCTGCTACTGTCCGCCCCTTTGGCAAAGAGTCGAATAACAGTTTTCGTGGATACTTGTATGATGAGCTTGAGATTGGGTTGGTCAATTTACACCCATTAACTGGCAAGATTATCCCTGGAGTTGCTAAAAGCTGGGCGGTGTCTGCTGACAAGCGCACGGTGTATTATGAGCTTGATGAAGAGGCACGCTATAATGATGGGGTGAAGATCAAGGCGAGGGATTTCCAGGTGTCTGCCTACTTGCGGGTGTCAGACCATGTTACCGCCCCATACGCGAAGCAGTATTACCGGGAGCAGTTTGCCCAAATTGCCGTGTATAGTGATAGCTTGCTTTCGGTTACTTTGCGTGAAGGTAAGCCCTTGACCCCTTTGTTTGCATCGATGAGCCCCTCCAATCCAGAGTTCTATGGTGAGTATGGGGCCGACTATGAGGACCGCTATCAATGGCGAGTGCCACGCCACACCGGAGCTTACTATGTGAAAGAAGGTGATATCAACAAAGGGGTGTCCATTAAGCTTACCCGAGCGAAGGACTGGTGGGCCAAGGACAAGAAATATTACCGTTACCGTTTTAATCCTGACCATATCGTCTACACGGTCATCCGTGATGAAAACAAGGCGTTCGAGTTGTTTCGTGCGGGTCAGTTGGACGCGTTCTTTCTGACTCGGCCTGACTATTGGTATGAGAAGTCTGAGATCCCGCAGGTATTTGATGGCTACATTGAACGCTACAAGTTCTACACCCAGTATCCACGGGTGCCACGTGGTATTTATATGAATGTCTCACGCCCTAAGCTTGATGATCGAGATGTTAGGCTGGGGCTGCAACACGCGCTGAACTGGCGTATGGTCATCGATGTGATGTTCCGAGGCGATTTCTCTCGTCTGCAGGGATTCAGCCAGGGCTTTGGCGAATACACCAATCCTGCCATCAAGGCGCGCCCTTACTCGGTGACTAGGGCACGAGAGTATTTTAATCAGGCTGGCTACACGGAGGAAGGTAGTGATGGCGTTCTTAGGAAACCATCGGGGGAAAGGTTGTCCGTGGTTTTGAGTTTTGGTAATTCGCCCACAGCAAGCAAGCTCTGTAGCCTGCTAAAAGAAGAAGCAAAAAAAGCAGGTGTTGATCTAATTCTCGACGGACAAGAGAACACGGTGTTCTACAAGACGGTGATGAAGAAGGAGCATGATATGGCTTTCTGGGGCTGGGGGTCGCGGCCGCCATTTCCATCATATTACCAGTTTTTCTATTCTAAAAATGCATTTGATGAGAAGGGTAAACCTAAGCCCCAGACCAATAATATCAACAGCTATGCCAACGAGCAAATGGATGTTTATGCGAAGGCAATGAGAAATGCCAAGACCTTAGATGAAATGAAGCAAAACGCTTGGGCTGCTCAGGAGTTAATTCACAAGGAGGCGTTTTTCTCCCCCGGATACGCTACCGAATATGTGCGCATTGGAACTTGGCGATGGGTGCGATGGCCTGATACGAAGGACACTCCATTTAATGTGCCCGTGGTGCGCGAGCCGTTTGAGAGCTATGTATTGTGGATTGACCCAAAGTATAAGCGCGAGACCGAGAATGCCATGCGCTCAGGTGATGTGTTTAGTGAGGTCTACCGTGTGATTGATGTTTTCAAGGATGGTATTCCACAGCAACAGAGAGGAGATAGTGGTGAGTGAAAACAAGGACAATTTGCTTGAGGTGAAGAATCTAGTTACTGCCTTTCGCTTGGAGAACGGTGATTGGGTTCGCGCGGTCGATGGAATCTCATTTCATGTGCCCAAGGGCAAGACCGTGGGCATCGTGGGAGAGTCTGGCTGTGGGAAGAGTGTCACGGCGATGTCACTGGTTCAGCTCTTGCCCAAGCCTATGGGGCATATCCTTGATGGTGAGGTGATGTTCAAGGGAGAGGATCTGCGCTCGGCGAGCAGTGAACGCATGCATGCGGTAAGAGGTGGGGAAATTGGTGTGATTTTCCAGGAGCCGATGATGGCACTCAACCCGTGCCATAGAATAGGCAAGCAGATCAGCGAGTCGTTGATCTTACATCGCGGTATGGATAAACGCGAGGCACTGAGGGAATCGGTGAGCTTGCTCGAGAAGGTGGGTATCCCTGCACCTGAGCGTCGCATTATGGAGTATCCGCATCAGCTCTCAGGGTGTATGCGTCAGCGAGTGGTGATTGCCATTGCTCTTGCCTGTAAGCCAGATTTGTTGATTGCGGATGAGCCTACCACAGCACTGGATGTGACCGTGCAGTCTCAGATATTGGAGCTCATAGAAGACCTTCAGGAGGAGATGGGTATGTCCACGATCCTCATTACCCACGATCTGGGTGTGATTGCCGGGCACTGTGATGAGGTGGTGGTCATGTATGCTGGCCGGGTAGTTGAGCGTGCTCCCGTCACAGAGCTTTATGCCAGTCCGCAGCATGCCTATACTAAGGGTCTACTCAGCGCGATTCCTACCTTAGCGACGCCGCGCAAGGCCAAGCTCAAGACGATCGAAGGGCAGGTGGCCTCGATCAAGGATTTTGTCCCTGGTTGTCGTTTTTGTCAGCGCATGGAGCGCACTGGAGATACCTTGGTGAAGCGTGCACCTTTTATCGAAATATCCAAGAACCACTGGGTCGAGGCGTGTCCCAAGTGTGTTGACCTCCCCAAGCAAGCTCCGACTTAAGTAATGATTTGCCAAGCTATACGATATGTCTGATCCGATTCTAGAACTTAGAAACCTAAAGATGCACTTCCCTGTGCGGGGAGGGGTGATGTCTCGTCAGATCAATTCAGTGAAGGCGGTGGATGGAGTTTCCCTGAGTATCGGGCATGGTGAGACGCTAGGCCTTGTAGGTGAGTCTGGGTGCGGTAAGTCCACTTTGGGCAAGAGTATCGTGAGGCTTACACAACCTACAGCAGGCTCTGTGATTTTTGACGGCAAAGATATCACGCAACTTTCCCAGAGGAAATTACGCCCGCTCCGCAGGAACATTCAGATGGTGTTCCAAGATCCAGCGGAATCTCTTAATTCGAGAATGAGTGTGGGCCAAATCATCTCAGAGCCATTGGAGGTCCAGAAAATTGGAACCCAAGCAACTCGCCGAGACACCGTGGAAAAGTTGCTTGAGCGAGTAGGAATGCCTAAAAGTGCGGCACAGAGGTTTTCCTTTGAGTTCTCAGGTGGCCAACGCCAGCGCATAGGCATTGCACGTGCCTTAGCTCTTAACCCCGATATGATTGTTCTGGATGAGCCAGTTTCGGCACTTGATGTTTCCGTGCAGAGTCAGGTTTTGAATCTATTGCTCGATCTACAGCAAGATTATAACATGGCTTACCTGTTCATCGCCCATGATCTGGCGGTGGTGAAGCATATTTCAGATCGTGTCGCGGTGATGTATCTTGGCAAAATTGTCGAGCTTGCCGACGCAGATACAATTTATCAGCACCCCCGCCATGCGTATACCAAGGCTCTTATTTCTGCCATTCCCGAGCCTGATCCTCAGGTGGAGAGGCCGCGCGTGCACTTGGAGGGAGAGGTGCCATCGCCGATCAATCCGCCTGAAGGGAGTGCCTTTGGTCATCGCATCAATCATCCTCGTTATGAGGAAAGCATTGGGATGGATCTCTCGATGGTGGAGATCGAAAAAGGCCACTGGGTAGCGGCTGATCCGTGCTGTTTGAGTGAGGATGACTACCTGCGTGTCAGCTCAAAGTCTTAGAGGATTTCCTCAATGGGGATTTTACCGTTGGTGGCTACAATAGACCATGCATCTGCGCTACCCGGTATTTCAGCGAGGTCTGTCTTGCCACCTGCGGCTTCCAGTAAGAGCTGACCCGCTGCGATATCCCATAGTGAGATCCTCGACTCCACATAGGCGTCCAGCCTACCTGTGGCAACATATGCCATGCCGAGAGCGGCAGAGCCCATCATGCGCATTTTGCGAGCCCTGAGTGAAGCTCTTCTGAAGCGCTCAAGTCCTGTGGATAAGGCTTCCTCATCCTTGCCACATCCAACAAAGAGCGCACACTCCTCGAGTTTGGTGCGCGGGCTTACCGAGATCGGCTCACCGTTGAGAAGTGCAGGGCTGCCTTTCTCAACTTCCCAAAGGTCGTCCATGCTGGGGTCATAGATAACCCCAACAACGAGCTCTCCTTCGTGGCGAAGAGCTATCGAGACACAGTAGTGGGGGATGCCGTAGAAGAAATTTACGGTGCCATCAATGGGGTCAACAATCCATTGGTAGTCACTATCCTGGTTACCAGCGAGTCCCTCCTCGCCGTAGATGGCATGGTCAGGAAAAGCTCCCAGAAGGACGCGGGTGATGAGGTCTTGGCTTTCGCGATCAAGGGCGAGCTTGATGTCATGGTGCTTGGCTTCATCGACATCGAGAGGTTTGCCAAAGTGCTCTCTGAGAAAGGCCCCGGCTTGGCAGGCAGCTTGTTTGGCTACATTGAGATGATTCATGTGCTGCTTTTACTAAATTATCAGGCGATTGCCATATGAAAAATGATGATTACTGCTTGTTTGGTTAACTATAGTAAAATTCCTGAATAAAAAATAATACGCTCTAAAGCCCTTAGTTGGCTACAATCTAACATTTAATGCGCTTATTGTTTGTTAGGGTTTCATTAATGTGCTAACAGATTTGTTGATTAATCATTTAGTCGGCATCATGCTTTTGAACGTTTCTACCAAATATTGTAGTGCAAAAGGGTTTTCCCTCGTGGCGTCTGTTATGCTTGTGGTTCTGTTGGTTGTTGTTTTGTTGAGTTTGGTGTCTTTATCAAATTTTGAAACAAAGTCATCACGGCACGGATGGCACCAGGCCGAAGCTCGGGCTAATGCTCGCATGGCGTTGATGATAGCAATCGGAGAGCTGCAAAAATATACAGGCCCGGATCAGCGTGTTACAGCTAGGGCGCTTATCCTTGAGGGTGAAGCTGCTGAGGGATCAATAGCAAATCGAAACTGGCTCGGAGTTTGGGCGACGACATACCGCCATGAAGGGCTAGATTGGCCTCTTATTGGTAAGGGTTCTGGAGATTTAGAGGATAAGCCTTATGTCATCAAGGGAGCGTATCAGGATCTTAGACATATTATTCCAAATTTGTCTGCGGGTCGGTGGAAGCAGGAGTGTATACTGAGGTGGTTGGTAAGTATGCGAGATGATCGAACTCACCCAAAAGAAGTATTAAATGAGGGGGATGACCGAGTGGTTAGCTTGGTTGGCCGCGGGACTTTAGGTGAAAAAATGAGTGCTGAAGACTTTGAGAAATCGAAGGTGTTAGTCGAAACTATTCCATTACAAGGTCGGGTTTTTGGTGGAGCTTATGCTTGGTATGTTTCGGATAATAATCAAAAAGCGAATTTAACCCCTCATGATAAGATTAAACATGTAGAGGCAGCCCTAGAGGCGGCACCGGGATTTGACCCTGCTCTGGTTTCGCGGGTTGATGGGGGTTTGCCTTATGTAAGCTTTAAAAAAGATGCATACACTCATCGAGATAAGATGATTAGTTACGCAAGTGCTGCTCTTGGACAGGTGGCTAGTCAAGATTGTAGAGATGCATTGAAACATGATTTTCATCATTTTACGACCTATTCACCAGGTCTCTTTGTTGATACGATGATGAGCGGTTTGCGCCGTGATTTAAGTTCATTGCTCTTAACTCGGAGTGGTCGTGAACAAGTAGATTTATTGTATCACGATCTGGGGAGGCCATTATCGTTCTCTTCATCTTACCCTATTATCCCAGGTTCTGAGCATGGGGTATTGGGGCCCTCTTTCGGAGCATTAAGAAACTGGGCGCAACACATGTATTCTGATTTGGAATATGCAGAGGCAACTTTTAAGGATCAAGCAGTCCGGATGCGTCCTGTAGAGCATTGGCCACACCAGGTTTCTGATGGAGCCTGTGCAGATGCTGCGCGGTGGGCAGAAATGGCGCCTAAGATCCATCCTGTAATGACTGAGTGTCGTTGGCACTACTACTTTTCGCATCAAAACCACCGTATCCGCACACATATGATTCCGCGCGTTTGTTTGTGGAACCCCTATAATAAAGAGTTAAAGACAAAGGCTCTCTCGGTCGTGATGCCTAATCCATACTACGGTGTGAAGCACGGCATGCATTTCTTTCCAGAAAAAGAGCATGTTGAGCATGATTTGAAGACCCAAAATATCGGGCTCTTTGACAGGTGGGTTGAGCAAGGCGGATATGCTGGGGGTGATGTATATAAAATAAGAACAAACCCTTTTCCGCCGCGACGATACTTAGCATTTACTCTCGAACCAACGACTCTGTCAGCTGGTCAATGTCAGGTGTTTTCGCCTAAGGCACGTGGGGATTTTACATCGGGAGGTATCAACATTCAGCGCTATCAATTAGATGCGGTATCCAACAATGTATTAAGTCCACATTGCGTTCAGGGGACGCATCACTTCTTTTACGATCATGATTCATCGGTGTCGTATGAAATACAGACTCC
The DNA here is from genome assembly GCA_029252325.1 of Akkermansiaceae bacterium. Taxonomy (GTDB): domain Bacteria; phylum Verrucomicrobiota; class Verrucomicrobiia; order Verrucomicrobiales; family Akkermansiaceae; genus Oceaniferula. The sequence continues at coordinate 19,582 of JAQXBQ010000001.1, forward strand.
AAAGTGGAAAAACATAAAACCGCATTTGGGGGCAATAGATTTCGGTCGAATTTTTGATTATCAGCCGGCACTTGATTTGCAGGCAGATGGGAAAGTAGAAAACTTCCCTTTCATGCTTAAACTAGGAGAGGCTACTTTACTCGAAGATTTGTACAGTAGTATCAAACATCCTACTATTCAGTTGGTCAATAATGGAGCAGGAGGAGTGAAGCCTACCAAAACATTCCACAGGAATGGTCTCTATTGGGGGTCTGCAAATCAAAAAGATTTGAGTTTTGGTAACTTACAGACTTTTGCAGAGGCGCCTATTAAAAATGCTCCCCATACCCACCAAGTAGGGGCTAAGTTATTGTGGTTAAATGAAGCGGTGGGGGAGGGCGATGTTGCTAATCAATCGCCTCATCGACATGGGACATCAACGAATGCACGTTGGAGGGAGGATCATATGGTCTATAACGTATGCC
>JAQXBQ010000009.1 GCA_029252325.1 Akkermansiaceae bacterium
GAACGGTTTTTTAGGGGGGAACACGGGAAAAGGGGTGTTTTTACCGAGAAAGGCTTTTTTGGATTCAGAGCAAGAGAAAGCCCGCAATCCCTTTAAACTAAGGAACTGCGGGCTCTTAGAGTGGCACTCCCGACAGGACTTGAACCTGTGACCTACGGATTAGAAATCCGTTGCTCTATCCAGCTGAGCTACGGGAGCTTGAAATATGCTAACCTTTGCGACGAGGCAGGGTGTAATAGGCAGGGAATCGTTCGTCAAGCGATAGTGGAGACAAACCGGCCAGAGTCTCCGAGGTTTTATGACTAGGTGAGTCTGGTTCCCTAAGGTGGCTTTAGCCGTTGGGTAAGTTGTCCTGCTCTTCCTCGATCCTCTCAGACAGCCACTGCTTCATCATGGATTGGTAGTTAAGGTAGCGAGAACGAGCCAGACGTTTGATGCGTGCCAGCATGCGCGGGTCAAATCGAAGTGTGATGGTGGTGGACTCACGTGAGTCCGGCTGGTGTGTTGAGCTCGTCATCAGCTTTGGGGCGAGTTCGTGTTCGTTCCAGAATGCGGCTTCATCGGAATCGTTTTCAAAGTTGGGGATGTCGTTCCAAGATTGGATAGTATTCATGGTCTAGAGTGGGTTGTTGAATAGCGGGATCGTTATTTGATCTCACCGTAATTTCGTTGGTAAAATCTAGTCTCTGCTTCCGTCATTTCACGTGCAGCCAGTACCCGTGCGATTTTTCCATCAGTCCAAAATGAAAGAAACAGGTGACGGTCGGCGACGCTACGACCAAGTGCATAAAACCGTGACTCGCCACCAAGGTCGTCTTTGTCGGGGAGGAATCGAAGTGCGAAAGGATCCTCAAAAACCTCTTCTAGTTCGTGAGGTGTGATTGCTTTGAGATCTAAGGGTGAGTCGGATAAATCGAGTTCCATGACGGTGTTATAGTAGTTAACCTGAAATGTTTCTCTAATTAAGCATGAATGCCCAGCTTTGAACACGCTTTTTTCAAGATGCTTCCGTATCGCTCGTTATATCTGGTGGCGTTTGAGTAGTGCGGCTTTGAGTGGGTCGCCTGATGTGAGGTGGGCAATGGCAATGGCGATAGCGTCGGCAGCATCGTGTGGGGGGCTTTCAGTTAGTCCAAGTAGTGTGCGTACCATGAAGGCTACTTGCTGCTTGTCTGCAGAGCCATTACCGGTGACTACTTGTTTGACTTTGCGGGGAGCGTATTCGTAGATTTTGAGACTGGCTTCTGCTGCAGCGATCAGTGTGGCTGCACGTGCTGCGCCCATGCTGATCGCTGTCCGATGAGATTGGACATAGATGATGCCCTCTACGGCGGCTTCGTCAGGTTGCCATTTTTTGATCAGGTTGTTGATGCCTGTATGGATGGCGGCTAAGGCTCCAGATTGGGGGATTTTGGCTGGAATAGAGATAACGCCGAAATCAAGGACGCGTTGTTCGTGGTGGTCGCCTTCCAGTAGTGCGTATCCCGTGTTGCGAATAGCTGGATCAATGGCGATGACTTTCATGAGTCGTGGTGAGCGTTGTCCTTCAACACCGTTGAGAATCCGTAAGATTGATTATCTGCGCCTGCGGCGTGGTGCTGGGCGTCGCTTTTTGCGAACTGAACGGGCTGGAGACTCGTCAAGCAGCGCGGTGTAGGTATACTCGAAAGTTTCAAGCTTGCGTCTTTCGATTTTCTTATCGACGAAGTTTTCAACCGATTTGGCAAAATCTAGCTCGTCTGCTGTGAGTATGGTGAATGCATCACCTTCTGATTCGGCACGACCAGTACGGCCAATGCGGTGCACATAATCTTCAGCATTTTCGGGTACACGGTAGTTGATCACGTGGGTGACAGTCGAGATATCGATGCCACGTGCAGCGACGTCGGTAGCAACAAGAATATTGTATGTGCCGTCTTTAAATCCGCTCAAGGCCTTGAGCCGATCGGATTGCTTTACGTCAGAGTGCATGGCGACGACTTCTTGGTGGCCGGTGCCTTTGATGAGACCGCAGAGAGTGTCAGCCTCTTTTCGGGTTCGGGTAAAGATCATGACGGAGTGGAAATCTGTTTTTGCCAGAAGTGCAAGTAGCAGGTCATCACGCTGATCCATAGACACTGGATAGAATGCGTGGTTGATGGTGTCGGCGACTGCCCGGCGTGCGATCTCGACGGATTCGGGCTCATGAAGACACCATTGAGCGAAGCCTTGGATGGCTGGAGGCATGGTGGCTGAGAAGAAAAGCGTCTGCCGTGACGTTTCTTCGGTATTCCATGGGCACAGGTTAACAATTTTGCGAACGATAGGCAGGAAACCCATATCCAGCATGCGATCGACCTCGTCTAGGATGAGGATTTTAATAGCTCCAAATCGCATGGTTGAGCGGTAAAAATGGTCTACTAAGCGGCCCGGTGTAGCGACCACAATGTCAGCATCTTTCATTTGCTCATCTTGTTTGCCGTATCCCACGCCACCGTAGATAAGGGCTACTTTGCAGCCTGTGTGTTTGCCGTAGTGTTCGAACTGTTCTGCTACCTGATGAGCCAGTTCACGCGTGGGCTCAAGGACGAGTATTTGTGGTTTGCCCAGAGGTTTGATTCTAGAAAGTGAGGGTAGAGCAAATGCTGCGGTTTTGCCCGTGCCTGTCTGGGATGCTCCGATCACATCCTTGCCCTCTAGAATGAGGGGGATAGCTTGAGCTTGAATGGGGGTGGGGTTTTCGTAGCCGGATTCAGTAACAGCTGAGAGAACGGCTTCGGAAAGTCCGAGATCGGAGAATGACATAGGAAGTGGGGTAGATGCTTTGAGTGTCTCTGTAAAGGTAAATACCGCTGGGCAGCTGGAC
>JAQXBQ010000137.1 GCA_029252325.1 Akkermansiaceae bacterium
AGTCACTCGCGGCTAATTCCTTCATTGTTGGAATCAATCCGATATGAGGCTCACCATTAGCCTGAGCCGACACAACAGCTAAAACTTCTGGAGTCACTGTGCCAGAATCGATCGCTCGCCTGACACGTGTTTTAGCTTTTGCCTTCCCAGGAATACTAACATCTCGAGACACAGAGCTAGGACCACCACAAGATGGTCGAACGCTACAACAAGATGATGTAACCAGTGACAGACTAATTAGCGCTAGTAAATGTGAGGGATATTTCATGCGTATTGTTAAATTATGCAAAAAATTACCTCTTGCAATAAAAAACGCAGCTACTGGTGACCCACTCAGTTCCTGAATTAGACCACGGTCAATACCTGTTCAATGATGCGGCGCGGGTTAGGAAGTTGCTCATCCTCAACAAAAGGGGAGTAAATAGCGGGCGCATCAAGCGCACAAACGCGCTTCACTGGTGCATCCAGATAATCGAAAGCGTGCTCTTGTATCAGGGTAGCTACCGTAGCACTAACCCCTGAAAACGGCTTACTCTCATCAACCAAGACCACACGATTTGTCTTCATCACTGTGTCTAGTATTGCCTGCTGATCAAGCGGGCGAATCGAACGAAGATCGAGCACCTCACAATTAATACCGTGCTCAGACTGCAATGTCTCAGTCGCTTCAAGAGATCGAATTACACTGCGACCGTGGGCAATGAGCGAGACATCAGTGCCTTCGCGCTTGATGTCAGCCTTACCGAGAGGCACGAGGTGATCTCCCTCAGACGGGTCAGGCACCGGGCCAGATGTCCCGTAGAGTAATGTATTCTCCATAATGTAAACAGGGTCATTATCTCTAATAGCTGTCTTCATTAAACCCTTGGCATCAGCCGGCGTCGCTGGAGCGCAAACCTTCAAACCTGGGAACGCTGCAAATAGACCTTCAGGACAATGTGAGTGGGTCGCTCCTACCGCCGTGCCTCCGTTAGCAGGGCCACGCATGACGATTGGCACATTGCATAATCCCCCCGACATGTATCGCACACAGGCGGCGTTGTTGACCAGTTGATCAAAAGCAACGGAATGAAAACTCCAGAACATCAATTCCATCACCGGGCGAATGCCCAGCATTGATGCACCAATACCCATGCCAATGAATCCAGCCTCTGAAATCGGAGTATCAACAATGCGCTTGCTGCCCCACTTGTCCCATAAGCCTTCAGTTACCTTGTATGCCCCATTGTATTGGGCGACTTCCTCACCCATAACGACGACTTTCTCGTCGCGAGCAAGTTCTTCATCGAGGGCTTCGCGTATTGCGTGACGGTAGAGTATTTCTCTCATAAAAAATAGTGTTAGACGTTCTTTAAAGTTTTAAAATCAGTCGTTGAAAAAATGTCTTCCGGTATTTCCAGCTTCGGTATTGTTATCAGTTTCCCAATACACGTCATCAAAAATGGACTCTACCGTCGGCGGCGGCGACTGTTCAGCAAATACAGCGGACTGATCCGCTTCAACCTTGGCCTCCTTGTCAATGGCATCAGCCTCTGCATCGGTAAACACACCCTCCTCGATCAAGCGACGACGCCATAGACGTATAGGATCGTGGTAGGTCTTATAGTTCTCAATTTCTTCCGGCGTACGATATTTTTTCGCGTTAGCATCTGCTACAGAGTGCCCGTAGTAGCGGTAGGTCGCAATCTCCAGAACAGTGGGCTTGGACTCCTTACGCGCACGCTCCATCGCAATGTGCGTTTTGGCACGAACTTCGTAGAGATCCTCACCATTCACCAAATCCCAGTCCATATCGTATGCCTCGGCTCTCTGAGCTAGGCAGTTTTTGTATGAACTTGAGCGGCTCTGGCTAGTTCCCATCGAGTAGCCATTGTTTTCGATAATATAAATGACCGGCAACTCGAACAGCGCCGCTAGGTTGAGAGACTCATGGAATACACCTTGGTTGATTGCTCCGTCGCCGAGATAGCAGAGGCAGCAGCCTTCCAACTCCTGGTACTTGACCCCGTATGCCAGACCCAGGCCGAGTGGTGTTTGGCCGGCAACGATACCGTGACCGCCCCAGAAATTCTTTGATGGATCAAACAAGTGCATGGAGCCCCCCTTGCCCTTGGCCGCACCAGTAGCTTTACCGTATAGCTCAGCCATACAGCTATTCATGTCCATTCCCATCGAGAGTGCATGTCCATGACAGCGATAAGCGGTAATGGCGTGGTCGTTTTCCTTGCATAACCCAAGCGTGCCTGCGGCAACTGACTCTTGGCCAATGTAGAGGTGCAAAAAGCCCCCCATCATGCCTTTGTTATAGAACTTCAAGGCCGTCTGTTCAAAACGGCGAATACGAGCCATACCCCGAAAAAACTCAATCTTATCTTCGGGCGTTAGGTCCTGATTAATCTTAGATTCGGAAAAGTCGAGGGAAGTAGGCGTATTCTCAATCATGAAATTTTAGCGATGATGTGGAAGTTGCAGTAATGACTGGCTGTGTCTGGTTCAAGCTAAAACAGCAACTCAATCGTGGCAGCGGTGATTACACACAACTAGTGGCAAGCTAATCATCGAAGCTATCTTTGACCAGAACAATTCAAAAGGATGACAGATGATCCGTAATCACCCCTCTAGGAGTTTAACATTCTAAGAGCATCTCGGATCATATCTTCCGTGCTTGCCCCGGCCTTGAGCTTAGCTACCGCAGCGACCGCTTTTTTCGCGTCCACTTGCTTGTAGCCGAGACCAATCAAGGCTGACTCCGCATCAATCGAGGCACTTGGAGTAGCCTCACCAGCAGCAGCCTGCCAAGACTCCGCGACGCCCACCTTGTCTTTGAGCTCAAGAATGATACGCTCCGCTGTCTTTTTTCCAAGGCCCTTGATCTGGGAGAGTGCCGCTGCGTCGCCATTGACCACGCAAGATTTAAAGTGATCCACCGGCATACCACCAAGCACCGACATTCCAATGGACGGGCCAATACCGCTAACCCGCTCAATCAAGAGTAAAAACAGGTCGCGTTCAGCATCTGTAGCGAAACCATAAAGCGTATGCGCCGTTTCGCGAATGTGTAGGTGAGTGCGCAGTTCCACCTCCTTGCCTTCAACGGGATTAATTGCATCGTAGGTGCTGAGCGAAACACTGATGAGATACCCTACCCCGTTCACATCAATCACAAGCCTGCCAGGCAGGGCCTCTAACACTTTACCACGAAGTCGAGCAATCATAACAACTATGAGACCTAACTTGTTGCGTGTACTGGGCTTGAGTCAAAAAACGAACGCATGGATGCGCAATCATCTCCCACGCAATTTACACAACAGGGTCGGATTTCACTTTTACATTCGTTACCCAAATGCTCTGCAACTAAGCGAACGCAGAGGTCAATAAATCGTTCTTCCATGTTGAAGCAATCAACCCGAGCAAAGTGATCTACCACTTTCTCCGCCTCTTCTCGAAACTCGATATCAATCTCGTCAAGGGTTTCTATATGGTCGGTAGTGAAAGCAATGGGCACAATTAAAATAGCTTTCTCCTTGGTCGCGTGAATGACATCGGGCGTACTAGGGGATAGCCATTTGGTCTTCTTTGGGCCGACTTTGCTCTGCCAAGACAAAGCATGAGCATGACTAGTCATTCCCTTCTTACTGAGCGCATCCTCAACCCTATTGATAGTACCTTCGATCTCCTCATTATATTTATCACCTTTTTCAAGGCAATATGCTTCGGGAAGACTGTGCGCAGAATAGATGATACGAATATCTTCATCTTCCAGAGCATGCTCCTTTTTGAACGCATTGAACTTCCGCTCAATTAACTCTGCCCAGAGATCCGTGTAGTCATCGCGGTCCCACCACCGGTCAATTACCGAGAGATGAGGGCCGTATTCTTTACCTTTGAGCGACCTGTATGCATCACATAGGCTGGAGCCACTGGTTGAGCAACTGTGCTGGGGGTAGTGAGAAAATAGAACCACACGTTCTGCGTGCTTGAATTTTTCCAACATCTCTCCCGTGCGAGGCACAGCGTAGCGGAAACCGGGCACACAAGCATGAGGTGCAGACTCTGGGTATTGCTCATCTAGCTTGCGAGCAATCGCATCCCCCTGCCCCTCCATGAGTTTTCGAGTCGGTGAGTATTGTCCAAGCTCCTCATATCTTTCCTGTATAAAAGGGGTTCGTCTCCAGGCAATGAATCTACAGAGTATTTTTTGAGCAGGAAGCTTGAGCAATTCACGATCTTGAAAAAGCTCCTTCATATAAGGATGTACTTCTTCAGGAGATTCTGGCCCACCCATATTCAGCAAGAGTATTGCGGTCTTTACATGTTGTTCTTCCATAAATTTTTTAGTTTGTGTGTGAGCTATGATCTTTCACTAGCCTAATTTCAGGCAGTACGCAAAGGGAACCTGCTCAAATCTGAAATAATGTAATCATCACCTATCACCATTTTGCCAAAAATTCCTCTACCGCTTTATTGAGTGCGAGTTTGTGGCAATTGATACGTTTGTTCAAATCCAATGAACTCGGTGTCTCAAAAGTATAGGAAACTTGTGTCCCCATGTTTGCCATATAGATAGCCTCTGGCCAATCCTCAGGAAAGTCTGCCTCCGGCTTGTGGAAAATCCATCCTGGCTCGCGCACGGCATGATCGTCAATCAACTCGCTCGGTTCAGGGGCAATCTCATCAGCAGCGGCCTTCAAAATAGCGTGCGCCACACTAGCAAATTCACACTTCTGAATTTCGTAGAGATAGAAGCCAGTACTCT
>JAQXBQ010000027.1 GCA_029252325.1 Akkermansiaceae bacterium
CGGGAACACTCGAGCTTTTGCCGGGGGATACTGCTCTAGTTCACATGTTGCCCTTAGAAGATCAGGTGGCTAGGACTGCGACCATCGCGGGTGAGGTGAATCGTGGCGGTGAAATTCAATTACCTCCATCGGGAAAAATTGATATCTTGTCTGCGATTGCCAAAGCGGGTGGACTCAGCCGAGTGGCAAATAAGAAGGAGGCAATACTGCGTCGATTCACACCTCAAGGCTACACGGTGGAAACTATCAATATGAAGGACGTTAAGAATGGTAAGGTTGACATGATCTATATTCGTGAGGGCGATATCCTGATGATCAAAGAAAGTATTTTCTAACATTTATACTGTACGTAGTAAGATCATACCACCAAACACCATAGCTAAACATTAGTGCCGAACATTAGTGCAAAATATTAACTCAGACGACGCGCAAAAATTTCCATGACCGAACCCAGTAACAACGACAATTTTGATAGCCCAGCTGATGTTGAAGTTGATGCGCCGATCGCATCGCAATCAAGTCCTCAAAGAAGCCGTATTAGAATGGCTCTCACCCGCTGGTGGATCATTCTTATTTTTGCAGTCATGGGATACGTTGTGGCTCTTTACACCCTCTCTATTGCTGAGCCAAGAAGCTCTGCGAAAGCGGTGATCGAGGTAGTAACTAAGAAAAGGCAACTCGTTGGCTCCGATCTAGAGCGAGACCGAGTTGGTCTGCAACAAGCCATGCAGACCATGGCGAGTAAAATACTTGGATCTACGCAGCTGAGAAAAGTTGTCAACAGCCCGAAGATTCAATCTGTTGAAAACGCGATGCCGCCAAAGTTTTCGATGAAGCCTAAATACTGGCGCAGCGAGAACGAGCTGCGATTCAGATCAGCAGCGGAAGCATCAACATCGGAGATCGTCGGGATGATCACGGGTAACCTTAGTGTCAGGCCCCGACCAGGCACGATGCTCATGGATGTCAATGTGAGTCACGCTGATCCTAACACGGCAGTCACTATTGCAGATGCCATTGTTGAGGAATTTATTCGTAGCGAACAAAACCGTATCGAAAAATCAGCAGGTGAAGCATACAAAATCTTGAAAGCAGATGCCTCTATGGCAGCAGCTGATGTAGAGACCGCTCAGCGAGCTATGTCAACCTACGCATCAGTGATGGCGACTAACAGTCGCATCAATGAGATGAACAAAAACATGGTTTCGCTGAAGCTGAAGTATAAAAGCAAGCACCCAACTATGATTGATGCTGAGGCGTTGTTGGCTGATATTAAGAAGCGTTTTCGTAATGAAGTGGCGGCAATCATGCAAAATCCGAGCGAACTTGATTTTTGGTCGGAGTATAAATTGCGCATGAAGCCACTTGAAAAAGCAATGGACGTTACTGCATCGAGTGCAGCTCAACAAGTTGCGGCTGAGCAGGCCGAGGAGAAATGGTTGGCCATGGTGCAGGGTGCCTTATCAGCCAGAACGGGAGCACTTAAGGGGCAAATTAGCAACCGACAAAAACACCACGATAGGGTGGTTTCACGTATTACTGATATTGAAGTGGCTGAAAAGAACGACCAGTTTGAGCTTAAAATTGCTGAAAAAGCTTTTGGCAGAGGAAACAAGGAGATTGATAAATACAAGAGGTTGACACAAGGAGTCGCAATGGGGGCACTTGTGGGTTTCGGCATTGCCTACATTCTGGGAATGCTTGATTTTAAGATCTATGATGTTCGGACTGTCGAAGAAGCAACCAACTTGCCTTGTCTCGCGGCGATCCCCGAGAGCACTATTTTTGATCTTCAGGATAACTGGCAAAATGTTCTTGATGCTGACTCAAGAAGTTCGAATGCAGAGTCAATTCGAAATCTGAGAGCCTCGATTATGCTTTTGGGCAAGGCGGAGCGTAACAAGAGCATCCTCATAACTAGTGCTGCTCCTGGCGAGGGCAAGACCACTGTGGCGTCCGAGCTTGCTGCTTC
>JAQXBQ010000029.1 GCA_029252325.1 Akkermansiaceae bacterium
TATTTGACGATTTTATACTGCTTATATTGCGAGTTATCCCTTGTTTTTATTGGTCTGGAGAGTGTGTAGGAGTGAGAAATTCTTCGAGTGATCCTTGGAGCTGTTTGTGCGCATAATATAACCTAGATCTGACTGTTCCCTCTGAAACTCCTAGAATTTGGCCTATTTCTGCGTGTGGCATACCTTGAATGTCAAACATGGTAACCACGGTTCTATGTTGTTCAGACAGCGTTTGCATCGCTTCGTTCAATCTTTTTTGCAATTCATTGATATTTGATTGTCGTCGAGGATTGGAATGATGCCCCTTATCAATAAAACCTGGATCATTGTGAATGCCAGAATCCATGTCATCAAAGCTAAAACCAGCCCTTCTTTTGCGCTTTTTGAGAAAATTAAGGGTCATATTGACCGCAATTGAGTAAATCCATGTATAGAATGTAGATTTTCCGCGAAATCGCCCCAGTGAACGATATGCCTTTGCAAAAACATCTTGGAGTAAGTCATGAGTATCCTCCTTGTTGGAGGTCATGTTGTAAACCAACCCGTAGAGCTTACGGCTGTATTTCATGATAAGCTCATCAAAAGCGCGTGTATCGCCATCTTGTGCCCGCCTCACTAAATCGGCATCAGGGTCTACTGATTTAGGTTTATTAGCCATATTGAATCCAAAGAGTAAGGGGGGGGGGAATTATAAAGGGTAGGAGCAAACTTGTAATTAGTGTGTGATAAAAAAATGATGATGTCAAAACTCCATCAAAATCGAATCTCAAACGTTTGGCACAGGTCATCAAAGATGCTTTGCCAAAAAAATGAGCTCACGGCGCAACTAATGAGCGTTTTTACGTGTAATGGCTACACCCACACACTGTGTGTTCGGCAGAATAAACTTTTCAATCTCAATTGAAACTTCTGCGACCTGAAACTCAGCTAGAATCATGGATGCAAGATCCTCGGCCAATGTTTCAATCAACCGACGCGGCTTAATGGCAGCGACTTCGTTAATTCTTAAATACACAGCGTGGTAGTCAACGGTTTGATCAATTTGATCATCGAATGATTGAGGAGATATAGACGAAGAAAACCGAGTATGCACAATCAACTCTTGAGCTGCAGCCCTTTCCTCATCGGGCACACCAATATGACAGCTTACTTTCTGCCCACGTATGAATATTTGATCTTCCTCTTTCATGAATTATTCTTGCTGGTTGGAGCTTCAAGCCATGGGTGTATGACGGACAAATCTTCTACTAAAAGATCTGGACTAGCTGCCCCAAGCTGCTCGGCATTTTGGTAGCCAGTGAGCAATGCGATGGATGCTACTCCTCCGTGTTTAGCCGTTTCCACATCATGGCACATATCACCGAGAAATACCGTGTTTGACGCATCAAGTGCATGCTTCTCGAGCATGAGGTGAATCTGATTCCTTTTATCGAGAATCCCTGCGTAGGTTGCTTCAAAAAAATGATCGATGCCCAGCTCGACAGCATGGCGATCAAATGCACCAGCATCCATCGAGCTCAATATAAAAATACGCTTATCCTTGGATTGCAGGCTCTCTAAAAAATCCAGCGCGTAAGGAAGCAGCGGAGATGTCACTCCAGATGCCTCCGACTTAGCAAAACCCTCCCTGAAGTGATCTTCCAATTCATCCAAGGGAACTCCGGGCAGAATCTCCTCGTAATAGCCTGCATAAGGCAGGCGAAAGCTCATTCTGAAGTCCTCACGTTCGATCTCGTCTTTACCATAAATACGCAATACATGGTTGGTGGCATCGAGCACCATGGCCAGATCGTCAACAAGCGTGCCAGACCAGTCAAAGATCCAGTTTTGGTAATGATGCAGTCTAGATTTCACCACGGATTATACATTCAAATTATCCAATTTTAAATACCACTTTTTTTACGGTATCTTTGCCTAACTCACGATGCAGATTTTCAAGAAGTTTACCACTCATTTGCTGTAGATGAAATTTCATCGTTGGCTGTAGCACCCGCAACACGAGCACTCCACCACGAATGGATTCTGGGACTGTGTGTTGGGCAACAAACTGACCAGCCACATTAC
>JAQXBQ010000043.1 GCA_029252325.1 Akkermansiaceae bacterium
ATATGCTTTAGCTTCGCCACCACCTGCCTCGGCGAGAATAGTGGTGATTGCTGCGGTAAGAGTTGTTTTGCCGTGGTCAACGTGGCCAATGGTGCCGACGTTCACGTGAGGCTTGTTTCTTTCGAATGCTTCTTTAGCCATGGTGTTATGTTTTTTTTGTTACCCGGTGATGGGTTGCTGGTTTTTCTTAGTGTTAATTTGCCTCGGGCTGGAGCTCTTGAGCGGATTTGAACCGCCGACCTCGTCCTTACCAAGGACGCGCTCTACCCCTGAGCTACAAGAGCATTTGCCCTCTACACCTTCTTTTAATTATTCTTGGAAAGAAACGATCTAATGCCTTATTTTACTGGCAATAGAGAGAATCATCCCGTTAAGCAATCTCTGGAAAGCGGGCGGCAAGCTACCAGAGAGTGCTCGACTGTCAAAAAAAATCTCTACTATTTCGATCTTTTTTACACTTCGTGGCACTTTTGACTAATTTGACAGGTTTTGAGCCGTATTTTGACCAGTTTGGCAGAAATCGTCTCTGCAAGAGACCTAATCTCAGCCCTTCTTTGATGCATTGCCCTCTGGACTATTTTCTGTATGTTAATAGATGTGCTTCTTCTCGCATCTGATACGATTGCCACCACATCGACCGCCAACTTAGATTTGGGCCCCATTTTAATGGGTATGCTAGGCGGTCTAGCTCTCTTTCTCTTTGGTATTGATCGCATGGCAATGGCGCTGAAGCTCATCGCAGGCGATAGGCTCAGGCAAATTCTTGCCAAGCTCACCACCAACCGCTTCACAGGCGCTGCAGCGGGGGCTGCTGCTACGTCTATTATTCAGTCCTCATCCGTCACTACGGTGTTGGTTGTGGGCTTCATATCGGCAGGTCTGATGAACCTAAGCCAATCCATCGGTATTATTATGGGGGCCAATATCGGTACCACAATGACAGCGCAGATCATCGCCTTCAAGGTCACACATTACGCCCTTTGGATGATAGCAGTCGGGTTTTCGTTATCTTTCTTTATCAAAAGAGACCACATACGTCATTACGGGAAAATGATCATGGGACTGGGGCTTGTTTTTTACGGTATGCAGCTGATGAGTGATGGGGCTAAACCATTGCAATCCTATGCTCCGTTTATCGAGCTGATGAAAAACATGAATGCCCCGTTGCTGGGCATTACCTTTGGTGCCGTTTTTACTGCACTGGTTCAAAGCTCTTCGGCAACGACAGGTATAGTGATCGTCTTGGCAAGTCAGGGCCTGCTGCCCCTAGATGCTGGCATTGCTCTTATTTTCGGGGCAAATATTGGCACCTGCTTTACCGCATGGCTGGCATCTATCGGCAAATCCATCGACGCCAAGCGTGCTGTCGCAGTTCACATTCTCTTCAATTTAGCCGGCGTCATGGTTTGGTTTATGTTTATCCCAGAACTCGCCACCACCGTGCAGCAGCTCTCACCACAGGCAGATGAGCTCAATGGCATCGCTAGATTATCAGCTGAAACCCCACGACAAATCGCGAATGCACATAGCGTGTTTAATATCACTAACACTTTTTTATTCATCTGGTTCGTTGGGCCCATTGGCAAGTTAGTCGTTCGAATCATACCGGATCGGCCCTCGACTGATACCGAGGAATCTCAACCCAAGTATCTTGACCCCGACTTACTAAACACACCAGCCCTAGCCCTCGACGCCGTACGGCTTGAGCTCAGCAGGATGGGCACACGAGTCACGAAGCTCACCAACGAAGTGCTTGAGACGGTAACCTCAGGCAGCGCCCAGGATATGCGCCAGTTATGGAAAATGGATAGTCATGTTGATGAAATACACGGCTTCATCCTCACCTACCTTGCTGATCTCTCGCGAGGAAATCTGGAAAAATCGCAATCTGACTTGCTGCATCGATATCTAGCCAGCTCCAATTACATGGAGAACATCGCAGATATGGTGGAAACTAACTTGGTCGAAATTGGGCGTGCGCGACTTCGCTCAGGCCTCGTCATAAGTAATGCAACAATACAGCTTCTTAATCACTTTCATCAGGAGGTCAGCCTACAAGTGAGTCAAGCCATTGATGCTCTCATCACAAACGACCACACTACCGCCAGAAAAGTGATCGGAGCTAAACCCACCATCAGTCAATTATCAGCAGAAGCAGAGGAACACCTCTCCAGGCGTTTCAGAGCTGATGAACCACAGCGCATGGTGGCATTTCGCCTAGAATCAGAGATGATCGAATACCTCAAGAGGATGTATTACTTTGCCAAGCGGATTGCCAAAATAGTTGACCGTAACCCATCTAAGAAAACGATGGGCGCTCCAGAATCAGACTAAGCGTCTGGTTTCGAGGCTAGCTTTTCGGTTATGGAGATGATGACAATCCCCCCTACCAGCCAAGCCACAGCAATCCATGTAGAAGATTTCCCAAAATCAGGGAAGTAACGATTCCATGCCACCACCTTACCGGTGATAATTAGCGAATAAACTGGGATTTTCCATGGCCAGATAATCGCAAGAGAACCTGCCACGAAACCGGTAATCAGAGCCACCGCGGCATTGTGATACCTTTTAAACATCCAGCTCAAGATGTGAGAAAGGGTAAACAGGCCAATAGCTGCCCCTATGGCGACAGGGATAAGAATGGGCAAAGCCTCTGCCAATTTCAGCTGCCGAAGATTATCCACTGCATCCAATACAATCAGCTGATAGTTGCCCATAAGCAGGAGAATGAATGAACCCGATATACCTGGAATGATCATGCTACACATACCCGCCACACCACAGGCCCCTAGATAAAGTGTATTACTGTTCTCCCCTGCTGGACTCTGGAAGGCTAGAAATACTGCGACAACTACACCGATTGAGATACAAATAATTTCAACAAAGCCCCACCGCCTGACCATCTTCCCAACATAAAATAAGGATGCTAAAATCAATCCAAAGAAAAAGGCATTTACCAGGGTCGGGTGATCGACATACGCAGTTTTAAGAATTTTGGCTAAAGTGATTATACTGACGACAACCCCGAGAGATAATGCCACCAAAAAACCAAGATCAATATGTTTTGCAAGACCTCCAAAGTCTCCTTTAAAGAGTAAGCGAAGTGCCTTGAAATTGAATGATTTTAAGGAATCAATCAGTCGCTCGTAGACCCCAGTGATGAAGGCGATCGTTCCGCCGGAAACACCGGGTATGACATTGGCCGCCCCCATAGCGAAGCCCTTGAGAAAAATAAAAAAATATTCCATGACGAGATGTTACATTTCCAACATCAGGCGGCTCGGATTTTCCAAACAGTCTTTAATGCGTATCAGGAAAGTAACGGCCTCTTTACCATCGACTAAGCGATGGTCATAGCTCAACGCCAAATACATCATTGGACGAATGACAACCTCACCATTCACCGCCACCGGACGCTGCTGAATGGTGTGCATGCCAAGGATACCACTCTGAGGCGGATTAAGAATCGGGGTGCTGAGAAGTGAGCCGTATACCCCACCATTGGAGATCGTGAAGACCCCACCTTGAAGGTCCGCAAGATCCATACTGCCATCGTTGGCCTTAGTGGCATAATCCAAAATCCCCTGCTCTACTTCAGCAAAACCTTTGCTATCACAATCACGAAGTACGGGAACAACCAAACCTTTCTTGGTGCCAATAGCCACACCAACATCATAGAAATGATTCTCAATAATGTCATTACCATCAATGCGGCCATTGATACTTGGAACATCTTTCAATGCTTGAACCGTGGCTTTTACAAAGAAGGACATGAAGCCAAGCTTACAACCGTGTTTTGCTACAAAATCTTCCTGCACCTCCTTGCGGAGCTTCATGATCGCGGTCATGTCGACTTCGTTGAAGGTAGTCAAAATTGCCGCCGTTTGCTGAGCATTGACCAAATGACTTGCCACCTTCCTGCGCAGCATACTCATCTTGCGGCGCGTAGTGCGCCCATTGTCCTCGCTTGATGACTGACCAGCTCGCTCCGGCGTAGCAGGCTTGAGCGATAGATCTGGACGTGAACTTGCAGCAGGAGCTGCCGAAGCTGCAGACACCACTGGTGCTGTAATATTGGCTTGAGGTTTCGGGGCTCCCTGAGGTGCTACAGCAGCAGCCGCCAACTCTTCTTTCGCCTCTGTTTGTGGTGCACTTGCACCGACACTAATTTTACCAATCACCGTTCCGATATCAACCTCCTCCCCTTCGGGAGTGGAAATGTGGAGAACTCCGCTTTCTTCTGCCTCAAGCTCATTAGACACCTTATCAGTCTCCAGAGTCACTAGGGTATCCCCTTTGTTGACCTGAGAGTTGTCAGACATGTGCCAACGACCAATGTTAGCAGAGGTAATCGACTCACCAGCTGCAGGCACGATAATATCTATTTCCTTAGACTCTGGCGTTGAGGCATCAGCTTCCACCTCAACTTCGGCAGTCACCTCAACCTCTGCGTCTTCTGTCTGCGCAGCTGCACCCTCTTCGAGAGTCGCAACCACTGTGCCAATAGCGACCTCCTCGCCCTCTTGCACGAGGATGTTGAGAACACCTGCAACATCAGCTTCGATATCATTGGAAACCTTGTCAGTCTCAATCGTTAAAACCGTCTCGCCTTTATCTACCGATTCGCCGTTTTGCTTGTGCCAGCGGGCAACATTGGCGGAGGTTATCGATTCGCCGACGTTTGGGATCTTTATTTCAGTGGCCATGGGAATAATGGTGGGTAAAAAGGAATATAAATTTAATCTTCGAAGGCTTTTACGACGAGCGTTTGCTGCTCACGAATATGCTGCGCTTTTGATCCGGCCGCAGGACTTGAGGATGACTTACGCCCTGAGTAGCTGATGCGTGCATCAAGAACAGCTTCCAATCTTGGCCGTATGTATGAGTAAGCACCCATGTTACGTGGCTCTTCTTGAGCCCACACCCATTTTGTCACCTTTGGGAATTGGCTTAAGATGAGCTCTAACATCTCATCATTAAATGGATAGAGCTGCTCGATACGAATAATAGCGGCGTTGTTAATTTCGCTCTCATCACGATGCTTCGCGAGATCATAGAAAACCTTACCACTACAGAAAACCACACGCTCAACATCCTCTGGATTTTCAAAATCAACAACATCAGGTAGTATTTCTTGGAAACAAGCACCCTCAAGAAAATCGGCCTCGTTGGAGACAGCCTCAGGCCGAGACAAGAGACTCTTGGGCGTCATCAGCACCAGTGGCTTTCGAAAGCTTCGTTTCTTCTGTCTGCGAAGTGCATGGAAATACTGCGCTGGTGTCGACAGGTTGGCGACTTGAATATTGTCTTCCGCACATAGTTGTAGGAAGCGCTCAAGACGAGCACTTGAGTGCTCAGGACCCATGCCTTCATAACCGTGTGGAAGTAGCATTACCAAGCTACTGGGTGTTTGCCACTTCGATTCGGCAGAAGCGATAAATTGATCAATGATCACTTGCGCCCCATTGGAGAAATCGCCGAACTGAGCCTCCCACATGATCAACATGTTAGTCGCGCCCAGTGAGTAACCGTAATCAAAACCAAGAACGGCCGCCTCAGAAAGCAGGGAATTGTAGACACAAAAATTAGCCTGGTCATCGGAGAGATTTTTTAGCGGGATGTATCGTTCTCTGGTATCAGAATCATAAAATACAGCATGACGATGACTAAAGGTGCCTCGGCGCACGTCCTGACCTGACAAGCGCACTGGATTTCCGTCCATCAACAACGACCCCCATGCTAAGGACTCTGCAAAAGCCCAGTCAAATTCCTGCCCAGTCTTGAGCGCCTCTTGGCGTCTTGGAATGAAGCGCTTAGCGAGAGTTGGATGGAGATTAAAGCTATCGGGAAGGTCGGTGAGCACCTTACCAACATGCTGCATCAACTCCTTGGATATGCCAGTAGGCACAGGATCGTGCGTATAGCTCGGCTGAGACTCTGCTGTAGAACCACTGAAAATAGTGCGGTCACCTTTCTCCATATGATGAACCATGGTGTGATAGCCCTCGTCCAGATCGTTTTGAACCTGACCTTCTATCTCATCAGCCTGCTGTTGGCTCAATGCACCAGCCGCCACAATCCTCTCCTTAAAAAGATCCCCTATCGGCTTACGCGCATCAACCTTCTTATAAATATGAGGCTGAGTGAATGCTGCTTGGTCAGCTTCGTTGTGACCATGACGACGATAACAATACATATCGATCACGATGTCGCGACCAAAGGTTTGCCTATACTCGAGAGCAAGAATAGCTGCCCACACAAGATCATGCGGTTGCTCACCGTTGACGTGAATGACCGGCGCCTCGATCATCTTGGCAATATCTGTGGCATAGTGAGAAGACCGAGCATCCTCGGGCATCGTGGTAAAGCCAATCTGATTATTGATCACAATGTGGATGGTTCCCCCAGTGTGGTAGCCGGGCAACTGAGAAAGATTAAGAACTTCCGCGACAGAGCCTTGGCCAGCAAAAGCCGCATCACCATGCAACAGAATAGGCAACACCCTACCTCGGTGCTCTCCCGTAACTGTCCGCTCAGATTCTTTGAGCTCCTCACCACCAATGAGTCGCTGGCGAGCTCTAGCCTTACCCTCAACCACAGCATTCACGGCCTCTAGATGGCTCGGGTTTGCCGCAAGAGATACATGCACCTCACCGTCGAGCAGGGTACGATTACCTTCATAGCCAAGATGATATTTGACATCACCATCGCCAGCAACAAGGTCGGGCACATAGTTCGGCGTGAACTCGTAAAGCAGTGTCGTCAATGACTTGCGCAAAAAATTGCGGAGCACGTTGAGGCGGCCCCTGTGAGCCATACCCATCTCGATAGCCTTCACATTGTATCCAGGGCATTTCTCCAAAATTGTATTAAGCAGAACCATGGTGCCTTCACCGCCCTCAAGGGAAAATCTTTTTTCACCGAGAAATTTCTTAGCAAGAAAAGACTCAAACAACTGAGACTCGAGCAACCACTTAAGGACCTTACCCTCTTCGTAGTTTAACAAATGCTGGTGCTCATCACGGTGTTCAACACGCTCACGGATCCAGTTGCGAATCTCAGTGTTGAAAATGTGCATGAACTCAGTTCCCACATTGCCACAATAAGTTTCTTCAAGAGATGCGATTAACTCGCCAAGCTTCATCTTCTGACCACGGCGATAAAACTGCGTCGAAACTTCACGATCGAGATCAGACTCATTGAGTCCAAACTGATCAAGCTGTAGCCGAGGGTTAGGCACGCCCTCATCATCAAGTGGGTTCAGGTGGGCCTGAGTATGACCGAGAGTGCGGTAGTTGTAGAGAAGGCTGACGACCCTGCCGCGGAAGTTTAAATAATGCTCATCCGAGGACTGCACCTCAAGATTGCCGCTCGGTTGAACTCCAGCCTCACCAGACTGCTTCGCGTTTGCCGCTTGTGATTGCTTGAGCTGAGCATTGCCGAGCTCAAATCCTTCAAAGAAAGCACACCAATCGGCCTCAACTGATTGAGGGTCCTCGCACCACTGATCATACTTTTGATCAAGAAGGTCCGCATTGAAACGCGCTGATATAGATGATTTCATAAACAGAAAAAAGGTGAGTTTACTGTGGCAATCTGCTTTTCTTTCTTGGAGCTGAGTTAAACTTGGTTCTAATTACTGTCACACAGCCTCAGAGTCAACGCACAAGGCGTCTCGATTACGACATTTTTCATACCCACCTTATCTTGCCACTCCACCCATGATTGACGTTCAGAACCTCAGTAAACAATACGGCAGGCATACTGCCGTGAGTGATATTAGCTTCAAAGTAGGCAAAGGTAAGATCATCGGCTTCCTAGGCCCCAACGGAGCTGGTAAGACCACTACACTCAGAATGCTCACCGGCTACCTTCCACCCACCTCTGGCAGCGCTGAGGTCGCTGGATACGATATTTTTCGTGATTCTGTGAGCGCCCGCCGAAAAATTGGCTACATGCCCGAAAACGTACCGCTCTATGACGAGATGCGCGTTCGTGAATATCTCAGCTACCGAGCACGCCTGAAAGGCCTCAAGGGGCGCACTGCTCGCCAAAATATAGGCGAAGCCATGGACCTTTGCGGATTGACTCATGTTCGCCGCAAAATGATCAAGACCCTCTCCAAAGGATACCGCCAGCGAGTCGGCTTGGCGGATGCACTCGTTCATAAACCAGACCTACTCATATTGGATGAGCCTACGAATGGCCTGGACCCCAACCAAATTCGCTCCATCAGAAACTTAATCAAACGTCTCGGTGAGACACACACGATTATGCTTTCTACCCACATTCTTCACGAGGTGGAAATGACCTGTGACCATGTCATCATAATCGACGAAGGAAAAATCAAAGCCACGGGCTCACCCGCTGAGCTAGTCAACAAAATGCGTGCAGCCGGCAAAATCACCGTTGAAATCCAGGCTGACGAGCAAGCAGCGGCAGCTGCCTTCGATCAGCTTAAGCATGTTAAAAAAGTCATCTACGAGGGCAAAGACGATAACTGGACCCGATTCTCTATTCTCGTTGACCATGGCACTGATACCCGCGAGCGCATCTCAGCCCTCACCGCTGAGAAGCAGTGGCCGATTCGAACCCTTCACCGTCACAAGTCCACACTTGAAGATGTGTTTGTCGAACTCACGCGAAAAGATTAACCCCATAAGCATTGTCAAGCAAGATAGCCTCAGTCGAGCCTGGTCATGCCCATCAACTCTAATCGATCGATCAAATCATTGGGCAGGCGCCCATGCCGTGCGGCTTCCATTTCGACTCTGATCAAAACACGATCGCCATTCTCAAAAGCCTCGATAGCCACAATCATGCGCAGCCCATCTCGCTGAAAATCCCAGTCGCTATCATTCTCCAAAGGCTCCCAACCATCCTCGATCATGGATGTTAAAACCTGATCACGACTCGTACCGTGTTGATGCCACCAGCTCGCTTCATAGTCATCATACTGCTGCATATTATCGATCAGATAAATCTCAGGCTCAACGACCGCCGGCTTCGCCATGCGACTCCAACCTAAACTGTGACGCCATCTCGCCCACGCCCTTATGCGTGGCTGCACTTTCTCGGCAAAAGCCAGCTTAACACGCGACTCCATGCAGACAAAGCCCTGAGGAATTGAGCGCAGCGGCTGCATCGTCGTGACTACCTGCTGATAAGGTGCCGTACCCATAACACCATGGTAGATGAAACTGTGCTCATTTACCGTTATCGCTCGACCCGAGTAAACACACCCTTTCCATAGAGCGCCACCACTGCTGCGAAACCTCTCGGGATGATCACGTATCAACAAAGCCTCGGCTTTGCCATAATGGTACTGCTGCTTAAAATAGCGCCACAAGGTTGAGCGCCTGCGGTGCCAGACAAAAGCTGCAGCAGCGAATCCCATTTGGAAACCAGCTTCCTCCAAGCGCCAGCAAAAATCAACATCATCTCCGGCAACCCAATACCTTTCTCTAAAACCACCAATTGCCTCTAACACCCCTTTCCTAACAGCCAGATTACACCCCGGCAAATGTTCAGCTTGATTGTCGCTCAGCAAAACATGCGATGGTGCTCCTGGAGCAGAGGCCACAACCACCTCATCGATCACACTTGCCCCACCATCATTCGACACCTTGGGATACGGAGCTAAATTGGGCCCTCCGCAAGCATCCCACCCCCCTTGCTCAAATGCAAAAGCAAGCCAACCTAGCCAATGAGTGTCTGGTTCACAATCATCGTCGGTATAAGCAATGATGTCACCCCGGGCTTCATGAGCCCCCCTATTTCTAGCAGCACTTAGGCCACAACGCTCAGACTCAATCAAACGCACCTCATCAAACCCGCGAACCAGCTCCACAGTATCGTCTGTCGAACCATCATCCACCACCACAACCTCATAGTTTGGGTATGCCAAATGACGAAGCGCAAGCAGACACGATACAATTCGTTCACCCCCATTGTGAGTGCACACAATCACAGAAAACAAGGGCAACTCATCGAGCTCAATTCCATCATCGGGTGAACTAACATTAAGAAGCCTCTCACGCAAAGGCCCCAGCACGGGCTTTGGCTCACCAAATCGGTCATACAAACCAAAACTCCAATCATCAATACTGATTCCTCCTCGAGACCAATGATCACTCCAAGCATAAATTGTCAGGCCCGCGACACCGGCACGCAATGACTCATCCACATACCAGAGCAGAGTATCGCTCTGCGTCTCCAAACTCGCTCGATGTGTATCAAAGCCAAACTCACTCAGCATCACGGGGCGGTCACCTGCCACATTGTGCAAGCGCAGCAGATAACGAGCAAAGTCATCTCGACTTTCGAGATAAACATTCATCGCCGTAAAATCAGCATTATCCGGCTCCTCATATTCGGTCGTTGGATAATTGGCATAGGCAAAGAGAAGGTGATCACAAATACTGCGACCAAGAGAAATAAGCCCCTCTAACGCCTGCTTCACTTGAGTCACCCCCATCCATCTGACCATGTCACTTGGGATCTCATTCGCGACGAACACCCCAGCCACTGCGGGATGAGCCCCCCATACTTTCAACTCTTCTTCCAAAAGCCTTTCTGCTGCCCCATAGACAGCTGCATTAGAAATAAAGTCGCGATGGTAGTCCCAGCTTAAGCCAACAAAAACCCAGAGCCCGGCTTGTTGCGCCGCATCCAAGAGTGCTTCCTCTGGCTTTTCATAAACCCGCAGAGCATTAAAGCCCGCAGCAGCAACTCGAGCCATCTGCTCATCATGATTGATCAGAACCTCGGGTGTTGGATTAGGAAATGGCCCATACGTGACCATCTTCAAAAAAACGCGCTGATTCCCAGCACGGAAAAACTTTCCGTCCACTTGCAAACGCAATTCCTTACCTGATGGCACGGCTTATTGTATATCGACTTACTCGAGACTTGAAACTGAAAACTTCCCGCATGAGACTCTGCCTGTGCTCAAGACCACTGATTTCGACTACACACTTCCCGAGGAGCTTATCGCGAGCCGGCCACTGGAGGATCGTGCCGCATCACGGATGATGGTAATTCACAGGGATACAGGACTCATCGAACACCGCAAGTTCACCGATTTCCCAAGTTATCTGGAACCAAAAGACCTCCTTGTTCTCAACGACACAAAAGTCACTCCATCGCGATTTTTCTCCAACGATGGCAACATCGAAATCGTCTGCACCAATAAACTAAGCG
This sequence comes from Akkermansiaceae bacterium, assembly GCA_029252325.1. Taxonomy (GTDB): domain Bacteria; phylum Verrucomicrobiota; class Verrucomicrobiia; order Verrucomicrobiales; family Akkermansiaceae; genus Oceaniferula. The sequence goes on from JAQXBQ010000043.1 coordinate 11,203, forward strand.
AACGTGAATGGGAATGCCTTGTCCGCCCGGGCAAGAAAATGAAACCCGGACGCACCTTAGATGTTGGAGATGCGACCGGAACCGTTCAGTCCATTCTTGAAAATGGCAATCGCGTCATCCTGTGGAATCGAGCTGTTGATGAAGAAAGTCACGGCCGCCTTGCACTACCTCATTATATGAACCGTGAGAGTGACCCCGAGGACCGTGATCGCTACCAAACAACATTCGCTCGCGCAGAGGGCGCTATTGCAGCACCCACCGCAGGGCTTCATTTTACTCCCGAGATCCTTACCCAGCTGCAGCATACCTTTCTCACCTTACATGTTGGCGTCGGAACCTTCCGCCCCGTTAAGGCAGAATTTATCGAAGATCACGACATGCACTCGGAGCGCTACCACATCAGTGCACAAGCAGCCGAGCTCATTAGCCAGACCAAAGCATGCGGGGGACGCATCGTCGCCACGGGAACAACTGTCACACGGGTCTTAGAAAGCCTAGCCCAGACAGTCTGCAAAGAGCACGATTCCCCTTTTGCCATCTCTGCGATCTCCGGTGAAACTGACATCTTCATCAACCCTCCACACACCTTTAGGGCGGTTGATACCTTACTCACTAATTTTCATCTCCCACAATCCACACTGATCATGCTGGTCTCTGCTTTCGCGAATCGAGACCTCATACTCGAAGCCTACACAAAAGCGGTCGAAGAGCGCTACCGCTTCTTCTCGTATGGCGACTGCATGTTAATTTTGTGAGCCCCCAGCAAACTCACTAAACCCACGGTAAATTCGCGAGCTTCACAAATCCTCTTGCAATCTCATCATCAGACATTATGAAACCACCGCTGTCAGGACTGTGGAGTGTCGGCAGATGAATCTGGTCAGGACCGAAAGGTAGCAGCCACAGTTTGTCCGTCATTGCCGCAGTTCCTGGCAGTATTTTTTTGCTCAAGCCGCTTACAAGTGCTCTTTTCTGCACTTTTTTTCTCTGTGCAGAGTATTCGCTTGGAAGTTTCACCTAATCAGTGCTTAAACGAGTCCATGGCCAACGACGAAATCCGCTCTGCCCTCAGGGCTCTCCTGCTTGAAAAATCTGTCCGCACCGGCGAGTTCACTCTTGCCTCAGGAAAAACCTCCGACCTTTATATCGACTGCAGAGTTACCGCTATGGATCCGCATGGTGCTAATCTCATCGGCAAACTTGGTTGGGAAACAGTCAAACAAGAAATCGCCAACCGTGAGGTAGACATCCAAGCTATCGGAGGCATGACCTTAGGCGCTGACCCTATCTCCCTGGCTGTCGGCATGACCTCAGCATCGGATGAGAAGCCCTTACAGGTATTCACCGTCCGCAAAGAACCTAAGGGACACGGCAAAGGCAAACAAATCGAAGGCAACTTCTCAGAGGGAGACACCATTATCATCGTTGACGACGTCATCACCACGGGAGGATCTACCATCAAAGCAATGGATGTTATCGAAGCCGCAGGTGGCAAAATCGCCTTCGCTCTTGTCTTAGTAGATCGCGAAGAGGGCGGCCGAGAAGCGATCGAGGCACGCGGCGTTCCCGTGATCCCACTATTCTCACGCTCAACCCTTCTCGACTAAAACCTTCTCACAGGAACTTTCTTGCGCATAGAAATTATCAATACTGGCAGCGAGCTACTGCTTGGCACTACGCTCAACACCCACGGTGCGTGGATGGGCATGGAGCTCTTCAAGCTCGGCTTGCGTGTTCAAAGGCAAATCACAGTTCCTGATGGTGAGGCCATCAATAGCGCGATGGCGGAGTCGATGGAGCGCAGTGATGTCGTTATTGTCACCGGAGGCTTAGGCCCCACAAGTGATGACATCACTCGCGAGGCTGCCGCTGAGGTGCTCGGGGTCGAGCTTATTACCGACGAAGCAGCACTGCGATCAATCGAAGCCTTTTTTGCTGATCGCAACCGCGAAATGGCGGAGGACAACAAGAAGCAGGCTCTTAATCCAGTAGGTGGTGACATTCTGCCTAACCCGAACGGAACAGCTCCCGGCATCTACACCCCACCGCGTATGAGTGGTGATCGCTTATGCGCCCTGTTCCTACTACCAGGTCCACCAAGCGAAATGAGACCCATGTTTGAGAATGAGGTTGAGCCAAGGCTTCGCTCACTCGCTGGGACCAACGAAGATCACCACATACAAGTTCTTCGCTTTACCGGTGTGGGTGAGAGTGACTTTCACGCCAAACTTGATCAAGAGCTAGTAAGCATTCCAAATCTCGAAGTAGGCTACTGTGCACGCACTCGCGAGGTCGACCTGAGATTGATCGGGGCGAAAGCAAGCATCGAACAAGCTGGCCAGCTTGCCATCAACACCTTTCCTGATATGTGCTTCAGCCAAAACGGGGAATCACTTGAGGAAATAGTCGTTCAGCTCCTCCAAAAACAGGGCAAGACGATCAGTATCGCTGAGAGTTGCACAGGTGGCCTGATCGCAAACCGTATCACCAATGTGGCAGGCGCATCACAAGTCTTCACCCATGGCTTTGTAAGCTATTCTAATCTGGCCAAGCAGCAGCTCCTAAATGTCAATAATGCCACCCTGGAGCGACACGGGGCCGTTAGTGAGGCTACAGCTATTGAGATGGCTGAGGGCGCTCTAGCAAACGCAGAAGCAGACATCGCGATCTCCGTTACCGGAATCGCAGGACCAAGCGGAGGCTCTGAGGAAAAGCCAGTAGGAACGGTCTGGATCGGTATTGCAACAGCAGGCAGCAGCGCAGCGGTCAAAAAATTCGCGCCCTACGGACGAGATATCTTCAAGCAAGCCGCCAGCCAAGATGCACTCAACCTTGCCCGGCGATCCTTGGAGCAAGCCATGGCCTAGATCTACGAGGTCTCAGGTTTTTTCCTGAGATAGATGAGGTAGTAAACAAGACCAACGAGCACGCTGCCTCCCATTAGATTACCGAGGATTACCGGGATCATATTCTGTATGAGACCAGCCCCGCTGATCTCTGTATGAAGGAGTGCTGCTGAGGGATCTGCGGATATTAAAAACATCGCCATCGGGATGAAATACATATTAGCAACGCAGTGCTCAAAACCAGCGGCAACAAATGCCGAAATGGGAAAAACAATAGCCACCACCTTATCTAACACACTTCGCCCCGCAATCGCCATCCATATGGCTAGACAAACAAGAAGGTTACATAGCACCGCGCGGAAAAAAGCCTGCCAGAATGGTAATACACACTTAGCGGCTGCTATTTGAATATATTGATCCTTGATCGCCCCATCGTTCATCTCCCAATGACCTGATCTAAATACTAGGTATGCCAAGCCGACAGCACCGGCAAAATTGGACACAAAAACAACCAACCAATTTCGAAGTAAGCTCGTAGTGGAAACCTTGCGATCAGCCCACGCCATCACGATCAAATTATTTCCGGTAAATAACTCAGCCCCCGCAACCACAACCAAAATCAAACCCAGCGAAAAAGCTACCCCACCAAGTACTTGTGCGAGAGCAAAACCCAAGCTCTGGTCTGATTTGATAATGACATAATAGAGAGCCCCGAGGCCGATGAAGGCACCCGCCAATACGCCAAGAACCGCCATCGAAAATACGGGAAGCTGAGCCTTAGTGACACCCGTTGTCTCTACTCGCTTGGCAATTTCCTTCGGCTGATAGACATCAAAATCAAAAACTTTAGCCATGATCATTTATCCTACAGGGCTATGCCTTGCAGGTCAATATCTCAGATCGAACCGAACTCGACAAAACAGCAGCACACACCTCAAACAATGCCACTAATACGACTATCGAGGTTAAATGTCTGCCCGGATGTATGCGGCATATGTTGGTGCAAGTGAACGATAAATTCAGCGACAGCCTCAGGGGTGTTGTATCTGCCAAGCACATGACGATTTAGGACATCCTGCTTGATCTGATCACTCAAAGGTGCCGTCATCTTCGTCTCCATAAAACCAGGGATTACCGCATTGACCCGCACATTGCGGCGACCAAATTCCTGAGCCATTGATTTCATCATGCCCAATAATGCCGACTTGGAAGCACTATAATTAGCCTGCCCCGAAGGAGGATGCAGTGCCGAAAAACTAGAAATAAATAGAATATGACCAGCTCGCCGTTTTGCCATTGCTCGAGAAACCTCTCTTGCGCACAAAAAAGCACCTTTTAAATTCACATCAATCACACGTGACCAATCTTCCTCGGTCATCTTTGCAATGGTCTTGTCAATGGTAATGCCGGCATTGCAGACAAGCAGCTCAACATCATCGATAGACTCAAAAAAGACCTTCACGGAACCAGGCGAGCTTACATCTAGCTCGTCTTTTCCCGGGGCAAGAACTTCGCCACCCTTGCCACTAAAGCTGCTTGTGATAGCTTGACCCAAACCACCTGCAGCACCTGTGACAACGACTTTCATTACACCAGCATCAGTGCTGGATTCTCGATAAGCTTTTTGACCTCGTTGAGGAATTTTGCACCAACAGCGCCATCGACAACACGGTGGTCACAGCTCAAACCAACATTCATTCTCATACCAGGAACAATCTGACCGTCTTTGACCACAGGCTTTTCAATGATAGCTCCGACGCTTAAGATAGCAGCTTGCGGCGGATTGATGATCGCATCAAAGCTTTCGATACCCCATGCACCCAGATTAGATACCGTTACAGTGCCGCCGTCAAATTCGTTGGGTAGGAGTTTTTTATCACGGGCGCGCACGGCAAGATCTTTTACCTCCTGAGAGATTTGCAGCATCGACTTGCTTGCTGCATCCTTGATGACAGGTGTCACTAAACCATCATCTACCGCGACAGCGATTGAGACACCTACCTTAGCAAATTGAACAATGCTATCACCATTAAAAGATGCATTAATCTCAGGCACTGCTTGAGCTGCATTGATTACTGACTTCAACACAAAATCATTAATGCTGTACTTGTTCCCGTGAGTTTGCTCAGCTTGAGCATTGACCTGCTTGCGCAGAGTCATCAAGGGCGCGGTATCACACTCAACATGTAGATAAAAATGAGGAATGGTCGTCTTCGATGTTAACAAGCGATCTGCTATAATGCTACGCATGGAACTCAGCTGAATGGTTTGATCATCGGCAGCCACAACTGGATTGATGGGCACAGCGGCAGCTGGCTGAACGCGAGCTGGCTGAGCTGGAGCTGGTGCTGCGGAAGGCGTTGCCTGAACAACTTGCGCCTTGGCCGAAGCCGCAAGTGCAGAGGCTGCATTTGCTAATCGTGACGGCGCGCTGGCACCCCCGGCTGCAGCGGCTTCAACATCAGCCTTCACAATTCTACCACCCGGGCCCGAGCCCTGAATGGCTGCAATATTAACACCCTTGGAATCAGCAATCTTTTTCGCTAAAGGTGATGCCTTGACTCGATCACCTGCCTCGAAAGACACAGGTGCTGCAGCTACTACAGGTGCTGGCGCAGCTTGAGCTGCAACAGCGCCGGGTTGACTAGCCTGAGGTGTTTCCGCAAAAGGTTGTGCATCTGGCGCACTGAGAGCTGCAGGTGTTGATCCGGGCGCTGGGGCCTCCTCACCATCCTCGAGCAATACCCCAAGTGCTGAACCAACCGCTGCTTTCTGCCCTTCCTGAACAAGGATTTCGGAGAGAGTGCCCTCATCGAATGCCTCCATCTCCATGGTGGCCTTGTCTGTCTCGACTTCAGCGATGACATCACCGATTTCGATGGTATCACCTACCTGTTTGTTCCATTTTACGAGAGTACCTTCCGTCATTGTGTCGGAAAGCTTGGGCATTTCAATATTGGTCGGCATAAGTTAAAAGAGTTAATCAGGCTGTGTGCAGAGGACTTTTCTTAGAAACATCGCTCGGGCGCAAGCTGATTATATCAAAATCCGCGACTGTTACTCTATCTGCCTCGTTATAAGGCCACTGGGTAAGCCTAGATAGATGCATAAACAATGAAAAGACCATGACTCAAAAGTCATAGCCTTGTGAAGTCTGTCATCAGCAGCTGGCTCAGTCACTCGCGGCTAATTCCTTCATTGTTGGAATCAATCCGATATGAGGCCCACCATTGGCCTGAGCAGATGCATGCGTCTCCGCTTTCGTAGTCGAGTCACAAGGCAACAAACTGCAACAAGATGTTAGGCCTAGTGACAGACTACACAGCGCTAATACATGTAAGGCAAATTTCATAATAAAATATACATTAT
>JAQXBQ010000050.1 GCA_029252325.1 Akkermansiaceae bacterium
TACAATTAACGAAGTCCACGTGCACAACGATCACGACCAATTCGCAATACATTGTTAATACATAATTAACACCGCTTTTTAGGCAGCGCAAACAAAAAAGCCTCACTTTGATACCTAAAAAAGTGCTTAAAATGCCGCTGCAGGCAAAGAAAATCATGTCTATCCTGTAAAATCAACCTAAGCTAACCCCATGAAGAACCTTCGTCAGCGGATTCAGGCGCTGCTCAAATCAGCTGATTACAGCCCACTCAATAAGTCCGAATTCGCCCGCACGCTCAAGCTCAAGCCCAATGAGCGTAGCCATCTTAGGGCCGAGCTACTCCGACTTGAGAACAAGGGCGACATCGTGCGTGGTAAAAAGGGGCGCTTCACAACTCGTGCCAGATCCAAGGGCAAGGGCGGCAAAGGCAACTCCGCACCCGGGGCATTATTGATCGGTACCTTGCGCTTCCAGGGCTCTGGCCACGCGTGGTTCTACCCAGACGCCAACGATACCACCAATGAGGCCGCCGGCATGGACCTGAAGAAATTCTCCCGCATCTTCATTCACTCGTCGAAAACCTCTACAGCGATGAATGGCGACAGCGTCTCAGTGCGAGTCGACCGCATCGGCCAGCCGGAATGGACCAAGCACCGCCGTGGCAAAAATCAAAAAGCCGCCGGCATGGCCAAGCCTGATGACGAGGCAGCTGGCTTCGTGGAAAAGATCATCCATCGTGGCATGGCACGCATCGTTGGCACCTACTTCCGCAGTGGCAAATTCGCCCACGTGCAGCCGGATGACATGAAGATACCCGATGTCAACATCGAGCGTGACTCACTCCCCAAGGACAAAAAAGACGGGCCAAAATCGGGTCAAGTTGTCGCCGTCGAACTAACCCGCTGGGACAACCCAAACTCCAAGCCACTGGGACGCGTCACCGAGATACTCGGTTGGCCCGACACCCCAGGAATCGACATGCTCTCCATCGTGCACAAGCACGGCCTGCGTGATGAGTTCCCCGCTGACGTGCTTGCAGAGGCCAAAGAATTTGGTGACCATGTCACTGAGACAGACATCGAGGGCCGCGATGACTGGCGCGACTTACCCGTGATCACCATTGACCCACACGACGCCAAGGACTTTGACGATGCTATCTCTGTGAGTAAGACTGAGCAAGGTGACTGGCAACTTGCCGTCCACATTGCCGATGTCTCCCACTACGTCAAACCTGGCAGTGCCCTCGACAAGGAGGCCCGCGAGCGTGGCAACTCCACCTACATGGCGGACCGCGTGCTGCCGATGATCCCACGCGAACTCTCCAACCACCTCTGCTCACTGATGCCCGAGGTCGATCGCCTGACTCAGTGCTGCCTGATGAAAATCAGCAAAGATGGCAAGATCCGCTCCGCCCGCTTCACTCGGGCTGTGATCCACTCTGGCCGCCGCTTTACCTACGAGCAGGTGCAGGATATCCTGATGAAACCAGACAAGGAGGTCGCCAAGCTCTTCCCTGACGAGAACGAAAACATCATCCAAATGCTGCACGAGGCCTGGGAGCTTGCCTCCTTACTGAGGAAAAAGCGCTTCGCCAACGGCGCACTCGATCTGGACATGGCAGAGGTCAGCGTAGTACT
>JAQXBQ010000052.1 GCA_029252325.1 Akkermansiaceae bacterium
ATTTTCATAATTTACGCCTTCTTCAGCTTGGGCAAGCAAAGAAACTAACAGGGCAGCAATACCAGTAAATAAGTAGCGTTTCATGAATGACATTTGTTAGGTAAATACAACATAATAACATGCCGCGATTACTTAGGGATTTCGAATTATTTACCAATATTGATAATTTAGCAAGGAAGTAAGCCACAAATTATGAAAATAAAACTCATCTCAATAAGCAGAATTTCACCTCTATTTTTTTACATTTGCTCAACCCCATCCTGAGCAAATTCAACTCGGTCCTAACCGGACTAAAATGGCAATTTCTTAACGATAACAATATCACCATCATAGACAAAAACCATCGGCTTTTCCCCACCACGTATGTCGCGTAGATTAACCTTCATCGCCTGCGCTGGAGGCGTATTAGCCCGCATCAAAATGCATTCTGCTTGATTGGCATCATCGTTCAATCCGCCAGCCTTGGTGATTGCCTGCAGAATATCGATTTTCCCATCCTCGGGCAGAACCTCCTCGCCTGGATTACCGACAAAGCCCAAGACCTTATAAACTGATGATTTCTCTGGCTCAAAAGCAGTATCGCCCTGCCCTCCATCGCTGGAGCTATCCTCAACTGAACTTGGATTATTGGCATTCAGGACTGGCGATATATCATCGTCTACGCCGAACCCAGATTTCCCGCCCTGATTGATGTCGCTTGCTGATTTCTCAATTGTGTTGTTGGCTACTTCCGTCACCACAAGCCTTGAGTCACCAGGAAATCCAATGAACTGATCAAGATAACGCTGTGTCGGCACTCGACGTCTCCTCACAGACCCTGGAATAATTTCATTGTTATTATCGGTTCTAAAGTCACCGATAATAGTAATAGGGTTTACTACCGTCTCGCTGAGCTCATCAACAAAAGCAATCAAATCCTGCAACTCAGTTGATGGAAGGCCGTATACCACTGCCTCTTCAGCTTGCTCCTCAGTTGGCTCGAATATGTCACCGCCAGCTCCACCTTTGGCTCCCTTAGCACTTTTAGCACTCATTTCATAGCCTTTCGCCCCAAGTCCAGACTCCCCACTTACTGCCCCATACTTATTAACGATCGTCTGCACAGCACTCAGTGAATCAGGAGCTACGGCTATGGCACATTGACCAATAATGCGAAAACTACTCGGATCAACTTCGATGGCAACTTCAACAATTTCAGAAATCATTTCTGTGTTGGCTTCGGAGGCAATAATTGCAGCCTTGACCACTTCACAAGCACAGCTCGGATTATTACCGATCTGGAGCGCTACTACCTCAAGAACTCGCTCAGGGTGAGCGAGGACATATTTTTTAACCGCGCGGTGTATCTCACTGCAATTAGGTGCTGCTGCATATCTTGGCATGACAAGATGAGGGCCACCTGTTGCCAGCGACTTTTCCCTATCTTTGGCGCTGAGGGGTTTCAGCTCAATAGCCCCCGCCGTGATATAGGCTGAGCTGTCACTGATCGCCTCGACACTGAGACTATCCAGGGTGAGAGCTTTGGTGATCGTGTAATCTTTGGTGCTTGGCACACCCCCATCAGTAGACGGCACAGAGGCCGTGATGATGCTTCCTGCGGAGAAGCTGATCTTGCTCGCTTTGGGGGGTAATACAGCGGTGCTTGCTACTCCACGGTCTGCTCGGATGGTCCAAATTCTGCCTCCCATGGTGTAAGTAACAGGCTTCACTTTAGGTGGCACTGTGACAAACAATGATGGTGAAGTCTGCGCCTTGATCACAGCCGCAGGCGGACGCGCCTCGACTGAGGTGGCAAGCATCACGGACGCAACGGCAATGGTAGCCATCGCGGCGACATAAGTGGTATTGAGAGTGGGGCTATTAAACATCGCGAGAGTGGGGTTTATGTGTATTAGCTTAACGTTAAGCAACTTGGGCTAGTAATCAAGTTAACCGCGTATCAAAAAATCACCAGAAAATATAGTTGGCATTGATGCTAAAGATCCAATTTTCGAAAT
>JAQXBQ010000096.1 GCA_029252325.1 Akkermansiaceae bacterium
GGGAATACTCCCATGGTGCTCGCTGGGTGATATGATTAGAGAAGGCGTTACCGGCGCCGGGAGTTCCATCTGCTTTCGGGCCATAATCTCTGAATAGATGCCGGGCGTAGAGTGAGGTGCCGGGCATTACCCATGGGGAGGGGCTGGACTTCAGGTCATAATCGGCTTGTGTGGGGTCTGTCGCGTTGCCACTACCCACAAATTCTCCCGTTTGCTGATTAAACCAGGACGCGCTTTCCGACTCCGAGCTACCATCCATCTCAAAGGCCAGTGAAAGATCACGGCGCAGCCCGCCCTTTTTGACATCAGCCATGACTCCGCGTACGTTCATCGCCATGTCGTGGCGGTTGGCCTTGAGCCAGTCGGCGTAATCGGTGGTATTACCCATTACTAGCGGCATGTCGGATGGACTGAATGCTTTTTGAAGCTTATCCACGTAGCCACTACCTTTTTCCAGCGGGTAAGCAACCCCACTACTGAAAGGTCCTTCAAATACCGCATGGTCAGGGCCGGGTGAAGTTGACAGTCGTGCAGCTTGTTGGCGGTCAGCATCACTAAAATTACCCTCGTTCCAAGCCAGGTCCGCTTTCACGCCTTGATCCTCCACCCAGTAGGCGTAGTAGGAGCTATCTCCAGCTGCTGCTGTGGCGACCTCGACTTTAGGGACTTTGACTGCAGAGGCATCATCGACTCCCGTAAAAATTGCGATATGGTCGTTTGCGGATGGTGTTCTGGCATCACCCAGCGCATCCAGCTGATCTTGCTCCCCAGAGACTAACCAGCGCTGAAATAGTTGAGTCTTAGCATCGGGGTTGGCAGGGCTGTAGTTGTCGGTGCTCCAGACCCCCATCCAGTGCTTCTTGCCGTCTTGCGCTGGTGTGCCGGTAGCGTATGGGTTGTCAGCTGAGCCCAGGATTGAGGCTGTGGCTGTCACCCGTTGGTCTGGCCCCGCTGCCTTTTGTAGCTCACCAAGGGCGATCATCAGTGCCATGCGAGCATTGGACCGGGCTGTTCTGTCCGCCTCGTTGGCACCACCTCCTGAGCTGCGCTGCTCAATGGTGGAGAGGCTGAGCATGCCCACGGCAATGAGTGTCATCAATACCATCATGCTCACGGTCGCTACTAGGGCGAAGCCAGATGGAATGCCTTTATGATGTTGGCGGTTGAGATATCTAAATTTCACTGTGTTTTGGATGAATATTATGATTGTCGTGCAGGCTGACGTTTACTTTCTGAATGTTGATTTGAGAAAAAATTTAATGTGCCACGTGTGGCTTGTGTGACCGTGTATATAGGTCTCGTGATATCTGTAGCCGATTATTTGAGGGTGTTTTCATCAGTGAATCGCTACAAAAAATCGCTCACAAATAGTGAATACTTAATACATACACTATTTTGGGGCTCAATTACAATCACCCTTTCGGGTGATGCGAGCCTACAGAGCTTATATTTTCTTCTTATTATTTTTAAGATTCTTTGTTGTTAAGGCTGAGGTAATTTAGCATGGTGTTAAAGCTGTGTGCAGGCACAATTGATCAAGGTATGTCGGACCCGAAAGAAGATCGTTATAAAATTATTAAGCTCCTCAGTAAGGATGCGGCGGGTGGAATGTATCTAGCAGAGGACACTATGTTGGGTCGCAAGGTGGTTTATCGACACCTCGATGCTGCTGCCAGCGAGCATTCGTCAGAGAGGGCGGCAGAAATGTCGAGCTATGCGGGTAAACTTGGTGCCTTTCAACACCCAAACATTCTCACTATCTATGATATTCCCATAGACGAAGCTGGATTCTCGCTGGTGACTCAATATGTCGAGGGTGAAACTCTCGCTGAGCGGCTGATGCAAGGGCCTTTGCGAGAGATAGGAGTTTACCGCATGGCGACGGATTTGTTGGAAGCCCTACATGCTGCGCATGATGCAGGAATTTATCACGGAGCATTACACACTGGGTCGGTGATACGCTTGGCACGAGCTACCAGTGGCTATCGCTGCCTGATACTTGATCTGGGGCTCAATACTCTGGCGACCATGGTGAAGGGCGAAGACATTCACATAGCTGATGCTGTATTATTGGCGCCAGAGTTACATGATGATGGAGGTGAAGCGGATGCAAGCGCTGATTTGTTCATGCTGGGTCAGCTCTGTTACACGGCCCTCGCTGGCGGACATCCATTCTCAGGCAGATCAGATGAGGATTGTGCATCAGCTCATCTGGCAGGTGAGCTGCCGCCTATCACCAATTACGTGCCTGATTTGAATCTAGATTTCGCAGCCTGGGTGATGAGCATGTGTGCGGGAGTTCGTGATGATCGCCCAGCAACGATTGATGAGGCTACTGAGGCTCTTCACGCAATTAAGGTGCATGACCCCGATGCCAAGCTTGCCACAGCGGCAGTGCCGATAGCGAATGCAACGGGGCCGATGGCCAAGGTAACTCCATTAACGCCAGTGGTTCAAGTAGCGCCAGTGGTTCAAGCGGCACCAGTGATGCCAGTATCCCCAGTCGTGCCGACAGTGGTGGCGACTGTGCCTATGGCTGTGCCCACTGCCAAGCAATCCGTGCCGATGGCGACGGTGAAGCAGGCTCCAATTGGTGCTACGGGCCAGCAATCGAGTCTGAACATGACTGGGATGGGCGCTACCGACCAGGTTGCTGATTTTTCTGCAGGTCAGAGCCAATCGAATCAGAAGATTTTCATTATTATCGGCGTCTTAGTGGCTCTTATCGCGGTTGGTGTTGGGCTGAAGTTTATGTTGCCCTCAACTGATAGAGCTGAGCAGAAAGAAGAGCTCGTAGTTCTTGATCCAAATGTCAAAGCACACATTCATGAGGTGGCGCTTGTTGGAAAGAAAGGGGACACAGGCTTGGTCAATCTTGATGGAGATAAGGTTCTCGATTGGTTGGTCCTCAGCGGTGACAGTACTGATGGTGATAAAGCCAAAATGCCAGCTGGGTCTTGCAGTATCAGGGTGACAAAGGAGGGGGCATTTCAAGAGGCTAAGAAAAACGATATTCCTGTATTTTTCGAAGCGGGAGGTAAGAAGTATTCTCCGAGTGTAAGCACGTCTAACAAGATGGGCGCCAAGTCTGGAAACGGATGGAGTGCCACAATCCGGGCACCTAAAAAAAGCAAGGGCTCGATGCTGGTAAATATTTACGTGCTGCAGGAGTGGTGTGGCTTCGATGTCGAGGTTACGCTACCCAATAAGGAAAAAGTTCCGTTCAGTGTGCCTGCACTTGATGCTGGGGTGACCCATATCCCCCTTGAGATACCCAATGTGAAGGGTGGTAAGTTTTATGTGATCAAAATTACGGCATCAAAAGACACAACGGGGGACTTTGCCATGGGGCTCGGTGCGGTGGTTGTTGAGGCGAGATAAATCAGATCAAAGCGGCTTGATGATGCAAGGGGCATTTGACCCAATGGACAAGATATCTATTGGGTGAGAAACAGTAGCTTGCCTGGCCTGAATCAGAGGTATTATTCACTGCTTGAAAGCAGGCTGTACTCAGGTGCCCAGTCGGGAATGCCCTTATCCTTGAGCTGTGCGCGGTAGCGTTTTTGCATGTGGTATTCTCCAGGCTCTACCCATGGCAGGTCCTCGTTGTTGAGGAAAGGGGCGAGGGTGTCCCACCACGTGTCGTAGGCATCGCTGAGTTGCTTGAGAACTTCTGGGTGCTGGTCCGCGACATTCTTTTTTTGACCTGGGTCGGCGGAGATGTCGTAGAGCTCGGTGTCATTGACCAGGCGCCAGCGTTGGCTGCGGACAGCACAGCCTTTGTATTTTGCCTGCTCGCGGCTTTGATGATTCCAGCGGCCGTCATTCCAGCGGGCGCGGTGAACAAAGAGGGTGCGGTCCTGCCAGTTTGCAGTGGCTTCCTCTGGATCTGCCAGTAATGGAACGAGTGACCGCCCGCGCGGTGGCATTTTGCTCTCCGGGATGTCGGCTCCGGTGAGCTCGCAGAAGGTGCGGTAGAGATCGAGATGGCGAGTGAGGGCGGGGATGTCGATGCCCTCATGCGTTTTTCCCTTCCAGTACCAGAATGAAGGCACTCGGGTGCCGCCCTCGTCGGAGGAGTTTTTCTTCCCCTTCATGCCTGCGTTGTAGGCTTGATGTTTCTTGCCGTTTATCTTGAAGGAGCCCATCGCCATGCCGTTGTCCGTCATGAAGATGACCAGGGTGTTCTCGAGCGCCTTCCATTGCTCAAGGTGATTCATCAGCTTGCCGAAGTTCTCATCAATGTTCTCGACCATCCCGTAACGGGCGGCGGCTTCTTTGTCGAACCCTTGGTCGGTGAAGCGCTTGATGTTCTTCTCAGGGGCATACATCGGGCCGTGAGGCGCGTTGAGGCTGATGTAAGTGAAGAAAGGCTGCTTGGCATTGAGCTGCTTTTTGGTCCAGACGAGGGCGGCGTCGAAGAAGAGATCCGTGCAGAAGCCCTTGGTTTGCACAATGGTGTCGTTGTGTAGCAGGACGTTATCAAAGTACTTGGCTGCCTCGTTGGCCTTGAAGTCACCCCACTGGAACTGGCACAGGCCCCCCGCGGGGTGGATTAGCACCTCATGGAATCCTCGTTTTTGAGGTAGATAAGCCTCCTCGTCCCCGAGATGCCATTTGCCGAAAATACCAGTCTGGTAGCCTGCTTGCTGCAGGACCTGGGGCATGGTAATTACCTCCTTGGCAAGGCGTTCACGGTAGCGCACGGTGTGGGAGACACCTACTTCGAGTGGGTGGCGGCCACTCATCAGGGCCGCGCGGGTCGGGGAGCAGGTGGGGCTGACGTGAAAATCACTGAAGCGGCTGGATTTGGCGTGGAAGGAGTCAATGTGTGGGGTTTTCAGGTAGGGGTTGCCCATGCAGGAGAGGTCTCCCATGCCTTGGTCATCGGTGAGGACGAAGACAATGTTCGGTTTATGGAGCTTGCCCTGCCCAGGGGCGCTTGCGTTCCCTTCGGTCACCCGCTGCTCGGTCGCAGTTACCCGCTCTTCTTGCCCGCCGGGCTGGGTTTCATCCGTTTTGGCTGTGGATGTGGTGTCCCCGGACTTGCAGGAGAGGGTCAATAGAGTGATTGGAAGCAGCAGGTAGCTGTACAATTTGAATTTGTATTTCATGATTATGGAATATTAAAATGATTTCCTGGCGATCACGCGGTCTGCGGTGGATTTGCCGGCCATGAGGGTGTAGGAGCCTTTGGTGTAAACCGGTGCGGAGAAGGATTTTTGGCTGGTACGGTGGCAGTAGACGGTTTTGCCACTGTCATCGTTGATGAGGGCGACCACCATGTTGGCATCGGGTAGCTTTGTCACGGGAAAATGGGCAATCGGCTTGCGGCCATCGTTTTCTGAGGTATGGAAGCTTAGCGGCCAGCCCTTGTATTGCACCTCAGCGGCAGATTTACCTCCCCAGAAGCGAGGATAACACTCAAAGGTGATCTTGCCGGTCTTTTTATTGAAGCGGGCAATGCCGAAGCCGTCGCCTCGGCTGCCACGGTTATTGCGCAGATCACCCCCGTGGGCGTGATTGGGGTTGGCGTAGGCGAGCATGGTGATTTTGTTGCCAAATCCGTCCTCGTAGTCACCGGTCCAGGGTAGAGGAGAGTCGATTTTGTCACCACCACCCGCTTTTTCATCCTTAGGCCACCACCAGCGGCCGTAGATGGTGTTGACTAGGGCGGGATTGGTGAAGGTGATCGGGCCGTCACGGTAGCCGTCGATGCCGTGCTTGACCACCACGGCGAGATGTTGGTCTCCGCAGAGATGGCTGGCGCGTGCCTTGCGCAGGATGTGCAGTGCCTTGTTGCGGCCGCTTTGTGGCCAGCCGTTGCTGTCCAGATCGGCGAGCAGGCGGTTGCTCTTCCTGCCGTGGAGGTGCACCGCCCCGCAGAAAGCGGTCTGGGAGAGGGCTGCCTTCATCTGTGCCCCGGTCCAGTCTGTGGCCCAGTGTTCGAGGAAATCGAGCTGGCGCTTGCCGAGTAGCTTGAGGCCGGGGGCGTCCACCGATTTACGGTCGTAAGTGGGGTCTTTGATGTGGTCGGGCCGGGGTCCCATCTCAGGGATGTTGCCCAAGGGAGCGGATTTAAATTTGCGGTCCTCAAGTAGAGCGAAGCTGACTCCACCGACATTGAGCGAGGTGTAATACACGCCGATGTTCTGCTTGATCGAGGTGGCATCATAGGGATCGGGCAGGTGGGATGTCTGGCAGCGCTCCACCATGTTGACAAATGACGCAGGATACATGAAGCCGCCATCCGTGGCTCCCTTGGTACCTTTGGAGGCCTTGCCGCTCTCGCCCCACAGGTTGCCGTGGCCGTAGTCATGATCATCGAGCAGGCAGACGGTGGGGCGGTCCTTGAGCAGCTCGGCGAATTGGACACCATGCTGCAGCCAGCCGTAGGTGTGCTCATCATGGTGGTAGGACTGGTCCCCGGCGAAGAAGACCAGATCGGGGTCGAGAGCACGTAGGTTTTTGACCAGCTCGGCGCGCTCGTACTGGGTCTCATCATAGGGGGAGTTACAGGAGGTGGAGGCGACTGTGATACTGTCCTTGGCACTGGCATCCTTGCGGATCAGGCCGGTGAAGGTGGCAAGCTCTCCGAGGCGGACGCGGTAAGGGGTGTCCACGGAGTGGTCCCAGTTTTCCACGCGGAAGTGGGCGGACCATCCCGGGTATTGCACGGCTTGCTGCTGGATGGCTTGCCACTTGCCATCTCCCTTGCCACTGTGGCCACCACGCTGGACTTCCAGGGTGATGGTTTTGGGTTCCTTGGGCAGCAGCGGGAAGCACTGGGCAGTGAGCTTGAGAATGCCCTTATCCACGGTGTATATGCAGAAACCGATGGCCTTGTCCCGCGGACGATCCTTGAACCACTTGAGCATGGCAAGGTGGCGTGCCTGCTGCGCTGAAAAGTCCTCCCCGTTTTTCTCAAACCAACGGCCAGTGGCGGTCTCGTCGGCATCCAAGGCGTAGCGGGTGTCTGTGCCGAAGGGGTGCTCTGCGTAGTAGCCAGCCTCAGCAAGCGCAGTCTGCAGATGGATGGTTAGTCCGATGACGGCAGCAAGGAAGGCAGCAAGGAAGGCGGGAGTGGGGACGGATATTACTTTGAGCATCGTTTTATGGGTGCATTTTGTTTTTAAGGAAGTCTATTATTTCCTAAGCCTACTGGTGCGTTCTAGATTAATGAACTTGAGATTCAACACGTAACCCTTTGGCGCGCTTTTTGGAACAAAGCGCAGGGTATGAATTCCCTTGGTGAGATTTACTGTGCCCAGGCTTACATCTTGGTAATCATTCCAGGCTTTGTTTCCTGAGCTTCCTTTAGCAGTGCCACTAAGCGATTGGCCATTGATCTGTAGCTCGTAAGTGGCGCCTCTTTGGCGCTCATGGACCGCTTGATTGAGCGAGACTTTGTAGCTGCCGGGGGTTTCCACCATCAGCTTCCACGAGAGTGTGGTCTTGAGATCACGGTATTGGCCAATGTGACGGTCAGATTCATTGATGGCGCCGTCGCCATGAATTTGTGCAAGGATGGCATCGATTTTGGATTTACGGCCACTGACGCTGATCGGGGCCTTCAAGGTGAGTGCTTCGGATTCAGCGGACAATGGGTTGAGGCCATTGGCTCCCTTGTCGGTGTATTGGGCACGTAGCACATAGATGCCTTTTTGATTGTTAGGATGAGCCGGGCGCTTGATGGTTTTGACCTTGCCAGATTTACTGCGCGAAACGTTGGCGGGGTCTCCTGCCATATCGAAAATGGCCGTGACCATTTCCTTGATATGACCATCGCTGATATGAGCCTGCGCGGGCATCGGCATGTGCCCGTAGACGCCATTGCCGCCTTTTTTGATTTTATCGAGTAGGTAGCTGCGGTCTTTCGGCGTGTCTCTGTAGCGAAGTGCCACTTCCATGTAGCTCGGCCCTACCGATTTGGAATTGGATTGATGGCAGGCGAGGCAGTGGTTCGCCTCGATAAGCTTCACTCCCGGGAGCAGTAGATTCATGCCCTCAAGCCGCGGGTCGCCAGTCGAGGTGGCGTCGGTGTTAATTTTACTCGGTGGAATGCTGCGATCCGGGCGGTATTCTGCCACCACTTCGATGTCTGCTGTGCCCAGAGTGCCGTCCTCCTTGTCTTGGCCAGACACGAGGTAGGAGATCTCACTGCCCCAGTCGAAGTAGCCATCGCTGTTCTCAAGCTTGAGGGAGAGCGATGGTCGTTCATTGCCTGCAACCACTTTCAAGGACGCTTTGTTCTCTTTGCCTTGATCGTCTTTGACAGTAAGTGTAGCGGTGAAAACTCCGGAGCTAGTGTATTGATAGCTGGGGTTGGCTTCACTTGAGCTGTCACCATTGCCAAAGTCCCAGTGGTAGGACATGGGGTCGCCGTCTTTATCGATGCTGCCTTTCGAGGAAAATTGCACAGTGAGAGGCACGGCACCGACGCTTTTGTCGGCGGCTAGCTTGATGATTGGGCGGCGGTTCTGTCCTCCGTAGCGCACCCGCAGCAGATTGCCGTCGGTATTGCCTGACCATGCTGAGCCGTAGTTCAAGATGTAAAGGTCTCCTTTGTTGCCGAGTTTGATGTCGATCGGGTGAACCAGCTTGGTGGAGCTGAGAAATGGATCGAGCTTTACGGCTTTGTTGTGCTCATCAAGCGTGATCATCACGATGCGGGCCCGCACCCAGTCGTACCACATCAGCTTACCATCAAAGTAGGCGGGGAAGTTGTGCTCGAGTCCATCTTGATAGATGACAGGGCCTGCCATGGAATTGCGACCTCCATCTCCCAATTCGGGGAACTTCTCTGACTTGGCGTACGGATACCACAAGGTGGCATTGTTGACGGGGGGAAGTTCGCGCAAGCCGGTGTTGCGCGGTGAGTCATTGATGATGCCCTTTGCAAATGAGGCGCCAGTCTTCTCGGTCGCGTAGTCATACTCATTGTAATACTCAACCCCGACATGGTAGGGCCAGCCGAAGTAGCCCGCCTTGGTGGCGATGTTATATTCATCATGACCACGTGGGCCACGGGCATTTGCCTCACGTGCGTCTGGGCCGACCTCACCCCAGTGCAGGTAACCGGTTTTTTTATCCACAGAGATGCGGAACGGGTTGCGGCATCCCTTGGCGTAAATTTCCGGGCGTGTCTTCGGCGTGCCGGGGGCATAGAGGTTTCCCTCAGGGATATCGTAGCTGCCGTCTTCATTGATGGTGATGCGCAGGATAGACCCACGCAGGTCGTTGGAGTTGCCGGCGGAGCGCTGGGCATCACGATGCAGGCCAGTCGCTGAGTCGTCAATCGGCGCGTAGCCGTCGGCGGCGTGTGGGTTGGTATTATCCCCCGTGGCGATAAAGAGCTCACGGTTGTTGCCAAAATGGATCGAGCCGGCGTGGTGTGGCCCTGCATGGCGTTCTGTGACTACCTCCAGAATGTTGACCTCATCGATGAGTTGGTTGTCCTTGAAGGTGAAGCGGGAGACACGGTTACAATCTTTCTCGATGGGAGAGTAATAAAAGTAGATATACTGGTTGTTCTCAAAGTCCGGATCAAGGGCAATGCCGAGGACCCCACACTCACCACCGCCGCGGTACTTGTAGATCTTCTCGATCGGGCGCCCCTTGTGGTGGGCGGGAAGCTGATGAATGGTGACAGCCGTTCCCACGGTGGGATCATAGAGCTTCACTGGCCCGGTGCGCTCGGCGATGAAGATACGCTCCTTGTGATCAATGGCGATCTGCATCGGATCATTCAGGGAGGCGATGACCTTGGTCACTTCAAAATAATCATCACTAGGGAGTCCTGCGGCGAGATTTTTGTCTCCTGCGATGGCTGACGATACCGCGCTCAAAAGCATGGCTCCTATTAAGGGTGCTGATTTCATGAATTTACTGGAGTTGAGTTTTTGCGCCTACAAGGTGCTGAAACAGAGATTACTCTATAAATACAGGCAAACTACGACAGAATTTCCAATCCTGCATAAAAAAACGCTTATGAACAAGGAATTGACGATTTGTGATAAGTTCTCCAGTAGGGCTGCTGCTCCACTTATGCGGCTACTGGCGCCGTGTGGCGGCTATCCTTCGTCGCCCATCTGTATGAGCTTCACTATTCGCCGCTTGGCGGCTTCAGCTCTTTGATGACAAAGTTGCGGTAGAAGATTTCCTGGCCCTCGCTTTGCAGGCCGATGCCGCCCTCCACCAGAGGCTCGCCGGGTTCTTTGCTGCCCTTTTTAAGATCACGCAGATTGGTGATCAAGTTGACGGTGTGGCCGTTGTGGATGATCTCCACGGAGTCGGCACCGCGGACGATGGCCTCGAGGGTATTCCACTCACCGTGGGCATTACTGTTTGGATTACTGTTGGGCTTTTTTCCCGGGTAGTTGGCGAGGACGGTGCGGTTGCTGAAAGGGGAGGCATCGTGTGCCACACCACCTTGGTCCTTGGGTAAGTAGGTTTTAGTGCCTCTGCGGCCGGTGATCTTTTTATCCACAAAGCTGGAGGCAAAGGGGCCGAGCTTGCTCGCCAGCCAGATGCTGCCAGGGGCGTCCGCTTTCATGTTGATCTCCACCGAGCGTGGGCGGTTGTCTTTGATGCGCTTGGAGTTGAGGTCGACATGGCTCATCAGTCCGGCGTTCATCGAGCCGCCCTTGGCGCCCCAGCGGTAGTCCACCTTGACGTGGTAGTGGCTGTAGGGTGCCTTGGTGGCAATCAGGCCGTTGGTGCCCTTGCGGACGTGGATTTGGCCGGGCTCGGCGACAAAGACGTCCTGCTTGTGCACATCATCAATGTATCCCTGGCCACGGAAGTAGATGCGGAAGTCATCCAGTGAGCCGCGGTAGAGCGGCCGCCAGTCGGAGGTGGGGGTGGTGGCTTTGTCGGCTTTGTCCGATTGAGTGTCGGCCTTGGTGGCTGGGTCGCCGATAGCTACAGAGCAGAGAGAACCGAGGGTCAATACGGCGAGGGAGATGGTGATGCTTTTGGTCATGGGATGGATACGGGTGATGGTGGGGAAATCTTTCCCCGGAAAGCGGAAAGCGGAGAGTGGAAAACTGGTCACTTTCCAAACATCGATGGTAGGGTCATTTTGATAAAATGACCGCTGGTGGAATGGGGCAGACGAGCGGTCGTTTTATCAAAACGAACCTACCGGCTGTTGATGGTGAAAGAGACGTGTAATGGATGCGCTGATACAAAAAACCCCGCTCGGTGAGGAGCAGGGGTTTGAAGATGAAGTGGGGAGTTTAAGTAGAAGTAGTCATGAGCCGCTTTGCGGCTATCACTCATCCTTCATCGCTCATTAGCTGCGCTTGCGGCGCAGCACCATGGCGAGGCCACCGAGGCCGAGCAGTGCCGTTGAGCTTGGCTCGGGGATGGCGCTAATGGTAATGTTCGTGTACTGTGCCCTATTGTTACGTTGTGCATAAGAAGCGAACCTGAAGCCTCTAGTGATGTCAAACTCGGTTGCAAATGTGCCCGTGGTAGCGGTTTGGCCATTGAGGCTATAGCTCCAGCTGTCGGCTGTGACGCTGATGGACATGGTTTGCAGGATACCGACGGTGGCGTCCCCCTGGGCCGTGCTTAACTCAGTTATAGTACCGGCATCGTTGTTGAAGCCAAGATAATCACTAGTCCCCGACCCTGCGGTTGAAAAACCAACGCCATAGGCACCCGCTAGACTTTGGTTGAACCAGTCGGAGGCGGTGCCTCCGATATTAAAATCCCCATCGACAAGGCCCATTGAAAAGCGAGTCATACCACCAGTATTCTGAAAGGTTAGATTCAGCTCAAATCCCTTAAAGCCTGGGTCCAATGAAAATGCATTGGTCGTATAGACATTTGATCGTGCGTTACCCCCGCCAACACCGTCCAGACGGTCTGCCGTGGTGTTAATTGTCCATGTGCCGCCTACAGCACCAGCGGATGCTGCCAGGCCTGTGCTGGCAAGAGTCGCACCTGGGTCGGTGAAATCACTCTGGTAGAGCACCGCGGCTTGAGATGTCATGGCTGTGCCGAGCATGCCGGCGAGGATGATGTGTAGAATTTTTGTTTTCATGGGTATATATGGTTTGAGCTTGGGATTTTGTTCGTTGTTATTGCGGCTCGTTGCCGAGCTTGTCATCGTTATGGCGGGTATGTTTAAGAATAATTAAATAAATTTTATGAATCTACTATAAAAAATATAACACAGAACGGTTTAGGGGTCTATCCTCATTTTTTAGGGTACAGAAACCCCCCTTGTTGTGGGTCACAGCAGAGGTTTTAAGATTGATTTGCGCCGTATTGCGGCTACCGCTTATCAGCTACATGGTGGCAAACGCTCTATCTGGAGTGTCACGGCTAATCGTGAAGCTTGAGAATACCGTGTTTGTAGCCCTGTGCGATGGCGGAGGGGGCGTTGCTGGCCTCGAGCTTGTCATAGATGTTGCTGACGTGGCTGACGACGGTGGACACCCCAATCTGAAGCTTTTCGGCGATTTGCTTTTTAACGAGGCCTTCCGCCAATAACTGGAGTATTTCAGTCTCACGCTCGGTGAGTATTTTTTCTATTTCCTCATGAGGAAGTCTGGCCTTGAGGGTGTCCATGACGTATTTAGCTATTCTGGCGTCGAGTGAGGCACCACCTTTAATGACGTTTCGGATGCCCTCGATCAGCTGCTGGACGGTGGAGGATTTTAGCAGGTATCCATTGGCGCCGAGCATAATGGCATGGAGCACATCCTCTTCATTGTCGGACTGGGTAAGTACCACAATCTTGGTCGTGGGAGATTTTTTTATAAGAGGTTCTAGGACATCCAGTCCATTCATGCCCGGTAAGTTGAGGTCGAGTAAAATAATATCTGGCGCAATGCTCTGGCTATTGTCTTGAAGGTGCTGCAAAGCGCGCTCAGCAGTTCCAAATTGATCGGTCAATGTCATGTCGTCCTGCCGAGAGATTGCCATCTCAACGATTTCACGGTACTCGGGATGATCTTCGATCATCATAATATTGATGTTTTTTTTCATTGGTAGATAGATTTGAATATTCCTAGTTTTTTGGCAGGGATGCTTAGTTTTACGGTGGTGCCTCCCTCGGCAGGGTGGTCAACGCGAACCTTGGCTCTGAGCAGGCCGGCGCGGCGTTTAAGAGACTTGGGCGTTAAGCTGTTTTGTTGTGCATCGTTACTGATGCTGCGACTGATGCCGACGCCGTTGTCCCGAATGATGAGGCTGATCCCTTCCTTGCTCGCTGTCAGGTGGGATCTGAAGCTGGAGGCTCCGGAGTGTCGGCTGATGTTGACAAGGCACTCTTTGTAGAACAAAAACAAGTCCACCCGTATTCGAGGTTTGAGCTTTTTGAGATAGGTTTCCCCCTCGATGATAAGTTCGTGGTCCAGCTTGGCCATAATCCTGCGGGCGGCGCGCTCCATGTCACCTCTTAGGTTAGAACAGAAGTCTTCCAGGGCGAGTAAATCCATGCTGTTGCGCACCTCTTGACTGGAGCGATCTGACTCAGACCTGATTCTGCGGTGAATTTCAGAGAATTCATGCTCGTCCTCACGGCTGTCCACGGCTAGGTCGCTAAGTAAGCCGATGGTGTGCAGATTGGCTCCTAGCTCATCGTGCAAATCAGCGGCGAGTCGCTCACGGATGCGGGCGATCTGCCTCATTCTTAGCAAGCGGGTGAGCAGCAGGGTAACGATGATGCCTACGGCTAAGATAATGGCTACAGCAGCTAGGCGGTTGAGTAGACTTTTTTGTTGGTCATAAAGGTCAGTCAATCGGAGCTCAATCTGTGGCCGTTCCAGCTCGAGCTCATGGCGCAGGGCAAGCTCACCGAGCCATTCCCTGAGGGGTAGAATCTCCCCGTAGAAATTCCGCCCGTCGGTGAGTGTGGTGTAGGAGCGGTTCATGCTACCTAGGCCATAGCTACCACTGGCGGGTTTACCCTTGGCGACGTTCATACCATCGGAAAACAATTCCACCTCGGCGAAGCCCACGTTGCCGGCAGTTTTTCTATGTCCTACCACTATCTCATCCATGTTAGGCTCAACCACGCGTAGACGAACATAACGGCACGTGAACGCGGGAATTTTTTTCATCATGATCGGTCCGGCCTCAAACACGGAGGTGATCTTGAATTCCGTCAGGTGCTCTGCATTGCTGAAGTCCGCAGCATTGGCACCCTCGATAATGAGATGGCGTGGCATACCGAAGTTGGTGAAGCGTTTTTGTGGAATGGCGTCACTCAAGTCCACAGCATGCAGGTGCACTTGGTCGAGCGTATAGGCTTTGCCGAGGTCGATGGAGATGTAGCCGGGCTGCTTCGGCGAGCACTCAGCTACGAATGCGTTGCTTCGCTCCCCCTTGGCTGCGTCCATGACGTAGGGAAGAAAGCCGTCGACTAGGAAGTTTGCATTGTATTTGTCTGTACCTATCAGGTTCTGTGATGAGACCTTTACAGGCTGGTGTAAGGCGATGTTTCGAGAGCCACTGAATACGAGAATTTCGAACAGCTGCAGGGCGTGTCCGCTATCCCACGCGCGCGAGCTGAGCTCGGTGGTTTCAAGGCGGACCCAGGTGGCCTCGATGCCGTCGCAAGAGATGACCAGGGGCGCAATGCGTGGCAGGATTTGATCTCCCTTGGTGTAGCTGGCGATGACTTTGCCCTGCTTGTCCTCGGCCGTGCCGGCAAGGATACGGAACTCTAGGGGGAAGCCATTGGCTTTCAGGCTTGTATCAGTACTGCGTAAAATTTCTGGTACTACGATGATCTCGTCGATTTTGTTGCGTTGGCCCAGATCGATCTCGATCCATTCCGGATGCGAGGCTATTGGGCGTCGTGTTGATCTGAAGCCGCCGACGCCTACGCCACTGCGCGGGTTGTAGTTGGCAAGACGGTTCAGCTGGAAATCGATGTCTGCGAGTCGTTGCTTGAGATCGGGGATTTTGTCTCGTGTAGCAGTATCGGCAGCGCTCGTTATACTGGCTTGGGCAAGTAGGAGTGCCAGTGCCAGTGCCAGTGCAAGTGACGTAGTTACTTGGCCCTGCCGAAATGAATAACGGATTTTCATAGCTGTTATTGATAGCATGATGGCTGTTGTTTACAATACGCTAGATACTTGGGCAGTGAGTGCAGCTGCACCCGAGAATGGAGAGGTCGTCATCCGTGAATAGAAACCTCTGGCATGCAGGTGTAGCCATATGAGTTTATCGTTCGATAAACTAAAGCATTAAGCTAGCTTCTCATGGGGGAGAAAGATACCCCCATTTTTTAGGGTTTTAGGCTGGAATTTCTCCCCTCAGCTCCATGTTTGATGGAGGCTTGGGTGTCGGTAGCGATGCAAAGTCACCAGTGCTCTGCACACAGAGAGAACAAGCAACCTGAGAAAAAACCCTCTGTCTTAATGTAGTCCGACTTTGATGGGGTGCATGGTTTGCTCCTACAGGCCCACCGATATGCTAACCAATGTGCTGACCGACACTCAAGCCTGGTCGTTTACATGCGACTATTCACTCACAGATTGATTTAGTCAGCATGTGGCTGGCTAAGTTTGTTGGCAGTTGTCAAAAAAGCGGTTCTGGTGGCGTTGACAATGCTGCTGGCAGCCTTCGAGTGTGAATCGTTTTCGGCTACGAGTTTGTTCTTTATGTGGATCGATCTCTGGCAAAGTTTGCTTTGCCAGAGATGAAGCTGAACGCTCTTTAAGCGAATGTCTTTACCCAGTCCGGGCTCTCAGGGCCGAAGATCTTGAGCATAACAATCGGGTCGGTGGGCGAGGGGTTGGTGATGGTGACTCCTGCCTGGGCGGTGGACTCAGTGACGAAGTATTCGTCGTGGGTGAGCTGGCCGAAGCGGATCATGGTGGGGGTTTCGATGTGGCTGGCTCCCATGGTGCCATGGCCCTGCATCATGATCATGCCATAGCAGGCAGAGTTTTTGATGGTGACGGTGCGTCCGGGTAATACGGTGACTTCAGTGGCACTGTAGGCTTCGTTGCGGTAACAAATCCACTTCTCATCGTAGCCGTTCTCTGCGACTTCCTCAGCACTGCCGAAGCATGACTTGGGCTCCATGAAGTGATTCTCAACGAAGTTCGGGTCTACGTTGGCCTCCCAGTCAAGGACCTCGATGAGGTAATCAAAGTCTCCAATTTTGTCCTCAGGGCAGTCTTTCCAGAGCAGCTCGGTGGGGACGACCTGGTGGTTGACCACGGATTGATACATGGCGTAGACGTCGGATGCTTTCTGAGGCTCGAAAGTACAGAGGCTTCCGGGTGCGTGGAGGATACCGGGAGGCACGTCCCAGCCGGTTCCTGGGTCGAGGCGGTAGGCCTTGGAGTAGCTGGTGATCTTGTTATCACCCTTGGTGAAGTTGACCAGGCATTCGCGGATCTGGTCCTTGGTGGTGCCAGGCTCAAAGCCGAAGAAGGTGTAGGGGTAGTCTGCTCCATAGTTATTGACCTGGGGCGGGAAGTAGTAGGCCTCAGGCTTGCCGAGCTGGCCGACCTTAGCGGCGTATTCGTCACTGTGGTGGACGTGGTGAGGGAGAGGGCCTTTGTTGTCAAAGAACTTGGAGTAAACCGGCCACTTCTGGTGCTCGTCCCAGAGGCGATTGCCGATGATGTCGCTCTTGAGC
The DNA here is from genome assembly GCA_029252325.1 of Akkermansiaceae bacterium. Lineage (GTDB taxonomy): Bacteria > Verrucomicrobiota > Verrucomicrobiia > Verrucomicrobiales > Akkermansiaceae > Oceaniferula. The sequence continues at coordinate 16,616 of JAQXBQ010000096.1, forward strand.
TCGTCGATGGCATCACGCAGGGTGATCTGGTGGGTGGTGGAGCCGTCGTTAAAGACGACCATGCTGAGTCCCTCGTTGACACCGGTCAGCGGGCCATTGTCCGCGGGCGTGGTGCTGGAGAACCAACGCTCGTCAATGCCGCCGCGCTCGCCACCGAGTGCGTAGTAATCATCGGGGTGTAGCCTGATGCGTCTGCCGGGGACACAGAAGGAACGGGGTACCCAGTTAGGGGCGAGGCGAAGGATTCCCTGGCCTTGGTCAAGGGCGTCTTTGGCGATTTGTGAAGTGCTCATGAGTTGTTGTTGTGTTAGAATGTGGTGGTTGGATGATTTGTTGGATCAGACATCGTGCCACTGCTTGTCTTTGCCAGACTTGAGGACGGCGGCACAGACTTTGTCGGTCTGAAGGGCGTCGGCGAAGGTTGGGTAGTGCCTCTTGCCGTCATCCGCAGCGGGGTTCTTGAGGAACTCATAGACCCCGTGGGTGAAGCTGTGCTCGTAGCCGATGTTGGTCCCTGGGATCCACCACTTGTCCATATAGGGTTGGTCGCCGCTGTTGTTGCTGACGTGAATATCGCGCCAGCCGCGGAGGGCGCTTTCATCGGCGTAGTCATAGTAGCCAAGGCGGTGCATGTCGTGCAGGTCCCAGGACATGGAGGCGTTCTCGCCATTGATCTCAAAGCTGTAGAGTGCTTTGTGGCCACGCGCGTAACGAGTGGATTCGAAGATGGCGACAGAGCCATTTTTGAAGCGAGCGAGGAAAGCACAGGCGTCATCAATACCGACTTTTTTAACCTCTCCGGTGTCCTGGTGCATGCGTTCCTTGATGAAGGTTTCGGTCATCGCAGTAACGGACTCGATCGGCCCGTTGATCCACATGGCGGTGTCAATACAGTGAGCGAGTAGGTCACCGGTGACTCCACTGCCAGCGGCATCGACATCGAGGCGCCATAGCCCTTCGCCTCCTTGGGGAAGCTCAGCGTCAATGGTCCAGTCTTGCAGGAAGTTGGCACGGTAGTGGAAGATGCGGCCGAGTTTGCCACTGTCGACGATGTTTTTGGCCATGGTGACGGCGGGAACAAAACGGTAGTTATACCAGACGAAGTTAGGCACACCTGCTTTCTCCACGGCATCTACCATTTTCTGGCTTTCCTCGGGGTTTCGTCCAAGGGGCTTCTCGCACAAGACGATCTTGCCTGCCTCGGCTGCGGCGATGGCGATATCATGGTGGGTGTTGTTGGGTGAGGCAATGTCGATGGCGTCGATGTCGTCACGCTCGATGAGCTTGCGCCAGTCGGTTTCGTTGCTCTCGTAGCCCCAGTTTTGAGCAAAGGCTTTGCCGCGAGCGTCATCACGGCCACAGATGGCTTTGAGCACGGGCTCGTATTCTAGGTCAAAGAACTTGGGTGCTTGGCGGTAAGCATTGGTATGGGTTCTTCCCATGAGGCCATAGCCGACAACGCCGATATTGAGTTTTTTCATGATGTGATAGTTTGAATTTTTGGTAGTAAAATTTTGGATGTTTGTGAGCTGAACAAGTGCCTAAGCCTCGTAGTATTAAGGAGACGTATTTTTTGTCACGTATTTTTCACGCGAGTAGTAAAAAATAGGGTTTTTTGTGAGCTTGATGATCAGCAGCCAAGAAAGGAGCAGTCCACGGGGGCGAAAGTTTCCTGCCCATTCTCATCGATAAGCCGGATTCCCTTGCTCTCTGGGTCAGGGATGATGTTCTCCACGGTGCCGAAGCCCTCAGGCAAGGCGTGCACCATCTGGATGTGGCATAGCTCGGTGGGGCGGTCTTTGCTAAACTCCGCTGTGGTAGCAATGTCATGCGGTAGCTGGTTTGCGCGGGACGACTCCACGCCTTCGTGGAAATAAGAACAAACATCCTCAATGCCGATGCGGCGCAGGTGACGCTGGTTCCAGGGCTCATAATGACGCCCGCCATTGGAAATCCAGAACAGGGTGCTGGGGAATTGCTGTGGGTTCTTGAGCGCGATCCAGGCATAACCATCGAGGGTGACCGCGGTCCAGGCGAGATCCTGGGGCTTGGCTGAGAATAGCACGAGGTCCTCATAGCCCTCGCGTGCTGGGTATTGGGCAAGTGAGGTAGTGGAGCCGTCCGCCATGGGAACCTCCTCCAGTGAGGTAAAGGTGGCACCTTCTTTCAAGCTGCAGAAGCCACCATTGTCTGGGTCTTCAAAGGCACCGGGATATACCTGGCCGTGGATGAATGGGCTGGTGCGTATGGCATAGGGTCCGCCATGATCAGGAAACTCAATGATGGGATGGTGTCCATAGTTGAAGGCGCCCTCGATGCCGGCGATGGTGTGTTTCTGGTAGATGGCGTGTTGCCCATCCACCAGACTGATTTCCTTGGTGACCTTGCCGCCGATGTCATCAGGCTCGATTTCCATGACGAGCTTATTGTCCTCGGATGAAACTGGAGTCCATTGATTGTTGGCGGTCGCCCCATGTGGATGGGGAAGTTTGTCACTGGCGCCAAAGGGTAGGCAGAAAAAGTCCCCACGCAGGACTTTGATCAAATTGGGCATGTCATCAGCGATCTCCTCATCGGCCCAAGGGCATATGGCATAGGGCGAGACACTACGCCCATTGAGGTGGAAATGAACTGGAGCGAGGTGGCCTCCGGTGTGGGTCAGGTAGAGCTCGACTTGCTCGGTGGCCAGTTTGCTCGACGGGTAGTGGTGAATGAGGTGTGTCTCGGTTGAGATCATGCTGGAGAAGGTCTGTTGTTATTGATTGTCGTTAGGGTGCTGTGAGCATGCCCGCGTCCTTCCAGGCGTTGAAGCCCTTGTTGAGATGGTAGATCGCCGTGAAGCCCTGCTCCTTAAGGATGGGTAGAGAGTTGCTGCTGCGCTTGCCGCTGCGGCAGTGGACGATGTAGCTGGTATTTTTGTCCAGCTGGGCAACTTGATCTGCAAAGTCAGCCGCATTGAAATCGACGTTGACGGCCCCAGCGATGTGACCCTGAGCATATTCGGCAGGGGTTCTGACATCCAAGACACGGACGTCCTTGTTTTCTGCCAAGAGCTTCCGGGTGTCCACCGGTGTGACATTCTGCACGCTCCATGAGTCTGGGCTTCTTGCTGGGGTGCTACTTTCGACTTGCTTGGGCTCGCTACATGAGCAAAGCAGCAGGGTGGGGATGGTCAGAATGATGAAGAAGAAACGCATGTTTGATCCCTAAAGGATCACCAGCATGACATCAAGTTAAATGGAATGTGGCCACTGACTGAGTCGGGGTGCCTGCGGCATGAGGAGGAGAATCACGGCGTCTTTTTTACCTGTTAGGTGGGGCTGGGGCCTTTGCCTCTGCCGCTTCTTCAGGCGCCTGCTTCATGGGTTTAATTAGCAGAGAGGCTTGATGCTTTTTTACCAAAGCAGCGACAGAATCCCACAAAGCCTTTTCCTCGTCTGTGATGTCTGGATTTTTTTCACGGATGTTCCTGGTTTCATTAATATAGGGTAGACCAATATTTTGGTAACACGCCTTGCGGTCATCCATCTCGATCCTTGCTACTTGATCACCTTCACCAACTTGCTGGCCTGCCTTCATGTCACGCTCCCACATGATTTCCAGAATCCGCTGAACCGAGGGCGCTGAAATAACTATAAATCCCCTGTAGCGATTGTAGACTTTACCATAATAAAACAGTGCATCTTCATTCATGTTGCGTTTATCAAAAGAAACAGCAAACAAGTAACTAACCTGTGCTGCCCTCTTTGTGTATTTGGCATCCAAGTAGCTACGACATGAAGTCTCGCACTTCGCCCAATCTCCCATTTCTGCGCTTGATTCAATCACACGGAAAAGAGCCTCTTCTGGTGTGACATCCTGCACATTGCTGGAACTTGGACTCTCTGCTGGTGCGCTGCTTTCGACTTGCTTGGGCTCGCTGCATGAGCAAAGCAGCAGGGTGGGGATGGTCAGAATGATGAAGAAGAAACGCATATTTAACCCCTAGAGGATCACCAGCATGATATCAAGTTAAATGAAGGCGTGCCCGCGGAGAGGGCAGGGGCTGGCGAAGCAAGGCTGTTAACGCTATTCGTTCCCGGCAGCAGCACCTTTGAATTCGATCCGGCCATTCTGCTCACCGGTCAGATAAAGGCCGAGCGCTTTGTCGTCCTTGTTGGTGATTATGTAAACACGTTTTTCCCATGTCTCTTTGCAGTTGTGGGTCTCGCCTGGCTCGATTTTGGTATGATGCTTGCGGTTGCCGCCACCTTCATCTTTGTGTTTGCACGAGCACATGTAATAGACTTTGAGCGGGTCCTTGGTTTGATTGGTGATGCTGAGTTTTATCTTGTGTAGTGATTTTTTCTTGGCGAGGGATCTTGCCTTGTTTTCATCAGCTGGATCCAGCCGCCATACACCATCAGCCTGTTTTTCTAACACTTTCATTTTGGCGATCTGCTTATCAAATTCTAACTGAAGCTTTTTCTTTTTCTCTTCTGCCAGAATTTTGTCTTGTTGTTTTTGCAGCAAGCTCCGGATGCGGGTGCCGATTTCAGGGTCCTCGTGTTGGGCGAATTTTTTGAGCATCTCATCGGCTTTGTTATCACCAGCCAACATCTTTTCCAAATCTTGGGATGCCTCGTTGCGGACCTTGAAATCCTCATCACCAAGACGCTCCACCAATGCGGAAACTTGATCTTCTCCCGGCGCGTTTGCCCCAGACTGTTCTTGCTGTGCCAACAGTGGAAAAGCCCAACATAGCGAGATAAGTATGAACCCAAGGGATGACTTGCTGCGGATGGTAATCATTGAGTGAGTCATGGCTTGAGTAATTCTGGTTGATACTTGCTTTGTCTCTATAAACGACCGTGGCGGGAGCCAGACTATGGCAGTAAAACTATCATAACATAGGAAAGTATGAGTAAAAACGGAAAGTGTAAATATGCAAAAAACCCCTGCCGTGGTTCACGGCAGGGGTTTAAAAGTTAAACTAGGGAGCCTCTATGCGGCTCATCCTTCATCGCTTGTTAGCTGCGCTTGCGGCGCAGCATGAGGGCAAGGCCGCCAAGGCCGAGCAGGGCTGCTGAGCTTGGCTCGGGGACGGCCGCCTGCAGGGTAAAATCACGGATGGCAAAACCTTCGCCACTGTCATCAGCCACGTTGCGGGTGAAGCTGACTGTCAGGTAATCATAGTTGGCGAGGGTGCCGGTTGATTCCAGGAGGAAGTTAGCATTTGCCTGGGTTCCGTCATTGCCTAAACTGAGGCTGATGTTGTTCATGGTGATGGCGCGTGAGCCGGCGTTGGAGCTATTATCCGCAGCCAGTACTGAGCCATCTTTCAGATTGTATCTGGTGAATTCAAGCACGACGGAGTGCGGGTGATGAGATTGACTTCACTCCGTTCAGTCTGTGCTAGTGAGCACAAATGCTCCTCCGCATTTGTGGGGTGATGGATTGCCGTGACGCACGGCACTTCGTTGTGCGCTCGAATTTTGTTCTCATCTCATCACCCGCTCAATAAAAAAGCCCTTCGCTAAGGCGAAAGGCTTTTTTAAGAAATTGGAGCGGGTGATGAGATTCGAACTCACGACATTCTCGTTGGCAACGAGATGCTCTACCACTGAGCTACACCCGCATAGAGTGTGTTGGTTTGCGCCGGTTGTGTGACCCAGACGCGCGGTCTGTTTACACTCTGGTCGCTTGCTGACAAGTGATTTTTCCTAAAAAATGCAAATTTTGCGACTTGGTGTTTGGAATTTTGGAAATCGAAATTAAAGAACTTGCATGGACATTCTCAGTGAAATCATGGAGCACAAGCGCAGCGAGGTGGAGGCGCTCTTGCCGCAATTGGATAAATACCGCGCAGCGGCTCTCGAAAGAAATGATTTTGGAGGGTTTCGCTCAGCGCTTGACCTTGGGCCCGATCGCCTGAGCATCATCGCGGAGGTGAAGCATGCGTCACCTTCGGCTGGGGTGATTGATCCAGATTTTGACCCGCTACGCCAGGCGAAGATGTATATCGAGGGTGGAGCAAGCTGTATGTCTGTGCTTACAGACGAGAATTACTTTAAGGGTTCTCTTGCTGATCTTACTAAGATTTCACCAGTGGCTAATATCCCCTTGCTCAGAAAGGATTTCATCCGTCATGAGGTGCAAATTTATGAGGCAATTATTGCAGGGGCCGATGCGGTGCTGTTGATCGTGGCAGCTCTGGATGATGAGACGCTGACACGACTCTACAAGGAGGCTCGTGACTTTCAGCTCGATGTGCTGGTCGAAGTGCACGATTTACCGGAAATGGAGCGTGCATTGGATCTCGGCGCAGATTTGATCGGTATCAATAATCGTAATCTGAAGACTTTTAAAACGGATTTAGCGACAACGGAGTTGTTAGCTGATGAGGTGGGGGATGATGTGTTGCTGGTTAGCGAGTCTGGCATCAAAACGACGGCAGACTGCTTGCGGGTGCTCGAGGCGGGTGCCAATGCGATTCTCGTCGGTGAGACTTTGATGAAGTCAAATAATCCTGCTGAGACGATGCAGCAGTGG
>JAQXBQ010000100.1 GCA_029252325.1 Akkermansiaceae bacterium
CATACTGCTGCGGTGAACCTCCAAGAATTCGGGGGTGTAAGTCTCTTTGATCCCTGCATCTTGGTAGTGCTCGGCGCGGAATGGATCAAAAAAGCCATCGATAACGGAGGTCATGACGCCGCCGATTTCTGGGAAAAAAACCAAGCATCCTTCCAAGAGTAGAAGCCTGCCGATTGGGGCCTGGCCCCACGGGTAATAAAGTCCGAATGAATGAAAAAGTCGGCGGCCATTGGGCGTATGGTTTTGTAATACCGAGTGACCATAAAACAAAGCATTCTACCCACACTTTTCCTCTCCATCGCGGCATGCCTTGCCGCCGCGGCGGAGTCAGCAGAAACATCACCCGGGCCAAAAGCCTAGCCGAACCAGCCTAACATCGTCATCTATATGATCGACGACCTCGGCTGGAACCAGATCAGAGCGGCCAAGGCGACCATGGGCACCCACTCTGGTGAGTACCTCACCCCGAACATCGCCAAACTCGCCAAAAACGGCCTCAGCTTCACCCATGCCTACATGCAGCCTAACTGTGCGCCGACCAGAGCTGCTATTCTCTCTGGTCAATACCCCGCGCGAATCAACAATGATGTTTATGTCGTGGGTAATCTCAACCGGAACAAGGCGCCGGGTATTTCCAAGCAAGAGGCTAAATTCAAAGCCCTCCTTAAAAAGGCTTCAGAAAACTGGTTAGAATTATCTATTAGTACATATGTGGATATTTAATATGTGGATGAGTGCAAGTTGTCACAATCACCCACGTAAAAGTAGCGTGGTTACAAAACTCATACAACTCGCCTGTGCATTCACATTGATAGCCGTTGCCAGCTCACCGGCCACCGCAGAAGTCGCCAAATCACCCAATCTCGTTCCTGACAAACCTGCCAAACATTCGCCTCACTACTGGTGCACCTGGTATGTGCAGAACTACTGGCAGCAGCGCGGTGGAGAGATCACCGACTTTGGCAAACTCACCAACCTTGGTGCCCAGCAGGAAATGAATCACCACAATATCTTCAATCAGAAGGATGGCTGGGCGCACTACATGAAGCGGGGACGCGAGGACCTCACCTTCCTCATCGACCACGGCTGGCAACCCGTCGAAGGCGACTGGGACAAGCTGCCTGGAAGACCCTACTTTAACTTCAGGGCAGACCCCGAGGACTTTCCCTCCTATGCGGAACTGGAACCAGAGGAGCAGATGAAGACCTTCAACGAGGAACTGCAAGCACTCGGCTGGCGCGGGCTCGGCATCTGGGTGCGTGGTCAGGTTTCCATGGCAGAGATGGAGACCTTCACCAAGTGGTCAAGGCACGCGGGTGTGACCTACTGGAAAATCGATGGTGGAGATACCCGCCAGTATATTGCCATGCAAGCCAAGCGTAAGCACTACCCCGAGCTCATCATGGAGCATGCTCAGGCACCCGGGCATTTTAATGAAAACATGTACGTGCCGGACGCGGAGGAATACCCGTCTACCTTCGCCCCCGGCGGACGGACTTGCACTAACACCCTCAAGAACCTCAAGGGAACCGATGTAGTGCGCGTCTATGATGTCGCGCCCCACCTGATTACGCCCACCACCATTCAGCGTATCAATGACATCCTTCTGCAAACCAATGGTGACACCTCCTACACCGCCATCCTCAATACCCAGGATCTCCCCTACGTATCGATGGCCATGGGAACCTCGATTGCCAGCAAGCGCCACCCTAACCACATGGAGCGCACGCTGAATGGGCGCGACCTGCACCACCAACTCGAGGATGACCGCCTGATGCAATTCCGCATGAACGAGGTGGAGCGCCTAGGCCGTTGGTCACGCATTGCCATGCCAATGCCTGCCGGAGTCGGCTCCTTTCTCCGCTCGGAGCAATACCTCGTCGACCACTTCACCCATGACAAATACAGCACCTGGAACCGCTCAACCTATGGCAAGAAGCTCTACCAAGG
>JAQXBQ010000132.1 GCA_029252325.1 Akkermansiaceae bacterium
TAGGGAATATTAGCGAGGATGCCACCAAAGCCGATTGGCAAAAGCAGCAGCGGTTCGAATTTCTTAGCTATACCAAGGTAGATCAACAGCAGTCCAACCAAGATCATAATCAGCTTGAAAATCCCGTGTTGACCGGGCTTCTCGACACCATCTTCATCAAGCGTGGGCTCACCACGCTCAAAAAACCCCTTCAAGCCAGTACTATCCCATAAGCGTTGGACCTTCGATTTCTCCGCCATATCTGCGGCATCAGTAACTTGACCCGCCGTGGCCACAGCTTGCTGGGTCGTTGCTTTGGCTGCCAACAGATCGCTAGGCATGAACAAGCAAACCAATGCCATAAGGCAGAGACCGATGAACCAACCCTTGGTATAGAATGATGAATTTTGCATTAACCTAATGTCGCTATAACTTGCCCTGCTGTAACCTGATCACCCTTGCTAACCAATATCTCGGAGACGACTCCTGCGGAAGGCGCAGCAATCGCCATCTCCATCTTCATAGCTTCAAGCACGATGACTGTCTCTCCTTCTTCGACGGAGTCGCCAGGACCTTTAAGAATTTCAAAAACGGCTCCAGGCATGGGCGCCGCTACGGGTGCACCTGCGCCGCTACCACCTGTGCTTGGCCCTGCGTCATCGCCACCTTCGGTAACACTGACATCGTAGCTCTTGCCGTTGACGGTGGCTTTATCCCCTTCAAATTGAACAACGAACTTATCTCCACCGACATTGACGGTAAGCTTGTCAGAAGACCCTGCGCCACTACCTGTACCAGCGGCTGTGGCAGGAGCCTCCTTCTCAATCTTGCGAACGTTAGTGGTCATCTCGCCCTTAAGGAAGGAGATGCCCTTGGCCCCACATGCAGCTACGATAAAGGTGTTTTCGTCAGTAACGGGCAGACCTTCTGCCTCGAGCTTAGCGACAGCAGGAGCAACGCCTTTCTCAGGATTTGCCTCGTCCATCTCAAGCGGGCTTTCAGTGGTAGGCTCTAAGCCCATTTTCTCAGCAGCAATTTTGACGATCTCAGGATCGGGTGCCACGGGGGTCTTACCGAAGTAGCCCAGGATCATCTTGCCGTAACCTTCAGCAAATTTTTCCCACTTACCAAACATGACGTTGTTGAATGCCTGCTGGAAATAAAACTGGCTTACAGGGGTCACCGAAGTTCCAAAACCACCTAAGCGAACCACTTCGCCCATGGCATCGATAACCTCTGGGTAGCGATCTAAGATTCCATTATCACGCATCATCTGGGTGTTCGCCGTAAGGGCGCCACCAGGCATTGGGCTCCAAGGGATCAATGGCTCTACCGCCTTGGCCTCTGGCGGCATGAAGTAATCGGACATGCAGTCCTTAAACACGGCCTCCGCCTCCATAATCTTATCGATATCAAGATCAAGTCGATAATCTGTGCCACGAAGAGCGTGCCACATAGATGCGACGTCTGGTTGGCAGGTGCCGCCTGAGCAAGGAGCCATGGAGAGGTCGATTTGGTCGGCGCCGGCTTCTACTGCAGCTTGGTAACATACTACTCCTGTGCCTGCGGTGTCGTGGGTATGGAAAACAATACGAGTGCCTTCAGGCAAGCGCTTACGTGCCGCCTTGATCGTTTCGTGAATGGTCGATGGATAAGCAGTGCCGCTGGCGTCCTTGAAACATACCGAAGTGAATGGAATCTCCGCTGCCAGAATATCATCAAGCGTCTTGGCATAAAAATTTGCATCGTGCGCCCCGGTGCAGCCTGGGGGCAATGCCATCATGGTGACACATACTTCGTGATTGAGCCCATGATTGGTAATCGAGCGTCCTGAGTCGATCAGGTTATTAACGTCATTGAGTGCGTCGAAGTTACGGATGGTGGTCATGCCGTGCTTTTTGAACATCTTAGCGTGCAAATCGATGATATCACGGGGCTGAGAATCAAGAGCGACCACATTGATACCACGTGCCAGCGTCTGCAAGTTGGCATCTGGACCAGCCTTCTCTCGGAAGGTATCCATCATATCGAAGGCATCTTCGTTAGAATAGAAGTATAGTGACTGATAGCGGGCACCACCACCGGCCTCAAAATGCCGAATTCCTGCGTCGCGCGTAGCCTCGACAGCCGGCATGAAGTCATTCGTGAATACGCGTGCTCCATATGCGCTCTGAAATCCGTCACGAAACGCCGTGATCATTACGTCTATATTTTTAGCCATGGTTGTTGATTAGATTGGTAAATAGTTGCTTGTTAAAAAGTGATTAGAAGTTGCCAGAAATTAGATGCCTTTCTGACGGCGATGAGCAGCGGCGAGGGCCACCGCCATGGTTGCTGATGCGCGTGATCCAGCAGCACCACCTTGCCCTGCTTTACTGGCAGCTTTGACTGGTTCTTCTGGCTCTGGGAATTTACTGAGTAGAAACCCCGATAACTTCATCAAAATAACCAGTAAAACGAGGAATGAGAATACGACTCCCATTCCAACCATCATAAGTTCTAAGCCTTCTGCTATCATCGTTTCGTCTGTGTTCTGGTTGTTATAGCTAGTTGTTCAATTCGCCTACAATTTGCCAAGCTGAGCAATGTCTTGAATGCCCCCGCTCAACTTGGCTCAGATCAGCGGATGACTTTTCTAGCGAACCGTATGATACATGTAAACAAAGGATTGGTAAGTTTTCTCATCTCGTCCCACTAAACAGGCAAAGTATGTTTTCAGGGTAACAAGAGGCAGCCACAAAGATTGCGGTCACAAGCCAGTGAAACACTCCCTATTTATGCAGGTGATTTCGCGTTCGATCTGATTTTCAGATTATGCATCTTGCTGCCACTCGGGCTTGCCTGCATAGACCCAACGATAGTAATCGGCGAGCTTCAACTGACTAGCTGCGCAATCATCGATAAACACCTTCGCATTCTGATGGTGCTGTAAAATAGAAGCTGGAACCATGGCTGCCACTGGTCCTTCCACCATCGCTGCAATGGCCTCCGCTTTGCCGTCTCCGAATGCAAGCATGATATTACTACGCGCATCCATAATCGTGCCAATGCCCATGGTGATACAGTGCCGCGGCACTTGGCTTTCATCGTCATCAAAAAAACGGGCGTTATCGACCACTGTTTCTTGAGTGAGCGTTTTGATGCGCGTGCGAGATGCGAAAGATGATGTTGGTTCATTGAACCCAATATGCCCATCCGAGCCGATGCCTAGTATCTGAAGATCAATGCCGCCCGCATCGACAATTGCCCGCTCGTAGGTGGCACAAGATGCCACGACATTGGTGGTCATGCCATCAGGGATATACACCCTGTCAGGATCTATATTGATATGGCGAAAAAAGTTTTGCCACATGAAGCTATGATAAGATTGTTCATGCTTAGCCTCAAGCCCGACATATTCATCAAGGTTGAAACTCGTCACTTCACTGAAATCCAAGCCCTCCTCCTGATGCATGCGGATCAGCTCGTGATAAAGCGGCAGTGGCGTGCTACCAGTGGCAAGGCCTAAGACGGCACGAGGCTTTTCCCTCACAAGACGCGCAACAACTCTGGCGGCAGTGATACTGGCGGCTTGCTTGCTTGGTTGGATAATAATTTCCATAGGTAAATAATTGAATGTTTATACTTAGCAGGATTCCGAGATGATGGGAAGGCTGGCGGCAGCAACCGCCTGCCCGTGACGCTTATCTTGCTCATTGGGCGTTACCATCTCGATCTGCTTAGCCAATGTTGGAAACAGCTCATCAAGAACTATTTGAGCCTGCTCGATGATGATACTTCCACCTTGCCCGCTGGTGACCCGCCCGAGGAGTAATACCTTTCTGATGGTGTAAAAACTCGCATAGTGCGCGATCGCATAACCCAAATAGGTGCCTATCGTAGAGTAAATATTGGCAGCTCGCTGGTCCCCATCTGCCATGAGTTTCTGAACTTCGACAAGCTGCTCAGGAAAGGGCATGTCTGCAGGAAGCTCAATTCCGGCGACCGGCACCAATCTCGCCACAGCTTGTTGAGATAGATACTGGGCACCGACACCCGCGTCCCCCGACCACTCGTCGGTGGGGGCATCATCGCGATAATCAATGGGAGCAAAGGCGAGCTCGTTGAGCATGGCAGTGATATTACCGTCTGGAGTGACGTAACCAACTGCTTCGCTGGTGCCCATGGCCAGGCCGAGCACGGCGTTTTCACCCATTGACATGGAGCCTGCAAGGGCCGTGACTTCACCATCATTAACAACTTCAAAGGGAACATCTGCCCAGCGTTTCTGCAGATCAAAAAATACACGCCTGACCTTGGACTCAAAATCTTCTTTGGAGACACCCCGAAATAAAGACGCCACTCGAACTTCATTGTTCACATACACGCCTGCTGAGCTACCCCCTATGGCGTCAATACGCGGCAAATGGGCAGCGGCTCTCTTGAGGGTATCATTGATTCCCTCAATGTGATAGCTGGCGTCTGTTTCAAAATATGGGTTCCACTCAATTTCTTCGGAGAACACAACCTCGCCATCAATCACCGCCGCGCACTTACGGTCCGATCCCCCGAGATCAAATCCAATACGACAACCGTCAAGATGCCTTCCCAGTGGCATTGATGATTCGTTTTCTGTGGGCAGATCCTTCATGGCGCATGCACGTATTTTCAGCGTGCTACGATATACTTTCTCACCGAAAAAATCATGATCGAAAGCCCTCGCTCCATGAGGCGAATAGATCTTTTTTAGCTGACTTACCAGCGGATCACATCCAGCGACAAGCACCTCGCTGCCTCCCCGCTGCCACAGTAGGAACTTGAGAATGCGCTCAAGGTAGCGCAATGTGAGCTCATCTGTTGAACCCCCGTAAGGCAAAATCATAGTGCGAAATACGGTGCAGGTCTGATCCGGTCGTACCAGCGCTATTGCAAATTCGGTCGCTTTGGCGGATTGATTCACCTTCTCTAAATAGGCTTCATTCCACAACACCGCTGGGACAAAATCTTGGTCGAGTACAGGCTTGATTTTTGTAGTGATTAGAGGTGACATGTGCAGGGATACATTGATGTTTCGCAGTTGATTATGAAGTATTCAGTTTAACTAAAAAGGTCAAAAAGTTATCTTATTTGACTTAAACTTAACATAATTGACTTTTTTGTCGGTGCCAAATATTGTGGCGTCTGTGCAAGATTCTCTGCTTAACATCAACGAACCCAAAAATTATTTTGGAGGAAAGGGCATTGGTTCACTACCTAACCCCAAGCGTATTTTGTTATTCTTACGAGAGGACAAATACACTCTCCAGCAACATGCTTTACAAAATCGGTCGCACCATCGCTTTGTGCTACTTTTTAATATTAGCACGGTAGGGCACGTTCATCTCGATGACCTAGTGTTACCCATCGAGCCTGGACAAGCGTTATTGATCCTCCCCTACCAATTTCACCATTTCAGCAAATTGGCATCAACTGATTTGCAATGGTTATTTTGTACCTTTGAGCTCGAAGCGCAAACGCTATTCGAGCCTCTCAAAAATCGCATCATTAATACCAACGCAGAGATGCAGGGAACACTGGAGCAACTGCTAAGGGCATGGAATATGCCAACGAGCGAACTACAAACACTCCACGTTCAGGCGGGCATTCTGTCTATGTTACTCGCTATGTCGCAAGTCTGTGAACAAAATGAACCAAGCCATTTACCAGATACTACTTACAACCTAGTTAGCACAATCAACCGATTAATGGCACATTGGAGAGGTCGCACAGTAAGCATCGAAGATATTGCCGCTGCCACCAACTACTCCGCATCTAGACTGCGCACCATCTTTAAGCGGGCCGCTGGAATTCCGCTGGGCTCATACCTCAAGAACTATCGCCTCAATCGAGCTATGGCTCTACTTCGAACATCCAGCCTTTCGATTTCCGAAATCTCGACTGAGACAGGCTTTGCCTCGCCTCAAGCATTTAGCCGAAGTTTTAAAAAAGAAACCGGCGGAACCCCGCGTAGCTATCGTTACAAACACTAGAGATAACCGCTCGCACCACTCACCATGTTGCTCTCTTGAGATAAATACATCATATCATTTAACACAAACAAGCCCCCCCATTAAATACATTCCTATGAACAACATTACATATATCACCTCCATCGCCATGCTGATGCTGACTCCGCTGTTGCAGGCAAAACTATCAACCGCCAAAATATTCAGCAATCATATGGTGCTTCAACGTGACCTAGCGAGCCCCGTTTGGGGGTGGGATACTCCCGGGGCAGAAGTAACGGTGAGTTTCGCTGGCCAGGTGCAAAAAGCTGCCGCCAATAAAAAAGGCCGCTGGCAGGTTAAACTTAATCCTCTTGCAGCCAATACTTCCGCTCAAAGCATGAGCATTACCAACAACACTGGCGAGAAAATCACCTACAACGATATCCTCATAGGAGACGTATGGATTTGCTCAGGACAATCCAATATGGAGTGGTCTGTGAAGCAGTCACACAATCCACAACAAGAAATCGCAGAGGCAAATCACCCGCAGATCAGAATCTTTGATGTCAAAGGCCACACTATTGCCAGTCATCCACAAGAACAACTCAGCATTCCGACTTCTTGGCAACACTGCAACCCTAAGTCAGTCACCAATTTTAGCGCAGTCGGCTATTATTTTGGTCGTGATCTGCAGCAACAAAGCGGTGTGCCCATCGGCCTGCTCGGCACTAACTGGGGAGGTACGCGAGTTGAGCCTTGGACGCCACCTGTAGGATTTCGCAAGCAGCCTGAGCTAGCTGAACTTTCCAAAAAGGTAGATGCTCAGCTGATCAATACACCCGCAGGAAAAACCGCATGGAACAACTACGCCCTTCAGGCGAAGCAATGGAGTACCACAGTCCAAGAGGCCATTAATGAGGGCCACAAGGTTCCATCGCCACCCACAAGCCCAGGCCCCAGAAGCCACAACGAACCCTGCTCAATCTACAATGCAATGGTTCACCCCATCGTTGGTTTTGGTGTCAGAGGCGCCATCTGGTATCAGGGTGAATCCAACTCCGGCGAGGGTATCCACTACCTACCTAAGCTCAAGGCGCTTGTGCAAGGGTGGCGAGAAATTTGGCAGCAGCCTAGTGATTTCCCATTCTACTTTTATGTGGTCAAGCTGGCACAATTTCACGGCCATAACACGAATCCAGAGGGTGGGGATGGTTTTGCCCGCATACGTGTAGCTCAGGACCGCATCCAAGAACTCCCCCACACTGGCGTTGCTTCCGCTATCGACATTGGTAACGCTCGGGATATTCATCCTAAGAATAAACAAGACGTCGGCAAGCGCCTCGCACGATGGGCACTACGTGATGTTTATGGTAAAAAAGATCTGACCGTCGCCGGCCCGACTTTTAAGAAAATGAACGTTGTGGGCAACACGGTCACCATCAGCTACGATCACGTAGGCCGCGGTCTAATGATCGCCAAAAAGAAAGATCCATTCCAAGCTCTGCTAGCAACACCTGATGCCAAACTTGCAAGCTTTGCTATCTCTGGAGCCAATCAAAAGTGGTATTGGGCTGAGGCACACATTGAGGGTAATACCGTCAAGCTTAGCTCGGTAGCGGTGGCAAAACCTATCGCAGTGAGATACGCATACCGGGGTAATCCTACCAACGCCAACCTCTACAATAAGGATGGTTTGCCCGCGATTCCCTTCCGCACGGATAACAAAAATCCATAAGCTAAAAAGCACTTCATTTACCTTCTAAAATAAAAAAAGCATACCCATCCCGGGTATGCTTTTTTTAGTAAAATGATGACTGCGCTATGATATCTCTGCAAGCCAAGCAATGAGTGCCTCTGGTGAGGCCGCCATGGGAGTTGCCACCTTAGGCTCGTCAGCAAGACAAGCAATACGCTCAGGGATTTGCAGTGCCCCGCTTCCTAGTTGCTCGGTAATCGTCTCGGGAAACTTCGCCGGGTGTGCCGTCTCAAGGATGATGGTCGTATCATTCGGGTGATCTACTAGCCATGCCTCAGCAGCAAGGTAGCCAACAGCGCCATGGGGATCGATCACATATCCGTATTTCTGGTGCACTTCTTTAATCGCGTTACGAGTGCTCTCATCATCTACAGCGTAGCCGCTGATGTCAGAGGCCATCGCTTTCCAGTCGTTGCCGAACAATTCTTGCATGCGCACAAAATTCGATGGAGCACCGACGTCCATTGCATTAGACAGAGTAGCCACAGATGGTCGCGGCTTATATTCAGAGCTCTCAAGATACTCCGGAACTACGTCGTTGATATTGGTGGCTGCCACTACATGACTTACTTTGAGTCCCATGCGCTTGGCTATAAGCAAGGCCGTAAGGTTGCCAAAATTTCCGCTTGGTATGACGAATACTGGCGGCTCTTTGCCCTCGATAGCCAGCTGGCGTGCCGCCTCAAAATAATAAAGCATTTGCGGAATCAAGCGCGAGATATTGATCGAGTTTGCCGAGGTTAGATTACACTGCTTAGATATTTCTGCATTGAGGAAGGCGGCTTTCACCATGCGCTGGCAGTCATCGAAGCTACCGTCTATTTCCAGCGCAGTAATGTTGCCCCCGAGTGCCGTGAGCTGCTTCTCTTGCAAGCCACTAACTTTTCCTGATGGATAAAGAATAATAACACGGGTTCCCTCCACGTGATGAAACGCCGAGGCCACGGCGCCGCCAGTGTCTCCAGATGTCGCCACAAGTACGGTCAAGACCTTGTCATCATCGCGTGTTAACCACGCCATGACTCTAGCCATAAAGCGGGCTCCAAAATCTTTGAATGCTAATGTGGGCCCGTGGAAAAGCTCAAGCACTCGCCTGTTCTCGTCCAGGCGCGCTAGTGGTGCAGGGAAATTGAGAGCTTCGCTGACAATCTTAGCCAACTGCTCGTTTGGTATCGCACCTTGAAGTATAGTCGAGACTACCTCATACGCCATTTTGTCGAAGTCCATGGTCTGCCATGTCTTCCAAAACACTTCACTCAAAGCAGGAATATCCTCAGGCATGTAAAGCCCATTGTCTGCCGGTAATGAACGCAGCACTGCTTCACCAAAATCAACCAAGGTGTCAGGGCTGTTTGTACTATAGAGACGCATGAGAAAATACTGAAGCCAGTCGGCTAAAGGCAGCGACTATTTTTTGATCTCAAAAGGATCAATGAAGCAATGATCTAAAACGGGATGTCGTCGTTGTCATCCATTGGTGCCCCACCTTGCGCAGGAGAACCACCTTGCTGTTGTGGAGCTGGGTTACCGCCACCGCTGTTCTGTTGTCCGCCTCCCGGAGCTCCCATGAGCTGGATGTTGTCAGCTACCACTTTGAGCTTGGAACGCTTTTGCCCAGTAGCTTTGTCATCCCAGCTATCCATCTGCAGGCGACCCTCAATGAAGAGAGGCTTTCCTTTGCCAGAATACTGCTGTGCGACCTCAGCAGTGCGCCCCCATAGAGTGACGTCAACAAAGGTAGTTTCTTCGATGCGCTCGCCTCCATCACCAGAGCGTACGCGATTGACGGCAAGGCCGATGTCAGCAACGGCAGTGCCCTTAGGAGTATAGCGAAGTTCGATATCACGGGTTACGTTACCCATGAGCATTACTTTGTTAAAATTGGCCATGTCTTAAATCCTAAGTGATTTCGATACTAGACGGCAATAGCAAATTAATCTAGTCCGCCTCTAATCTCGTCAGGTAATAATTTTGGTTAAACGAATATAATTAACCCAAGCGCTGGTAGTGCTGCAGGTAAACGCTTTCGTTCAAGCTGAGTGTAGACTGAATCTTCTCGATAGCTGTTGGCTCTGCTTCGAAGATGTAGTTCACATAGTGGCCGCCATCAAGGTGACGTGCGTTGTATGCAAACTTGCGGCGTCCGAGTTGCTGGATCTCATCCATCTTGGCTCCGTTACCTTCCATTTCCTTGGCTACCGAGGACACAAGGTCATTGAGTCCGTCGTCCTGGCCTTGGGAGTTGAGTACGATTAGACCTTCGTATTTTCTGCTCATCGCTATATTATTGATTTAAAAGTTAATTTGATTTGTTTGTGTTGAAGGAATTGGCGGCTGACTCAATCCCCTCGGAGAGCGCAAACTGAACAGCTTCCGCCGCAGTTGCAAGCGTGTTTTCCAATTGATTTTGCTCTTCGGTCGAAAACTTTCCCAGAACATGACCAGTTAAAGATCCTCCGGCTTTCTTTTTCTCCTCTTGTCTCATGTTGCCAATTCCAAGTTTAAGCCTAGGAAACTGATCATCACCAAGATGGCTAATGATTGATCGTATGCCATTGTGGCCACCCGCTGAGCCTGACTTTCTGAATCGCAAGGCCCCAAATGGCAGAGAAACATCATCATACACCACTAGGATTTGCTCAGGCTTCCATTTGTAGAAGCGCAAAGCAGCAGCTACCGACTGGCCACTTTCATTCATAAATGTCTGGGGCTTCATCAGAACAGCATGCGACTCAGGCAATTTGGCCACATGGGCACGCCATTTAAGATGATTGACCATCTCAGCACCGTTGCTGTGCGCCAAGCAATCCATCACTAAAAATCCAACATTGTGACGAGTCTGCTCATACTTCTGCCCGGGATTCCCAAGGCCTATGACGAGTTTGATATCGGACATGTTCTTTTTTTAATCTTCAGGATCAAAATACCAAACACCAAATATTAGAAATAAAAAAGCTCGGAGCCAATCAGCTCCGAGCTTTTGAAATGATATGTGAGCTGTGTGTTACTCAGCAGAAGCTTCTGCGGTAGCAGTTTCGCCTTCAGCAGCTTCGGCGCCTTCGCCTTCCCCATCTTCGGCTTCTTCACTCTGAGCAGTACGAGTCTTAGCAACAATAGCTACCACGACGTCCTCACCGAGTGTAGGTGTAACACCCTCAGGAAATTTGATTGCTCCGATGTGCAGAGCATCACCAATTTCAAGAGCGCTAACGTCAGCTATTACGTTCTCTGGGAGATCGTTGGGCAAACAGCTGATTTCAATACCGTGAAGCATCTGCTCCAGTAAACCGCCAGCCTTAACTCCTTCAGGCTCGCCAGTGAGCTCAAGTGGTAAGGTCGCATTAATTGAAGTGTCTTGGTTAACTGCTAAGAAATCAACATGAAGAATCTCACCAGTAATGGCGTTATGCTGAACGTCCTGCAGGAACGCTAATTGAGTGTTCGAGTCACCGAGGTCCAGTGTTACTAGGATACTGTCTGAGACTGCATGATTGAGCATGTCTGTGAACGTTTTTGCGTGCACCTTAACATTTCTGTTGTCGGATCCGCCGCCGTAAACAACGGATGGTATGTATCCCTCGCGACGCATTTGCTTGAGCACGCCAGAACCTGTGCGGGCACGCTCTTCTGCTTTTAAAGTTTGTGGTTTAGCCATATGATTGGATGGTTGATTTGTTTAATTGTAGTGATGGAGCAGGCCCAAAAATGAATGACGGCGGGTAGTAGAGTGAGATGTCAGACTCCTTCGGGGGGCGGGTCTTTACCACTTCAGGCGTCAATGTCAAAGAGAGAAGTGACAGATTTTCCGTCATGAATACGAGAAATAGCATCTCCTAGGAGTCCAGCAATCGAGACAGTGGTCACTTTTTCCCCATAGGCTTGAGGTACTGAGTCACTGGTTATCAGCTCTTTAATGGCAGATTCTGCGATACGTTTCCGTCCCATATCACCCAAAACACCATGCGATACTCCTGCATAAATACTTTTAGCTCCATGCTTCTCTAGAATTTCCGCAGCAGCACAAAGAGTACCTGCCGTCTCGGTCATATCATCGACCAGTAATACATTACGGCCCTCAACATCTCCGATGACGTTCATGGCCTCAACCTTGGTAGCACTGACCCGATGCTTGGCAACAATTGCCAGCTCGGCACCTAGCTTATCGGCATAGGATCTTGCCATTTTCACCCCTCCAACGTCTGGAGAGACCACGGTCAAGTTGCTCGCATCATCTCCGTGCTGTTCACGCAAATGTTTGATAAATACCGGCTTAGCATAGAGATGGTCCACTGGTATGTCAAAGAATCCCTGAATCTGTGCGGCATGCAAATCCATCGTAAGTACGCGGTCGACGCCAGCTGCAGAAATGAGGTTGGCAACCAACTTAGCCGTGATCGGCACCCGTGGTTTGTCCTTACGGTCTTGGCGGGCGTATCCGAAAAATGGCATCACCGCTGTGATTCTGCCAGCACTGGCTCTTTTGGCCGCATCCACCATGATGAGCATTTCCATCAAATTGTGATTCGTTGGAGGGCAGGTCGGCTGAACCAGGTAGACGTCTTCACCACGTATGTTCTCATTGATCTGAACAAAGGTCTCACCATCGGGAAATGATGTCACTTCGACATTAGCCAACTCTTTGCCGAGATGAGCTGCGATTTTTTGTGCGAGCTCGCTGTGGGCCTTACCGCTAAATATTTTCATGGAATTGCAATTTTTATGCGTTGTTTGCATAATGTGGTTTGCGATTGCTCTTGTTCTTAGGGGCTGGTTTTTGCTCCCTCAGCAATCTTGGATCGGATTGTGTATCCTGATTTCATGATGACAATCCCAAATGCACCAAAGTCAAAATTAACCCCGTTCTTTAATGCCTGCCACTCAAAGCAGTACCCCCACCACTATTTGGCGCCCTTAGTGAGCAATACCGCAGGTACTGTTTGGATCAGCAATTTGATATCCAGTAGCAAGGACCAGTTATCAATGTATTGCAGGTCCAACTTCACCCAGTCCTCCCATTCAGTGATCGTATTTCGACCCTTGACTTGCCAGATACAGGTTATCCCCGGCTTGACGCTAAGCCTACGGCGGTGTTCTGATTTTTCAAATTTAGAAACTTCATACATAGGTAAGGGGCGGGGTCCTACCAAGCTCATATCCCCTGCTGCTACATTGAGCATCTGGGGAAATTCATCAATGCTCCATTTTCTAAGAAAACGAGCAAACGGAAAAACACGCGGATCATTTTCAAGCTTGAAGACAGGCCCCGTCATTTCATTGCCCATTTCGTCTTTCAGCTCATCCAGCTGAGCCTCCGCGTCCAGTGCCATGGTCCTAAACTTCCACATTCTAAATTGCTTACCGAACTTGCCTGCTCGATCTTGGCGGAAAAATACAGGGTCTCTTGGACTACATAATTTGATTCCTATGATGGCAAAGATCCAGACCGGTAGCGTAAAGAGGATGAACAATGTTGCTCCTAATCTATCTAGTGCAGATTTAGCCAACAAGGCCCATGATAGCTCTGGGGTAGCTCGCAAAACAAGCATTGGTTGTCCGCCCAAATTGTCAAAGGTAGGCCGCGATACTTGGGTCCGAATGAAGTCGGCGGAGACCCATGATTCAATTCCCTGCTTTTCGCATAATTCAACCGTCGCTGAAATCTTCTGAAACACCGCACTACGCGCGGCTATGATAACTCGCTCAACCGATTCTTGAGTTACTATTTCTTCCAGCTCTGAAACATCGCGCTCAGAAAAATCAAACTCACTAACAATCTGCCAATAATCAGTCACCTCATTTGGCATAGACTTAATGAGTTCTTGAGTATCTTTTTGGGATCCAGCGATGACCACTCGCTCTTGACGACCCTCTTTGAGGGCTGACGAGCGAAGCCTAGATCGCACAAAAGCATCACGTAGTAGCAGAAAGCTGGCGGATAAGACCATTGCAATTACCAGCACCAAGCGACTCATTGGAGCCATTTTAAAAAAGAGAATCATGCCTGCGATAGCAATACTAATGACAACAAGAGCTTGAAGCACCTGCCTCAACGACTGAAACAATGTCTTGCGCATCATATTTCGATAGAAGCCAAACACCTCCAAGACGAGTGGTGTGAATGGAACCACGATAAATAAGAGCCAAGAAATCTGAGCTAGACCTATCTGGCCGTCATCAGTCAAGCCGAGTATGGGCCTCAAGATTGGCCGCAGTTTGTCTCCTATGAAAAATCCTTGGAAAACCAAAAACGCATCACATAGCAATAAAGCCTGGATTGAGAACTGCTCTCTATTTCGAGATCCTAACATTGGTGATTCAAGGGGTGCTGGGTAAATTTAACGAGTTATATTATATCAATCTATGGCGGTTCTATCCACCACCAAAGGGCCAAGCTTACGGATAAACTTTTCTAATATTTCTTCAGACTGCTCGAGAGTAAATGCTCCAGGCCCATCTCTCATCAGACCTTGATCAACGTAGACCTGCGTCACAGGAACTGAAAAAGTCGCATACGCCCACTGCTGATCAAAACCTTTAAAAAGGCGATCCTTCATATCTTGAAAAGTTCTACCATAATGGCTCTCCGTAATTCCAGTATGACCAAAAAACGTGTAATACTGGACGCGCATCGCCTCAAAGCTAGAGCCATCATCGCGCGTCACAGGTTTTTTGCAGACGATTTCTCTGACTGGCAAATCCGAACCATCAGGAAAGACATTCGCCAATACTACTGTTCTTTCTTTCACAAAATTCCATCCTTGTGAGCGCAAGCAACGCTCAGGGCGATGAATGCTGTTATTGAGATCTTTACCTGAGAAAACAACCGAGACCTCAACTGGTGGGTGATAAGGATTAGCGGTGTTAGTAAATTGAGTCCGCTCAAACTCTGTATCCTTGGCCAAAATTTGAAGTTCCTTACCGGTAATATCGATACGCTTGCCAATCATGGTGTCAAACTGCACCGGCAAATGGCGAGACAAGCAAGATACTTTCATCGACTCTGACTTCGGGAGTATCCAGATTACTGAAAACCCAACGGCTAAGGTAAGCGCTAAAATGTAAATACGCTTGGCAATCAACTCAGGGCCATCCTGCGCATCATCATGATTAGCTTGTTTAGTATTATTTTTTTCTTCTGAAGACATGTGTTTATTTAGTTTTGACTGCGCACTAAGGATTACAAAACGTCGCCATCAAACTTGAATTCGTTTTCTAACTACTTTCTTATTCACCTTCAAGTTAAGTATTTTATCGATCATGAACAAGCCGGCTAATGCGATAGGAAAAAAGAAAAGCAATCCCGCCCAATCATGGTATACACCCGCGGCAAACTCACTGAATCCCATTTCAGCTAATACAATGATGGTAAAGATTCTGAAGAAATTAGCTACCAAGGCTAAAGGCAAAGCACAGGCGAATAAGAACGCCATTTTCCACAGCTTTGTTTGGGTGAAGTAAGAATAGATAGCAGAAATCATTACTAAGGCCATCAAGGATCGAATACCACTGCACCCTTCCGCAATATCCATCCCATCCCAGCTATCATTCCCAGATTTAATTTCCGTGCCTGCATTGATTAGGTCCATGCCCATAAGGGTGCCCATTTCATAGCACGATTTAGTCACCGCAATTTGCAAAATATTCGTCGCTTGCTGCAAGCCCGGCACCGACACCGCAAACCACCAGAAAAATGCAGGAAACAGCATATGCCGCGCCACCTTCCATCCACAGATGTAGAGTGTGCCTCCGACAATTAAAAACGGCAACCCAATCAGAGGCAACCTTGGCTGTAGTGTTCGAACTGAGACAATATAAAGCAAAATCAAAAATGCCACCCCTAGCAAGCCCCAGCGTGAACCCTTGATGGGCTCTGACTTCATCGTTGGCCATATTCGATAAATAAAATACACGAATAAAAATGGCACCGCCCATCCATGGGCAAAATCTTTGCGCCAAGCATCAGCGATCCAGAACACAAGTCGTTCTTCAGATGTTGAAGAATTCGGGTAGATTGGGATGAACAACCAGAAGACTAACATGACTAATGTTAGTAGCCCTATAGGAGTGAGGTAGCTTTGCTTTTTGAGAAGTTCTGACATATGAAGTGACTTGGTATGTAACTATAGTGGTGATCTATACAACTAGACTAAACTAGATTGCTAGATTTTGTTGGCAACTCGATCAATCGAATCCATTTCTTTTTTCGAAGTCCAAAGGTAAACGATTGTGATGATGAAAATTCCACACGAGTAAATAATAGCAAATTCCCAAAACCAATCAAGAGCCCAAGCCAGGCCAATTCCAAAACGATAGACTGGTTCATCAATGTATAGTCCCACAGATCGCCTGAGGCGCCACCATAGTGTGTGTTCGCGCTTATCTTCTCGCAATCGATTTGCTTGATTTAAAACTAATTCTTTCAACCACAGTAAAACATTAAGGATAGCTCTTAAAATAATCACCACTAAAAGAACTCTCAAGGTATAATCCATTTCTGCTTCAACGATTCCTTTATAATAATAATGACCCGCACCATATGCTAATACACATGGAAACAGCATGCCAGAGCT
>JAQXBQ010000138.1 GCA_029252325.1 Akkermansiaceae bacterium
CACCATGTGAGATCAGAGCCTTTGCTCGAATAACTGACTCAGGAAGCTCCTCCAGCCAATTTGCTACTCGGGAAGATTCAATAGGCTCAGGAAAAATAATACTGCAACCTGTAAATTCATGAGCCAATTTATGACGATTATGATGTGGCGTTTTTAATCTCGGACTGAGGTCAAATTTCGATGCCGCAAAGTCATCTTGAGTTGATGCACTCTTGGCAATCTCATGACTTATATTGCCACGAATAGCTTGGTCTAGCGCGTCGGCAAGCAGAGAAGCTGTGGTGCGGCTAGCCCTAGAATTGATTGCTTTAATACCGTCTTCCAAATTGGCCGTTTCAAAATCTGTTAGTTCAGAGCCCCATGAAATATAATAATGACTCGCAGTCTCTAGCTGAAGACTTTCCAAATCGTTGAACCGCTTGCGCTTCCTAAAATGGCGAGCATCAATCACACAAACCTGCCAACGTGGACGAAGGCAAAACTTTGACTCTAGAAGCGTAAAAGATTCCTGTAAAGGAATAGGGTCTGCCGTACCGTTGAGCTCGATCAACAAAACACTATGTTGGCTTTTCGAGGCTTTAAGAATCATGTTCACGAGATCGTGATGTCCTTCACAACAGACACAGGATCCTGTTAGGGCAGCCACGTTAGCTGCGTGATCTTTCAATGTCTCCCTATCTATATAGGCATTTTCCATATCATTGAGAATCACATCAGCTAGATGCTCTCGGCTAGCCAGATGATCCAAAAGTTCACGCAGCAGCGTTGTCTTTCCTGCACCAAGAAAACCGGTAAGCATCAACATCGGACGAACCTCCACCAAAGGCGGTAAAGGCATAGCTTCTTTAGGAGATGAATGAATCATAATATAGTTAAGTCAATTTTTTGGGGCGCACGAGCTTCTCAGGTGTTTCACGAAAACATTCGAACCACTTCAGGGCGACTGTGGGCGCTATCCAGGCCTTGTTTTTGGGCACTTTTTTGTAGTCTCTGTAATTCAACAATCGATAGCTATGACCTAAGCGGGCTGTCACTGCCTTCTCATAAGAAATCAACCAATCGAGAAACGGAAGAGATGCCTCATAAAGTTCATGTTTAGCTACTGCTTTAGCAATAAGCTCATTACGCCATGCCCCTGGAACAGGCGTGATCTGGTCAGAAAGCCAGATCACACAGCGCTTTCTGGGGCGAATAAAAGTGAATCCTTCGCCATTCCCATACCAACCAGCACAAGCCCCATACAGCTCAATATGTCCATTCTGCCATGGCAGACGGTAACAGCTTGTTCCTTTGATCCCTTTCGATGGGCTACGCTCAAAACCTTCTTTAACAAGGAAATTGCCCACGGGACTCAATACATCTTGGCCCCAAAAATACATTTGTTGCTGAATTCCATCAGCAAGATCACGAAAGTAACAATTTGCGATAGAAAGCTTTGGTTCAGAATCGATACGCATTTAACGCAAGTAGCTTGCACTAACGGCGGTGTCAACAGCTATTGCAGTTAACTTGCATTAACTGGATCATGCGAAAGTATATTGAGCACAAATGCCTTGTTGGTTTGAACAAGTTAGCTCTGTGCTGCCACTGAGATAGTCACTCAAAAAATTTGCCCCATTACCGTGATGGCAACGACAGTTGCGCTACCGGCGCAAAAGTCTTTCTATGGATAGGACATGGGCCATACCTCCTTAGTGCCTCTATGTGTAGCTTAGTGCCGTAGCCTTTATGCCTCTCAAATCCATACTCAGGATATTTTTCTGCGTATTTTAGCATAATACGATCCCTACTAACCTTGGCGATAATACTAGCCGCAGCAATCGATAGGCTTTTACCGTCACCTTTAACGATACTCTCAGACGCCATAGGGAAGCCTGGCACAGGCAATCCATCAATCAAACAATAATCAGGGCTCTGCTTAAGCTTCTGAGCTGCAC
>JAQXBQ010000139.1 GCA_029252325.1 Akkermansiaceae bacterium
CTCATAGAATAATTAATTTTTCTTATGAGCGAACAATCATCCAAACTACACTGTCGTCGATATTGGCAAAAGAGCATTACCCTTGTCATGATTTTATTGGGCTTGTGGTTTATTGTTAGTCTTGGAGCTGGCATCCTATTTCGAGACTGGCTCGACGAATCTTTCCCTAATGTAGGTAATGCGCCGCTCGGCTTCTGGATGGCGCAACAAGGATCCATCATTTGTTTCGTGATCATCTTATACGTCTATAAATATATGATGAATAAGCTAGAAGACGAAGAGGGATTCACATCTAAAAAATAATTATTCTATGAGCCAAGATTACTGGAATTACATTTTCATCGGACTGTCCTTTGTTCTCTATATCGGCATTGCCGTCAGGTCTCGTGCCGGATCGACCAAGGAATATTACACAGCTGGCGGCGGAGTTTCTCCCCTAGCTAATGGAATGGCTACTGCAGCGGACTGGATGAGTGCTGCGACATTCATCTCAATGGCAGGGACGATTGCGATCAGCGGTTATGACGCATCACGTTTTTTGATGGGCTGGACTGGGGGTTTTGTTCTTTTGACTGTCTTGATGGTGCCTTTTTTGCGGAAGTTTGGTAAGGCCACCGTGCCCGACTTTATAGGTGATCGTTATTACTCAAAGCTGGCTCGTGCTGTTGCCGTGCTTTGTGCCATCTTTATTTGTATGACCTATATCATGGGACAGATGCGCGGGGTAGGGGTCGTCTTTTCCCAGCTCTTTGGTATTGGTATTCCTGCGGGAGTTGCCGCAGGTGCGGGCATTGTTTTTGTCTATGCCGGTTTGGGTGGCATGAAGGGTATTACTTATACTCAGGTTGCTCAGTATTGCGTGATGGCATTTGCTTACACCATTCCAGCAGTATTTATTGCTATCGCGCTAACTAACAACTTTATCCCTCAGCTTGGTTTGATTGGCGACTACACAGCGGGATCGGCAGATCACATTCCATTCCTTACCAAAATCAATAGCATCAACACCGAATTAGGTTTTAGGGAATATACATCGGGCAAGATATCGACTATGAATATGTTCTTTATCACGATGGCATTAATGTGCGGTACAGCTGGTCTTCCTCATGTTATTGTTAGATTCTTTACAGTCAAAAACGTGCGTGCGGTGAGAAGCTCTGCTTGTTGGACACTACTTTTCATCGCGGTCATTTATCTGACGGCACCAACAATCGGCGCTTTTTCTCGGGTTAATCTCATTGAGAAACTTAACAACACCAGCTACGCGGAAACTCCTGGGTGGTTCAAGGACTTCGAGGAAACAGGTCAGATGGCATGGGTGGATAAGAACAATGATGGTAAGATTCAATATTCTGGCCCTGGTAAATCTGAGTTTGGAACATCTTCACCCTTCATCGGCTCCAAGCCAACTTATCCAGCCAATGACGCCCCGGAAAAGCAGCGCATTGGTATAAACGGAGAAAGGCTGCTGGCCAGCAAGGCTGATATGACCAATCCGAATGAGCTTTGGTTTGGTAATGATATTATGGTGATGGCTAATCCACACATGGCAGGGCTACCTAAGTGGGTGATTGCTTTGCTGATGGCTGGTTGCATCGCCGCAGCCCTATCGACTGCCGCGGGTCTTCTGCTAGTCCTATCAACATCAATCTCACACGACTTGATGAAAAAGATCATCAAGCCTGATCTCTCGGATAAGGAAGAGGTCAATTATGCTCGTATTGCATCATTTGTTGCCCTTGGTGTAGCGGCCTATTTCGGAATCAATCCTCCGTCTGCATTTATTGCTAAGACGGTGGCTTTCGCTTTCGGTTTAGCAGCATCTTCATTCTTCCCCACATTGCTAATGGGTATCTTCTCCAAGAAAATCAACAAAGAGGGAGCCATTGCGGGCATGCTCGCAGGGATTAGCTTCACACTGGGCTACATCATCTTCTTTCAGTTCTTGGGCGGCAAGCCAGACCAATATCTATTTGGGATTTTGCCTGAGGGGATTGGTTGTGTCGGCATGCTGATTAACTTCGCTGTCGCGTTTCTAGTAAGTGCCTTTACACCGGCGCCACCTCAGGAAGTAGTCGATATGGTAGAGTCGATCAGATTACCTGATGATCCTAATGCAGAGGAGAGCTCTCCACCGCCTGCGATCCACTGATTCTGTCGTTATTCCAGCCACTTTACGGCCCACGGTTTCCTTTGAAATAGGCGATTGCGGCGTTGGGCGAAAAAAGAGTTAAAAAAGATGCCAAAAGGTATTGACGTGACGTGTATTTCGGATAGTTTCCGCCCGCCGCTCCATTGGAGGGCACGCGAGAGACATTCAAGTCGATCGGGGACACGGTTCATAAGAGCTCGTCTACGGTCGGTTTTTTTATCTCCACGTTAAAGTGATCTTTAAAAGTATGGTCCTGTCTACAAGGCAGACAACATGATGAAGTTTTTGACCACCACGGTTGATTATGGAGTGCGGTCTGGACGGTGTATGCAGGATGGAAGAGGAAAGATTGAATTGTGCGCTGTGTGTCAGTTTTAACTGACGTGCAGAGAAAGTAGAATTTGGGACTTCGGTTTGGAGTTCTACTACTTGTCAATTTGGTAAACGTAACTACGCCCCAAGAGATTGGGGAATAAAATACAAAGCCTATAACTGTTTAAAAAGTCCATCGTAAGATGGCATTTATACGGAGAGTTTGATTCTGGCTCAGAATGAACGCTGGCGGCGTGGATAAGACATGCAAGTCGAACGAGAAAACTGATTAGTTTACTAAGATGTTTTCTAGTGGCGGACGGGTTAGTAACACGTGAGCAACCTGCCTCGAAGTGGGGGATAGCCTTCCGAAAGGGAGATTAATACCGCATGTGGCCCCCTGTTAAAAGGGTGGTCAAAGGTGCCTTCGGGTATCGCTTTGAGATGGGCTCGCGGCCTATCAGCTTGTTGGTGAGGTA
>JAQXBQ010000140.1 GCA_029252325.1 Akkermansiaceae bacterium
CCTATGCAAACAAGGCGTCGACATCATGCTCAACTTAAGCGCATCCCCCTACAGCATGGGTAAGCAGCAGAGCAGAGCTGCCATGCTTGCCGAAGTAGCGAGAGAAACGGGAACGCCACTGGTTTACTGCAACTGTATCGGCGGTAATGATCAATTAATCTTCGATGGCAACTCCGCAGCTTTTGATGCGAAGGGATTGCCGATAGGCTCATTACCCTCATTCATTGAGAAATGCACCGTGGTTGACACCGCTCGCGCAGGTAACGACCGTCATCACACCTTGCCCTCAAATCCTGAAGAGGAATGTTACAACGCATTGGTGCTGGGCCTGCGTGACTACGCTCAAAAATGCGGCTTCTCGACAGCATGCCTTGGACTGAGTGGCGGGATCGACTCTGCTTTAACAGCAGTGATAGCTGCAGACGCACTCGGAGCTGAAAATGTTCATGGATTAACTATGCCCAGTGAGTATTCATCCAGCGGCAGTGTGGACCACTCCATCGAACTGGCAAATAACCTAGGGATGCCCTGTGACACCGTGCCCATCAAGCAGGCCTTTGAATCTGTTAAGTCAGCAATGAACCCAGTCTTTGGTGACTTGCCAGAGGACCTCACTGAGGAAAATATGCAGGCTCGTATCCGCGGACTGTTTCTCATGTCCTTATCCAATAAGACAGGGCGACTTCTTCTAACGACTGGCAACAAAAGTGAGCTGGCAGTTGGCTATTGCACCATGTATGGTGACATGTGTGGCGGTCTTGCGGTGATTAGTGATTTGCCGAAACTTCAAGTTTATGCCCTTTCTCGCTGGATCAATCGCGACAAAGAAATCATCCCTCATGATACTATCGACAAGCCGCCCAGTGCCGAGCTGCGGCCAGATCAAAAAGACCAAGACACCTTGCCACCCTACGAAATTCTAGATGCCATTCTTGAACTTTATGTCGAAAAGCATCTCTCGTGCTCGCAAATCATCAATGAACACGGCCATGATGAGCAACTAGTGCGTTGGATTCAGCGACGCGTCACACTCAATGAGTGGAAACGTTTTCAAGCTGCTCCCGGTCTGAGGGTGACATCCAAAGCCTTTGGTATGGGCCGCCGCGTGCCGCTAGCGCAGCGCTTTATCGATTAAAGAGAGCAGCCATTCAGGACATTCATCGACATGAAAAATACAGACGCACGTAAAACTCTGGGGCTAAGCCCCAAAGATAAGCCGAGCGCTTTCCTGTCTGATTTCGATGAAACGCTGGAGTATAAGCGCGAGCTTGTCAAAAACGCTCCCTCTGAGCAGATTCGATTTCGCTACCAACAGGAATTACTAGAATACGAAGCAGCTCTGAAAGTAGTTGTGGGCAAGAAAAAGCTGCGGGCCAATACTGACTTCATCGTCGTTTTATTACTCATATGCTCTATATCCACGGTTGGCTGGTGGGCGTATCAGTGGCATCAAAAAGAGTGGTATGTGCAGATCAAGATAGAATCTGAAATTGCCGAACTTCGTGCCGAAGGGGTCTCTGCGATTGCAGCAAGAAAGTGGAATCAAGCGTCCTTAGCATTCGAAAAAATCAAAAAGTTAACACCAGATTCCAAAGTAGCAGTCAGCGGATTGGAGGCTATCGAAGAAGGTAAAATTGAAGAGCGTAATCAGCAAATTTTTTACACCTTGGGAGAAAGTCAGGCGGCACTCGAAGCTGGCAGATGGGATGAGGCCGAGAGCTTGGCAAAATCAGTGGTTGCGCTGGCCCCCGAAAATGAAACAGCCCAGCGGAAATTGCTAATTATTATTAGGGAGCGCAAAAAACAAGAACTGGCAATTTTGACATCAGCTATTTCTGATGCCCTAGAAATTGAAGATACGGCTGCAGCCAAGCAGGCACTTGTAAATCTACAGAAGCAAGCACCACGTAATCAAAGCATTCCTGATTTCTCAAATAAGATCAAAGCGCAGGAGTATGAAATCCGCATACGTCATGAAAAATCAGATGCATTATATCAGCAAGCGACAGCACTTGATACAGGAGAATATTCACCCCAAGCGATGTTGTTTCTCGAAGAGGCAGGTCGACTCAATCCAAAGTCAGACAGGGTTATAAAACTCTACAAAAGGATGGGGGCTTATGCTCGAGCACATCGAGTGCCGCAGGATTACCCCACTATTCCAGAGGCCATCAACGCTGCACGCCCACGAGATATTATTCGTGTCGCAGCGGGCACATACCACACAGCTCTCTATATCGATCGGCCGATTAAGCTTATCGGGGACCCCGAGGGAGGCACCATCATTGAGACGCCTGCTAGCGAGGCCGCGCTTATCACAGTGGCCCCAACGGCGATTGGAACCAGCATAAGCAACATTAGCCTCAAGCACCTAGGCTTCGATCATGGGGCAGATCGTTTTTCAGGCATTACGATTGAGGCTAAAAACACCTCGGTAACTTCCTGCCTTATTGAGGACATCGCAGGGCATGGCATCGCTGTTTTGGATGGAGGTTTTGCAAAAATCGTGAGCTGTAAAATCAATCAAGCAGGGTGGGACGGCATTTCTGTCTACGGTCAGGGTAGCAGTGCTGAAATAACGGATTCATGGTGCCAAGGTAATCTACAACATGGTATAGGGTTCTGGAAAGGGGGCAGTGGCACGGTCCGCAAGACAAAGACTATTAAGAATGGCCTCTGTGGCATCGTGGCTATGGGAGAGGAGGGGCGTGTAAATCTATTTTCCAACACCTGCTCCAGCAACCGAGAGGCTGGCATTTTGCTCTCTGAGGGAGCTACAGGATCTATCACGGCAAACACCTGCGAGAAAAACCTTTTAAGTGGCATTGTCGCACGCGGACAACAAACCGAGGTCGCCATGAATGGGAACGTCACCAATGGTAATTTTCAAGCCGGCATCATTACCCACTATGGAGTTAAGGTGAGTGAATGCGGGGGCAATATTGCCGACGGTAATGGCAATAAGCAAATCTGGCGCGATGCTCAGCTGACTGGCAATCAGACTGCTGAGTAATCAACGGCTAACTTCTTTGAGCTGTTCAATTTGACTGCCGGCAACATCTACCAACCGCTGGGCAACGGCACCCCATGATAAGGCACTTACGCTTTTTTGAGCTGCAG
>JAQXBQ010000141.1 GCA_029252325.1 Akkermansiaceae bacterium
CGATATGAGCGGTCAAGGCAGGAACATCGACACCCTCATCTAACACCCCCTGCCAATACCAGAAAGAAGGCACGTGAGTCCCGCCCTCCCAGTTGGTATCCTTGTGGCCTCTGAGCCCGGCATTGTGAGCCATGAGTCTTTCCTTGAGCCCTTTTTTGCCGATGGCCTTCATCGCCATGCCGTTGTCGGTCATGAAAATGACCAGTGTCTTTTCCAACAGCTTCCAATCCTCCAGCTTCTTCATCAGCAGGCCCATGTTGTCATCGATATTCTCGATCATTCCATAACGTGCCGCCGTGGGCTCACTGTAACCCTCATCGAGAAAGCGCTTCTTGTATTTATCCGGTGCGATCAGGGGCCCGTGTGGCGCGTTGAGCGAGATATAAGCAAAGAAGGGTTCATCGGTGCTGGATTGCTTTTTCATCCAAGACAACGCGGCCTCGAAAAACACATCGGTGCAAAAGCCCTTGGTTTTCACCACCGTATCGTTGTGCAGAAACACGTTATCAAAATACTTGTTGTCCGCGTTCTGTTCAAAATCACCAAAGCTGTATTGCCCGATACCACCGGCGCCATGCATGAGCACTTCATCAAAGCCACGGTTCTGCGGCAGGTATTCATCCTCATCCCCCAGATGCCATTTTCCAAACAACCCTGTTTGGTAGCCGGCCTTTTGCAGGGCCTCGGGGAAGGTCACCACCTTCGGCGCCAAGCGCTCCCGCTGCATCAGGGTGTGGCTGACGCCAACCTCGAACGGAAACCTCCCACTCATGATGGCGGCACGGGTCGGAGCACATGTCGGGCTGACGTGGAAATCCGTAAAACGTGTCGCCTTCTCATAAAGTAGATCGATATGGGGTGTCTTCAGAATCGTGTTGCCCGTGCACGAGAGATCCCCCATACCCTGGTCATCGGTCAGAACGAAGATGATGTTGGGCTTATCAGGAAACTTGGCAGGCGCGGCAGCGGCATTTAGCACCAGCGAGCAGACAACTGCCCCTAAACCCAAGGCCCGTGAGAAATGAACAACGCACATCTTATTTAAGGATTTTATTTAAGCATGAGGCCATTTACTCCGCCTCCTTGGACGCGAACGCGTTGTAGGTTTTGCCAGCCTTCATGCTCATGCCCATCGTAGTGCCGTCATAGCTGACTTTGATCAGATCAATGTCGTGATCCGAGCGAAGCTGGCAATGAATCAACTTACCATCCTGCCACTCGATGTCCACCTCGATGCCACCGCGTGCGCGTAGGCCGGTGACTTTGCCGGATGGCCAGTTTTTGGGGAGGGCAGGTAAAATGCGAATGAGAGGCTTGGCGTCGAGGTCGCCACCGGTGGGGTGGGATTGGAGGAGCATTTCCGCTACGCCTGAGGTGTAACCAAGGTTCGCCTCGATCTGGAAGAGATTCTTCTTTCCTCCTTCTCGCTCAGGGCGGAAGCGGCTGAGGAGGTTATCGAAGGCGTTGTCACTGAGCATTTGGCGGATGAAGGCACTTGTTTGTTCTGGATTATGCAGGCGGGCCCAGAGGTTGATTTTCCATGCGTTGGACCAGCCGGTGCTTTGGGCGACGCCGCGTTGTTCGAGGAGGGCTTGGGCGGCCTTAGCCATCTCAGGGGTGTCTTCTGGGGTGATTTCGTAATAGGGATAGAGACCATAGAGGGGGGAGACGTGGCGGTGGCCGGGCTCGCGGGTTTCGTAGGGTTTGAGCCATTCCTGGAGGCGGCCTTCGGAGTCGATTTGGTTGGGGGCGATACGTGGGCGCATCTCAGCTAGTTGTTTGCGGAGGTCTTCATCCAGGCCGAGGATTTCTGCGGCTTGGATGGTATTGCCGAAGAGTTCACGGAGTTGCTGAAGATCAATGGTCGGGCCGGCACAGATGCCACTTTGACCTTTTCCGTCAGGTAAGAGGAAGCCTGTTTCTGGTGAGGCGGAGGGGCCGGTGACGAGCCATTTGTTTTCAGGCTCCTCGTAGAGGTTATCGAGATAGAACTCACAGCTGGATTTCATGATGGGGTAGACTTTTTTGAGGAAGTCTTTATCCATTGTGAATGCGTATTGTTCCCAGAGGTGTTCGCAGAGCCAAGCGGCGCCACCGATGTCCATTCCTGCTGGAGAGGTGTAGCCCCAGACATTCGTGAGACGGTGGGCGATCCAGCCCCGAGTGTTGTAGTAGGCTTTGGCGGTTTTGGTGCCAGGTTCTACGAGTGAGTCGATGAAGTTGATCATGGGCTCGTTCATCTCGATGAGATTACATGGCATGGTGAGCCAGTAGTTCATTTGGGTATTGATGTTGAAGTGGTAGTCTCCATTCCACATGGTATGGACTTCCTCTGCCCAAACTCCTTGAAGGTTGGCAGGGAGTTCTCCTGGGCGGGAGGAGGAGATGATGAGGTAGCGCCCCATGTTGAAGAAGAGGGCGGCAAGGGCGGGGTCTTCACCACCTTCTGCGTATTTCTTGAGGCGGACGTCTGTGGCTAGGGTGCTGTTTTCGCTGGTGGGCAGTTTAATGCTGACGCGTTTGTAGTATTGTTGGTGGTCTGCTTGTTGCGTGGAGAGGAGCTGATCAAAGGATTTGTTAGACGCCTTGTCGAGATCAGCGGTCGTGGCGGCGAGGGGGTCGGCGGTGGCGCGTCCTGCGATACCTTGGTAGTCTGTCGCGGCGGCAAAGAGGAGGATGACGTCTCCCTTGGCGTCAACGTTGAGGGTGTTGCCTTCTGCTTTGACGCTGCCTTTCGGAGCGATGACGCGGAGGCGGCCGACATAGTGCATGCCGTCTTTTTCAAAGCCATCATTGAGGTGCCCTGAGATGACGAGTTCGTTGTCATTCACGGCTTCTGTTTTGAATCGTTCGGGGCGATCTAAGGAGATGGTGAATTTTTGTGTGCCCGTGAGGCGGGTGACGAAGACTTGGTCCGGGGCAGAGACTAAGTGCTGACGGGTGAACTCCTGTTCGCCTCGCTTGTAACTGACCGTTCCCAGTCCAGTGCTGAGGTCTAACTGGCGGTGATAGTCAGTGATGGGTTCTTTTGTGTCTGCGAAGGAGAGGTGGAGTTTCCCAAGG
>JAQXBQ010000145.1 GCA_029252325.1 Akkermansiaceae bacterium
GAAGATTGGGGCACTACACCTGCTGCTATCGATTCATGCCTTACTGTCGCCGATGAAATGGATATACAGGTGGCAATTCATACCGATACGCTCAACGAGTCTGGCTTTGTTGAAAATACCCTCGATGCAATAGGCGGTCGTACCATACATACCTATCATTCAGAGGGTGCGGGTGGGGGGCATGCTCCTGATATTTTGACTGTGTGTTCGCACAAGAATGTTCTTCCATCCTCTACTAATCCAACACGACCATTCACGGTAAATACCATAGATGAACATCTCGACATGTTGATGGTATGCCACCACCTCGATTCGAAAATTCCAGAAGACGTTTCATTTGCTGAGTCTCGGATTCGCCCGCAGACGATTGCTGCTGAGGATATTTTGCATGATCGTGGAGCTATTTCTATGATCGCATCAGATAGCCAGGCGATGGGGCGAGTCGGTGAAGTAATATTGAGAACTTGGCAGACAGCACATAAGATGAAGGTGCAGTTTGGGAAGCTTGAGGGTGAGGGGCACCCTGCGGCGGACAACTTCCGTGTTTTGCGCTACATATCTAAGTATACTATCAACCCAGCTATCACACACGGAATGGCAGCTGAGATTGGCTCTCTTATGGTTGGCAAACTAGCTGATATGGTCATTTGGAAACCGATGTTCTTTGGCGTGAAGCCGGAGCTAATACTTAAGGGCGGTATGATTGCGATGGCGAACATGGGGGATCCTAACGCATCAATTCCAACGCCAGAGCCAACCTTTTATCGTCCCCAGTTTGCTGCTCATGGCAAGGCGAGAGCACAGACGTGTGTGACCTTTGTCAGTAAGCAGTCATTACAGAATGGTCTAGCTGAGGAGGTCAATGTGGATAAACGCCTGGTGCCAATCGGCAACACCCGCGATGTGACTAAAGCTGATTTGATTTATAATGAAAGCTGTCCTGATATTAAAATCGACCCAGAGACCTATACCGTTGAAGCGGATGGTGACCTGCTCGCCTGTGAGCCAGCAACTGAGTTGCCTCTCTCTCAACGCTACTTCCTATTTTAATTTTCCGCTGATAACATGGCTATTCTAGTTCAGCAAACTCTCGATGAATGTATCAACTGCAAACCTGTGGTTGTTTCCGTGGGTCGCCACACTCTCTATAAAAGGCGCTGGCGGGCGCAGGCGGAGGATGGGGTAGAGTTGGCTATCAATTTGAATGAGCCTGTTGAGGATGGGGCGCTGTTAAGCTCGGAAAATGGCGTAATTTATAAGGTTCAGCAAGTTAAGGAAGATGTCATTATCATACCGCTACCTGACTCCACCGAGATGTCAGCCAAGCTTGGTTGGTATCTTGGGAATCAGCACCTACCAGTAGAAGTAAGGGCCGATTCGATAGTCGTGGAACATATTAAAACACTATTAGCAGCACTAAACCGCATAGGAATACCATATACGCTCAGCAATCAGGTATTTCATTGTAAGATGCACAGTCATCAACATTGATCCTAATATTTCACCATGGCGCCATTGTTCACACAACCAAGTCAAGAAGCCTTCGGTCCATCCGACTGGGGATGGGTGGCTCGACTGTTGCACTTTTCCGATAGTGCTTTACCGGTGGGTGCTTATGCGCACTCGTTTGGTTTGGAGGGGGTGTGCCAGATGGGGCTTGTCCACGACAAGGAGACTCTGCGGACATTTCTTAATCGTGATGTTTCTGTGTCCTTGATTCATGTGGATCTTCCATTGGTAGTAAAATCTCATGCAGCCATAATGGATGGTCATTACGAAGAGCTTGTTCGTCTGGACCAACTTTCTTGGGCATTGCGTCCCAGTCGACAGTTGCGTGAGGCATTGTCGCGCATAGGCAAGCAACAAATAAAGGTCTATCAAAACACTTGGGCTAATGCGGAGCAACCCATACCTGAGCTGCCACATAATCAGTCGCCTACAGTGTTGGGCATGTTTTACGCTCTGGAAAATACCCCTGTAATGGCGGCTATTTGGTCAGTGGTCTACCAATCATACTCTGCACTACTACAAGCAGCACTGAAATTGTTACCGATTGGGCCAGCGGCCACCCAGGATTTATTGCATGATGCGATGACGACGATTCAGGGGCAGCTCCAGCTAGTCTGCGAGATAGATACTGAGGACATTGGTAGCTTTAATCCAGTGTGGGATATTGGTGCGTCCCTTCATGAGCACGCACCGGCAAGACTTTTTATTTCTTAAGTAACAATTATGAGTAACTCTAAAAAAGCTATACGTGTTGGAATTGGTGGTCCTGTTGGTTCCGGTAAATCAACGCTATGTCTAAAACTTTGCGAACGCTATGGTAAATCCAGAAACATGGCGGTTATCACCAATGATATATATACTAAAGAGGATGCCAAGATGTTGATTCGTCATGGTGCATTACCCGAGGATCGAATTATGGGAGTGGAAACTGGTGGCTGCCCGCACACGGCGATTCGGGATGATATCTCGATGAATCTGGACGCTGTAGCTGAGATGGAACAGCGGTTCAAGGGGCTCGAGCTGGTGTTGGTGGAAAGTGGTGGCGACAACCTAACCGCGGTGTTCTCGCCAGAATTAGCTGATGTTTTTATCTATGTAATTGATGTGACAGAGGGTGATGATATTCCCCGTAAGGGAGGACCTGCTATCGTGACCTCTGATCTGCTGCTGGTGAACAAGGTTACGCTTGCTCCATATGTGGGCGCGAATGTTGATCAGATGCGGCAGGATTGCACGAATAAGCGTGGCGATAAAACCTTTTTAATGACTGACCTGCGTAAGGAGGTATGCCTAGACGAGCTCTACGAATGGTTTGACCGAGAGGTGCTATTTACTGACGTTATTGACTAGTAAAGAACACAAACAAAATAATCGAGCTATTGACCAACGGTAGTATACAGACGAAAGCTAGCTTTGAATTCATCCATGATGAATCGAGTGGCCGCACGCGTATTGTAAAGCGGCGAACAGGCGGTCTGTGCTCGGTGAGTAAGCCTTATTGGGACTGTGGTGTGTTAGGATTGCAGTTGGTCAACCCAACGGCGGGTTTGTTTAGTGGCGACGAACTAGGCATGTTGGTGACGATAGGGGACAAGGCTCAGGTAGCCTTGACTTCGCCCAGTGCTACGCGTTTTCATGCCATGCCGAAAGGTCAAGCCGTGACAACGCAGGAATTTAGACTGGGTGAGCAGTCATGGCTTGATTATTGGCCTGAGATCGTGATTCCGCAGAAAGAATCTGATGTGATTCAGATCACCAGAATTAAACTGAATGTAGATGCGGCTATGGTGTTTTTTGATTCTTTGGCGCCTGGTCGGATTGCGCACGGTGAAAGCTATCAATTCCGTCGTTTAGAGTCGCGAATGGAAATCATTTATGATGGTGAGCTAGTTGCGAAAGAAAGATGCGTGCTTTCACCTGAATCCGGTCGTTGGCCATTGCTCGTGCCTGATTGGGATGTGTGTTACTATGGTGCTATTTGGATTGCTGGGCCGCAGGCATCTGATGTGGTCAGCGATCTTCAGGCAGATGATTTCAGCGACTTACGCTCGCACCATGGAGCCTCACTTTTATCCGAGCAGCTCGGGGTTATTCGTATTATTTCTCCAAACAGCCTATTACTGCGTAAGGCCACTCTTCATTTCAGGGAAGTGATTAAAAAACATTTGCCGCTGTTGCAGATGAACTTCCGTAAAATCTAATTTCTACTAATCTATCTAAGCGAACACGAATACTTCTATGAAAAAAGTAATAACAAAAATTGGCATATTCCTTGCGCTAACTGTGACTTCTGTCCATGCGCATCCCGGTCACCCTGGACATGAGGATTGGCCTTTTCCTGACTTTAAATGGTCTGTTGCCATTGCTGCCGTCACGCTCATTGGTATCGCTATTTATAAGTTGCGCGGAAAAGCCCAGCCGTGATGTAACGGCTACATGCGTAACCGCGTATTTCACAATGACTTCATCGAAAGCTTCTTTGACGCAAAAAAGAGGTATTGTGACTGGTGCACGGTAACTTACAGAGTTTCTTTGATTATCTGGACGCTGATGATGGACGCTTGTGATGACAAGCATGG
>JAQXBQ010000159.1 GCA_029252325.1 Akkermansiaceae bacterium
TTAATGATAGGGCATGGTTTTAGTCGATTTTTGACTAATCGACCGCGGGCGGATGCGTAGCCAACACCGTCAAAAGCTCTGCACACACAGCATCATCAGAACTATTGAGCAACCTAATCATTAGTAAGTTGATAAACATACAAAGGATATTTTTCTTGTCAAATACGCCATATTACAGCAAAGCATGCGCCCCGACGAAAAATTCACGAACTACGTCACAATCAAGCTATGAGCGAAAGCGCCAATCATATACATCCCGAGTTTAGCAGGCAGCTTGCCCGCGAGGACAAGGAAAAGCTACTTGGTCAAAAAGGCCTTGTGGTGTGGATGTATGGTATGTCTGGTTCTGGAAAGTCAACGATTGCTAATGCAGCAGAGAAAACACTGCATGAACAAGGATGCATGACGACCATTTTAGACGGCGACAATCTTCGCACTGGCCTCAA
The DNA here is from genome assembly GCA_029252325.1 of Akkermansiaceae bacterium. Taxonomy (GTDB): domain Bacteria; phylum Verrucomicrobiota; class Verrucomicrobiia; order Verrucomicrobiales; family Akkermansiaceae; genus Oceaniferula. The sequence goes on from JAQXBQ010000159.1 coordinate 447, forward strand.
TGAGGCTCTTGGATTTTCTGATGACGATCGTCGTGAAAATATTCGAAGGGTATCACAGGTAGCCAAATTATTCGCGCACCAGGGGATACTCACACTGGTTTCTGTGATCACGCCACGCCAAGAATTACGTGATCTGGCCCGCGACATCATAGGGGATGATTATTATGAAGTATTTGTGAAGGCGAGCTACGATCTTTGCGAGAAACGCGATGTCAAAGGTCTCTATGCCAAAGCGGCGTCAGGTGAGATTAAAAACTTTACCGGCAAAGATAGCAGCTTTGAAGAGCCTCATAATCCAGATCTAGTCATTGACACAGAGGGGCAAGAGATTGCCGAGAGCGTGGGAAAACTGCTAGAAGCCATTAAACAAAAAATATCCAATATATAAACAAGCTATGTCTAATTATTCATTAAGCCATCTCGACCATTTAGAGTCTGAGGCGATCTTTATTCTACGAGAAACTGCGGCGCAGTTCGAAAACCCAGTATTACTTTTTTCTGGTGGTAAAGATTCTATTGTGATGGCGCATCTGGCATTCAAGGCCTTCGCGCCTGCAAAAATTCCATTTGTGCTGATGCATGTCGACACTGGCCATAACTTCTCAGAAACGATGGTATTTCGTGACCAATTTGTTGAAAAAATTGGAGCTCGTTTAGTCGTTGCCAGTGTTCAAAAGTCAATTGACGAAGGACGCGTGACTGAGGAGACCGGGACCAATGCAAGCCGTAACGGTCTGCAGACAGTGACTCTTTTGGACGGTATCGAAGAACACCAGTTTGACGCCGCATTGGGCGGTGGCCGTCGTGATGAGGAAAAGGCACGGGCCAAGGAGCGATTCTTTTCTCACCGTGATGATTTTGGACAATGGGACCCCAAAAACCAACGCCCTGAGCTTTGGAATATTTTCAATGGTCGTAAGCAACATGGTGAACACTTCCGCGTATTTCCGCTTTCTAATTGGACTGAGATGGATGTTTGGCAATACATCAAAAAAGAAGAGATCGATCTTCCCAATCTCTACTTCTCACATGAGCGAGATGTATTTGAGCGCAACGGATCATTATTAGCGGTTACCGACTTTATAACGGTGCAGGAGGACGAAACGGTTGTTAAAAAAGTCGTTCGATTCCGCACTATTGGTGATGCCACATGCACAGGTGCAGTTGAATCACCAGCTGCAGACATTGATGCAGTGATCCAAGAAGTTGCATCAGCGAGACAAACAGAGCGGGGCACACGTTCTGATGATAAACGTTCCGAGACGGCGATGGAGGACCGGAAGAAAGAGGGCTACTTTTAGGCCATCGCTACAGAATTCAGAACTACACCAATTTACAAAAATTATAGTATGAGCACCACAGACACATCAGGGTATTTAGACATGGATCTTCTACGTTTTACCACAGCGGGTAGCGTAGATGACGGTAAGTCCACACTTATCGGTCGCCTCCTTTATGACTCAAAAAATACATTTGAGGATCAAATGGAAGCTGTCGAACAGTCCAGTAAGCAACGAGGAGACGAGAACGTTAACTTGGCGTTATTGACAGACGGATTGAAGGCAGAGCGTGAGCAAGGCATCACGATTGATGTGGCCTATCGTTACTTCGCAACGCCGAAGCGCAAGTTCATCATTGCGGACACACCTGGGCATATCCAATACACACGCAACATGGTGACGGGCGCATCGACCGCAAATCTAGCCATCATTCTCGTTGATGCTCGCAAGGGGGTTATTGAGCAAACTTGCCGCCACTCATTTATTGCGAGCCTATTGCGCATTCAACACGTGGTCGTTGCCGTCAATAAGATGGACCTCGTTGATTATTCTGAAGAAGTCTACAATAAGATTGTCGACGATTATAAAGATTTCGCATCCCGTCTCGATAGTTTTGTCGATGTTAGTTTCATTCCCATTAGCGCACTTAATGGTGACAACGTGGTAGATCGTTCTGACAACATGCCATGGTATGAAGGCTCATCATTGCTTTATCACCTTGAAACGGTGTATGTGGGTAATCAAGAAAACCACGTAGAAGCACGTTTCCCTGTGCAATGGGTCATTCGCCCTCAATCCGATGAGTGGCATGACTTCCGTGGCTATGCAGGCAGGGTTGCTGGAGGAGTTTTCAAGCCAGGAGACGATATTACCGTTCAGCCATCTGGCTTTAATAGTAAGGTAAAGTCGATCTATATGGATGGTCAGGAAATCGACGAGGCATATAGCCCTTTATCGGTGGCTATTACCCTCGAAGATGAAATTGATATATCGCGTGGTGATATGATCGTTAAAACCAATAACCCGCCAGAAGTAAGCCAAGACATCGACGCCATGATTTGCTGGTTTTCAGATAAGCCAATGACTCCACGTGGAAAGTATATTTTACGCCACACATCGCGTGAGGTTAAGGCCATCATCAAGGAGGTGAATTACAAAGTGAACATCAATACCTTGCATAAGATCGAGGACGACAAAACCTTCAACCTCAATGATATTGGTCGCATCACCGTGCGCACGTCTGCGCCGTTAATTCACGACCGCTACAAGCGCAACCGAAGCACGGGCTCTTTCATTCTCATCGATGCGCAAACCAATGAAACGGTGGCCGCTGGAATGATTGCCTAGGGAATCCTAGTACCACCTACAAGGGGGTGGCAGATAAGAAGCAGACCTTGACATTCACGACTTCTTTGATAATTTTGCCAGCTGCTTCTTCGAGGTATGCTGCTTGTTACTAGCGCCTTAGCCTGTGCATTACGCGATG
>JAQXBQ010000164.1 GCA_029252325.1 Akkermansiaceae bacterium
TGCACCCATCAACAACGCTGTGCACCCGGTTGGTATTGTTTAAGATTCGGCTAACTCAACGCTCACCGGTGCACGCTCCAATGAATCTATTTGGAAAAACTCCACGGCATCCGCTGGGAAGTTAAACATCCCCGCCACGAGATTGCTTGGGAAGGCCTGGCTCTTGTTCCTGTAATCGCGGACATTACCATTGTAAAAGCGCCGGGCTGATTGCAAGCGGTCTTCGGTGTGGATGAGCTCTTTTTGGAGTTTCAGAAAGGCTTGGTCGGCCTTCAGCTCAGGGTAGGCCTCGGACAGCGCAATAAGATGGTTGAGCCCGGAGATGAGCTCTTGTTCTGATGCCGCCTGTTTGGTAGGGGAACCATCGTTTGCCTTGCAGAGGTTGCGTTGGGCAATAACGGATTCCAGCAGTTCTCGTTCGTGTTTGGCGTATTCCTTGGTAACTGCGACCAGATTGGGGATCAGGTCATAGCGCCGCTTGAGTTCTGTATCGATGTTTGCCCAGGCATCACGGATGTGATTGCGAATGGTGATCAGAGCATTGTAGGTTGCGCTGACATAGACGATGGGAATGCCGAGGACGACAACTAGCATAATAATCGGGGTCATGGCTGTGCGAAGATGTGAGAGGGTATAAGGGAGCGGATTTTTTGCAGCTTACGGAGGTGCCCAGGCAATTCGTTGGCGGAGAATTTACCGAGATAAGCCAGTGCCAATGTGCGGCCTTCTACTTCAATAACAAGATTTTGCTCATTGAGAAGATAGTCGATCATCCGAGCATTGCAAAAATCGTAAGCGAATTTTTTGTCATTTGATTTCACTTGATAGCGTCTGGAAAAATCAAGGGACTCAAAATCAATGTCATCAAAGCCAAGAGCCTGTCCGAGTTTTGCAAAAAAACCTTCTGGCTTGATGACAAGTTCAGCAAAGCTTAGAGGTAGCGACAGTGCGAAGATGGTAAAATGGTGATGCTGGGTGTTTCTACTGCCATCGCTGTCACTTGAGCTGGTCTGATAGTGATATTCAAAGAAGGTGACGGCCTCTCCGTTGAACTCACCGGTGAAGATATTTTGAGCATAACGGTTAGTGCCCTTGCCGAAATCCTCTAGAAAATGAAAACGTTTGGGAATGTTACTGTCTTTATGGGGCGAGAACCTGAAATTAAGCGATGTTGCGAGCTGTTGGAGCGCAGCCTGGCGTTTTTGCTTAGCAATCGTGGTGTAGACGATAGCCACAATGACAAACACCACAAATAGTACGAATAATAATGGCATGGATAAAGTGGTAAACACAGCTAAGGGCGGGACTTAACCGAGTGATGATTTAGGGCAGATAGCTGCATGGGTTAGCAATCTGCCTAATAACGACGAGGAACGAATATCGAGCGGATTACAAGTAGCAAAAAGGCAATGAGTGCCAAGGGAATAGCAAGTAATACGGCTAGTATGATGATGGGAATCAAGGCAAGCTTTCCCCAGCTTTTGCTCTGCAAGAGCATGAACCAGCGGGTTAGTATAAGGGTTATACGGGCCTTCCAAGGCAAGGACTTGCGAAAGTTTTTGAAGAGCTTTTCAGGATCAAAATCCGTCTCGCTGGAACCCGCGCTACTGCTGCCTGCGGGGCTGTTACCCCCGAAACTGCCGTCAGGGCTTTGAGGTTTTTTTGCACGTGCCCGTGAGCGCTCACCCGTGGAATTTTCAGGGGTGAGGATCTCATCGATCTCAATGGGCTTGCTTTCAGGCATATGCTACCTTCCGCTGCTTATCCTTGTTGGAGGGTTTTCTCGGTTGCGGCATCGATAATGGCAAAGCGTTCACGATGTAGTGCTGGATCAGTTCGGAAAGTTAGGCGTCCGCTATGAGATCGCTCAAGCTCGACAAATAAATTGGAGTCTTCGTTTTTAAAGCGATTAAGAACCTCAGTATTGACAACAATAACAAGATCGCCGAGTTGGCCTTCGCCGCGCTGAATAACGGTATTGAGCGCACGCTGAACTTCGACGCTCATGGTCATTGGTGTTTTGACCCTACCACGTCCTTCACAATAGGGGCATGGCTCAAGTAGGCTGTCACGTAATGACTCGTTGAGACGCTGACGGGTCATTTCCATCAGTCCGATGGAGGAAATTTGTAGCACCTGGGTCTTGGCCTTATCTCGTTTTAGGCGCTCTTTCATTGCCCGATACACTGCTTGCTGGTCACGTCGGTGACGCATATCGATGAAGTCAACTACGACAAGGCCACCGATGTTACGTAACCTGAGTTGTCTGGCTACTTCTTCAGCAGCTTCAACATTGGTTTCCATTAGCATTTTATCGACATCCTTGGAGCCTCTGTTGCGACCTGTGTTGACGTCAACAGTGATCATGGCCTCGGTTTCATCGATGACCAAATATCCGCCGCATTTGAGCCATACTTGGCGAGAAAAGGCCTCATCAATTTGTTTTTGGATACCAATCTTTTCGAAAATGGACTGGCGAGACGGCAAATACTGGATACGGCGTTTCGCTCTGCGAGATATACGCCCTGCGATTTCTCGCATTTCATTGGTCGTTTGTTCATTGTCGCAGATTACTTGGCCAACATTATCGGTAAGAAAACTACGTACGCTACGCTCGATGAGGTCAGGTTCACGATAAACACAGACAGGAGCAGGTGTGCTGTCACGTTTGTCTTCGACGGAATACCATTGCTCAAGAAGCATTGCTAGATCTCTGACGAAGTGACGGGCACGTTGACCAGTCGCAACGGTTCGCATGATGATTCCCATACCTTCAGGGACTTGAAGTTTTTGCATGATCCGGCGAAGACGTTGTCGCTCTTTAGGGTCATCTACTTTGCGAGAAATACCAAATTGGTCGGAATAAGGAGTGAGAACCAAGTAACGCCCAGCGAGGGAGATGTTGGTGGTGACTCGAGGCCCTTTGTTGCCAATGGGGCCTTTAGAAACTTGAATCATGATCTCTGATCCTTGGGGGTAGATACTGGGGATATCTTTAGAGCTGATGCGTTTTTGTTTTTTCCTTTTTTTGCCTTCTCTTTGAATTTCTTCTAATCCGCCATCAAGCGCTGCAGGGATGGCGTCCCAAAAGTGTAAAAAAGCGTTTTTGTCGAGGCCGATATCGACAAACATAGCTTTGAGCCCGGGCTCAATATTTTTGACGGTTCCTTTGAAGATACCGCCAACAATATTGAGGTCTCCTTCACGCTCGAGATTGTATTCCTCGAGGGAACCGTCCTCAATGAGCGCAACACGGCGTTCAAGCTTTTCTGAATTGATAATAAGTGAGGCTCCTTCATTTGCTGATGAGGCGCCTATTCCTAGAGCATTTTTGATTCGTTTGATCATGATGATTTTTTATTAGTGATTAATGAGTGTTTTAAGATTGTCTGGGGGTGTTGGTGATTGGTGAACTATGTTATTCTTCAATGATAATGGCCTTGGGTGCTACCGATCCCTCTGCATCAGCTATCTGCCTGATTGAGGGTTTCGCGATACGAGGGCTTTCTGGAACGGTGTAGGCTCTGGCAATTGGAATGTCTGATATTTCGTCGCCGGTTTCACCGCTTTCGTCATAAGCAATCGCAAGTAAACCGCCTTCATCTGGAAGTTCGATTTTTTCTCGTACCAGGAAGTCTCCTGAATGTTCTTTCATTTTAGTGAGCGGAAGTTTGAGCCCCTCATCTTTGGCAAAGAGGCCGCGCATGATGAGATGAACAAGGGGACCAGCCACTGCCCCACCACTACTACCACGTTTAACCGCCACAACCACAACATATTTAGGCTGATCGTATGGGGCAAAGGCAACAGTCCATGCATCATGTGATTTGATGCCCTTATCTACAGTTTGGGCTGTTCCTGTTTTAGCGCATACATCCCTGTCTTTAACAGCAGCACTTCGGGCGGTTCCCCCCAGTTCATTGGCGGCCAACCACATTCCTTTTCGTATGCGTGCCAAGTCTTGCTGTTTGACGCCCTGTTCTGTCAGGTTTGTTTTTAGGATGGGGCGATTGTGCAGTAGTGTGCCCTGGTGAGGATGTAATACGCGCTTGATGATTCGGGGTTGGTAGTAACGACCGTCGTTAGCAATCGAAGAAACAAGGGCTGCAAGTTGCAATGGGGAAGCCGCACTATCTGATTGGCCAATAGACATCATTCCGGTGATGGATGGAGTCACTTTGGCCCCAGGTCGTAATTGTTGTCGCCAGTAGCGGTTGCCAGGGATGAAACCTGCCGACTCGGAGGGAAGCTCTACCCCAGTTTTTGCACCCAAGCCTAAGAGTTGAAATGTATCCAGCATTTTGGTGCTACCGATTTCATTAGCGATACGCATGAAATAGCAATTACAAGATCTCTGAATAGACTCTTCTAGGTCGAGTAGACCATGCCCAAGTCGTTTCCAACAATGAATTTTTATATCTCCATAGGTGATATATCCCGGGCAATATTCTGAATCGGATGCATGCCCATGGATAGATGCTGCAATCGCTGCAGGTAATTTAAATGTAGAACCGGGGGTGAAGTTATTGATAGCCTTGTTGACTAGCGGGTTGGCTTGATTTGTGTTGTAGTTTTTCCAGGCGCCGGCATCGATACTTGGCACAAAGAAGCTTGGTGTGAAATCAGGTAGGGATGCCATAGCCAGAATTTCCCCGTTGTTGGGATCCATGACCACAGCTGCGGCTCTACCTGCTCGCCTTAAGGTATTCTCGACTAAACACTGCACTTCAGCGTCTATCGTGAGTTCGACACGCGAGCCCACATCAGGCTTAACATAGTCAACCATTTGTAAAATTTTACCTTTGTCATTCTTGAGGAGTGTTTTGATGCCTTCCTCGCCAGTGAGGTAGCTGTTCATGGTAGCTTCGATTCCTGCAATGCCTTTACTCTCTCCTGTGTAGTGTTTGAATTTCTGCTTATCCTCTGGCGAAATTTCTCCTTTTTCCCATTGTTTTACATATCCAAGGATGTGTGAGGCGAGGGAGCCATACAAATATTCACGGCGAGGACTTACCTGAACGCTTACACCTGGAAGCTCAAGATTGTGTTCCGCAAAATTGGCAAATTGATCATAGGTAAGATCGTCACGAAAAGTAAAAGGAACCAAACCTCCATGAGTGATGTAATGGGTATCAAGCGCACTGGCACGGTATGTCTTATCAAGCTGATGAACTGCGAGCTTGGGGCGAACCCACTCATTGACAATTTTGTGAGTTTTGATCTGCCTAAAGTTTCTTACAGTGGGGTCATCTTTGCCGCGAGTTTGAAGTAGATAGCGTTTGTAGTCGTTACGGATTTCCTCAAGATTGAAGATGACCTGATAGTTTCGCTGGTTTTGAACTAGGATCTCGCCGTTGCGATCAGTGATGTCGCCACGTATTCCGGGTTCGCGGATTGTGACTTCATAGTTGGATGGCACCTGCTTTAGAAAGCGTGGGCGTTCTTTGATTTGGTATTGGTAGAGACGCGACACCAAAGCTCCAAACCCTATTAAAATAAGGGCAGTGAGAATATAGAGTCTAAAACTGTAACGTGGTTCTACCATAATAGATGATTGATAAATCAGTCAATATAGCGGTGTTTTTGGCGAAGCCCCTCGTAGCGGATACTGTAGTGATAGCTAGAGGCGAGTTGTGAGATGATCCAGAAAACTAGAGGTGAGAAAAACATAGTCAGCGCGCTGGAGAGATAAATTCGATACAGAACACTTGGAGGAAAGGTGAAATCTCCACGCACAAAATTGAGCAAAAGATACTCGGCAAAGAGATATGAGAAAATGCCAACACCTGCCAAAATTGCCGATGTGTGCCACTTTGCCTTGCGAAAAATTGGCTGAACGAACTGCATAAGTAACCCCATCATCGCATAGAGAATAATGCTATACCCAAAACGAAGTGATTCAACTGGATCTGCGTAAATAGCTGGATCTCCTCCTTGGGCGCCTAGTGTATGTTGTGCATCCCATAGAAATCCACAGATGAATGCTAACAGAAGCATCGAGGCAAAATCTACGCAGACGCAACAGCACAAAAAGACCAGTGGCAGGATCAGAACTCGTGCACCGAAGAGAGTTGGAATCGCAGGGGAGAACTGCTGCACCATACAAGCTGCAAGAATAAGCAAGATAATGCTAAAATGATACTTGCTCATTGATTGGTTGAGTTTGCGGTTGCTGCTCCAATCTCCCCAATGGAGGTTAGAGGCTTAGGGATCTTTACGAACACTGTCTTTAGTGCCTTAAAATCCACCGCTGGCTCAACAATCGCTTCTCCGAACAATGGTCCTGGCTCGAACGTTTTAATAGTTCCGAGGAGAATGTCTGCGGGAAAGAGCCCACCACGACCAGTGGTAAAGACGAGCATGCCTGGTTTGATGTTGGCATCTTTGCTTAAGAAGCGCAGCAGTAGGTGAGGGGAACCTTCCGCTGTGTCTCGAAGACCGCTGATGATGCCTGCTTCGGGGGTGCCGTCAATTTTTGCCGATACTTGGCATTTTTCGTCGGTGAGCAGAATAACGGTGGAGGTGTCTTTGGATGGGGCATCGATTTTGCCAACCAGACCCTCTGGGGAGAGTACGGGAAGTTGGACTCCTACGCCGTGTTTGTCACCACGATCAATAGTAACGGTGTGCCACCATGTGGATGGTTGGCGGCGTATAATTTTAGCTGCAATGACATGAAACGGAACATTCTTCTGAAATTTCAGTGCTTGGTTGAGGTGGGTATTTTCAGCTTCTAATTTGCGTAAGTGGGCGACTTCCATCCTGCGCTGATCTAGTTCTTCCTTGGCCAGCTTGTATTTCATTTCCCACTTTTTAGAATGTTCAACCTCCTGGATGAATTCAGATGCTTTCGTCTCAATGGAGGCCCCGCTCTTAAGAAACGGACTGATGGCGCTGTAGTAGGTGCTCTGGATGTTGCGCACAGTGCGCTCGCTACGGGTGAGAGCCCACACGGCGCCCACGATGAAGAGTAGCAGCGCTATCAGGTTTTGTGGCTTCATGATATCCGGTCAGCTTGCATCCATGGTGGCCACCATGGAATTGGATAGGCTAACGTCGTGATTCGGAGCTCGTTACTCGACGCAAGAAGGAAATTTCGCTTAGAACTTTTCCTGTGCCTTCTGCAACGGCGCTCAGCGGGTCTTCTGCGACGTGAACAGGTAGCCCTGTTTCTTCGCGCAGAAGTTTGTCAAGACCGCGAAGCAAGGCGCCACCACCTGCTAGGACAATGCCGCGATCGACAAGGTCAGCAGCAAGTTCAGGGGGACAACGCTCGAGTGCTGTGCGTACTGCGTCAACGATGGTGTTGAGCGGATCAGCCATTGCATCGCGAATTTCCTGAGAGGTTATAGTAATTGTCTTGGGTAAGCCTGCCACTAAGTCACGCCCTTTAACATCCATGGTTATTTCCTTGGCAAGGGGAGACGCAGATCCGAGACGAATTTTGATTTCCTCCGCAGTGCGTTCACCAATCATGAGATTGTATGCACGTTTCATATACTGTATGATGGATTCATCCAGTTCGTCCCCAGCTGTTCTGACACTACGGCTATATACGATGCCTGAGAGTGAAATTAGAGCCACCTCTGTAGTGCCGCCGCCAATGTCGACAACGAGGTTGCCAGCAGCATCCTGCACGGGCAAGCCAACACCGATAGCTGCTGCCATGGGTTCTTCGATCAAGTAGACTTCACGGGCCCCTGCTTGTTCAGCAGATTCACGGACGGCACGTCGTTCTACTTCTGTGATGCCAGAGGGGACAGCAATCACAACCCGTGGGTTTGAGCGACGGCGACCGTTGTTTACCTTGCGAATGAAATGGCGAAGCATGGCTTCAGTGACTTCAAAATCGGCAATGACACCGTCCTTGAGAGGGCGGATCGCAACGATGTTGCCGGGGGTGCGGCCTAGCATACGTTTGGCGTCGTCGCCTACCGCTAAGACTTCGTTGGTTCCTTGATTTATGGCAACCACAGAGGGCTCGCGTAATACAATGCCGTGATCCTTGACGTTTACGAGTGTGTTGGCTGTGCCAAGATCAATACCAATGTCGTTTGATCTAATAGAGAAAAATTTTGCGAACATGAGAAATGGGTTCCTAGTGAAATTAGAGTTAAAGTTTTGTTTTAGAATGAGTTGCTTGCTGAATCAAAGGCTGGTTTGCTGGTGTGTGTGAGCAAATACTGCAGCTAGGCACAAACCAATTTTTGGAATCGAGCTAAGTTGGCGCAGCTGTAGTAATCTAAGCTTGCGTGACTATTCATTCATAGCCCTTCTAGGTCAAGTGGTAAGCACTTGAAATCGTTGAAAAACAGGGCTTTGTTGCCGCTGGGCTATTTGCTGCTCTTTTAAATGAGTGCTTGCTTGGGCAAGGAGGCTTTTTCAGGACAATTTCAAGCGCTCATCGCTTTCAAGGGCATCGCTCATTGCGGTCCAACCATCCGGTGTCTGTAAGTTGAATGTCCTCAGATAGAGCGTAACCAATGCTGGGTCGTTATCTTCTAATAAGGCATCGATTGCTTTTTTAAGACTTTCCTCTTCAAGCTTTTCTGGGAGCGCCTCTTCGACCTGACCCTTTCCGTTGTGAGGAATGCCAAGTGAGTCACAAAAAGTGATAAGCAAAGCCTCTTGGCCCTGCATGAAGTAGACCTGCAACAAGTGCTCAGCGATCATATCACTTGTCTTATGCTGTAGGTTTTTGTGCACCCAAGCGATTTGCTCAGTGACTGGTTTTTTCTGAATGTAGGGTAAGCGCATCTTCCTGTTGGAAGCAAGGCCGCCGAGGGCAGTTTTGTAGAGATTTCGATCTGTTTCTCGCATCCACATAAGCATGTCGGAGACGATTGATGGTTTGACGGCTTGGAAAAGTTCGTATGCGTGCATGGTGGGGAAGGTTGAATGATGTTGTATTAAGTGAATTTGACGGATTGTTTTTTGCTCAGGCGAAGAATATCTCCAGAAGCTGGCGATACAGTCGCCATTGGATCACTAAGTTTGGTGCCGTTGAGTTGCACGGCACCAGTCGTGATGAATTGTTTGCGTAGTTCACCATTCGATTTTTTCATATCAAAAGCTTCTGTGAAAGTGAAGCTGACGAGGGTGATAACGTTAAGATCTGTAGGTAGGGAGGATAGCGCGAGCTCTGTCGCTCCCGCTGCAGTGTCTCGTTTGGAAAAGCGAGACTCCCATGTTTGGCGTGCATCTTGGGCCTCCGATTCACTGTGATAGCGGGTGGTGATGTTGGCGGCGAGTTGCTTCTTGGCCTCCATAGGGTGCAACGTGGTGTCACGATCGCTCCCCAAAAGTAATGTGTAGTAGCGGTCCATGAGCTCGTCTGAAATACTCATGATCTTGCCGAACATCTCATTCGCCTCGTCACTGACACCAACGTAATTATGTGCAGATTTTGACATCTTCTTGACGCCGTCAAGCCCTTCTAGAAGAGGCATCAGGATGACGACTTGCTGGGGAAGCCCCTCTTCTTTTTGAAAATCCCGCCCAACCAGAATATTGAAAAGTTGATCCGTACCGCCAATTTCAACATCAGCTTTGAGTTCGACTGAGTCCCATCCCTGCATAATCGGGTATTGAACTTCGTGTAGACGGACTTCTTGGCCTTTATCGATACGTGATTTGAAATCTTCGCGCTGCAGCATTTGTTGCATGGTAACGCGGCTATTGAGCTTAAGTACCTGCTCATAAGTCATCGATCTAAACCACTCACCATTAAAGACAACCTCGGTCTTTTCAGGATCAAGAATTTTGAATGCTTGTGTGGTGTAAGTCTCAGCATTCGCCAAGACCTCATCGCGGCTTAGTGGAGGGCGTGCTGCCGAACGTCCGGTTGGATCACCGACGGTGGCCGTGAAATCACCAATAAGTAGGATCGCCTGATGCCCAAGATCTTGGAATTGGCGCAGTTTTTCAATGGCCACGGTGTGTCCCAAATGAATATCTGGTGCTGTAGGGTCGACCCCGAGTTTGATGCGCAATGGCCTGCCAAGTTCGAGCTTCTCCTTCAGCTCTTTTTCGCTGATGACTTTAGCTGTTCCTGTGGTCAGTATGTTCAGGGCGTCTTCGACAGTGTGAGGCATGACGTGCGGAGGGTGGATTGATTGCGTGGTTGTGTCGAGTCGGAAGATAGACCATTCGTGCCATTAATTGGCTAGCTTAGTATTGATTTGAGCGGTGCATAATAAAAGAGACAAGCCGATCATTGGGTGCACGAAGAGCTCCCTTTGGGATGTTTTTTGTCCTGATTATCAATTTTTGGCTTTGCAAGGTGGGTTGAATGCCTTATTGCCACCCCGCGTTCCTATTTATAGGGTGCGCATTGAGAGTAATGGTGACTGTAGCTCAGGGGTAGAGCCCCGGATTGTGATTCCGGTTGTCGTGGGTTCGAGCCCCATCAGTCACCCCACTCATTCTGTAAAGAAGTTCAAAAAGCGACCCTAGGTCGCTTTTTTTACGTCTGTAAATCATGCTTTGAGGCTCGACTCCAGCGCATTCGATAGCTATAATGTCGCGTCTTGATCATTATCAACTAAGAGTGACCAGTGCCGAACGTCAGCGTTTATGGGCATTTTGGTTAAATTTACGAGTCAAGAAACGAATACCTTAATAGTTGAAATTTCGACTATTACAAAGGACGATAGACATATTTCGAGGTAAAAAAATGCAAGTTTCTGTAGAAACCACACAAGGCCTAGAGCGTCGCCTAACTATTTCGGTACCTGCTGAGCAGATCGAGAATACAGTTAAAGAAGCATTAAAAAGTGAAGCTAAGCGTGC
>JAQXBQ010000184.1 GCA_029252325.1 Akkermansiaceae bacterium
CAAGATGGGGCAACCGTCGTTCTCGGCGGCCTGATCACCAGCAAAAAAATCAAGATTGAGGATAAAACCCCCATTTTAGGTGACATCCCCTTTGCCGGCCGGCTTTTCCGCTCCGATGCAAGTCAGACGATACGAGAAGCCATTATTGTTACCGTGAACGCAGAGCTAGTTGATCCTACAGGCCACCCCTGGAGAAAACGTTAGCTTTATTGATGAGGTAAAATAAACAATCATGGTGTCATTGAGCCAGTCATAGAATCACAGCAACATGGAACCAAACACTGACAGCAAGGAGGGTCATCATGATCATTATTCCGTTGATGAGATGATGGATCGCTTGAAGCGCCACAAGCGGGCACAGGACAAGCAAGATGAAACCAAAGACGGGGAACTCATTACCCGCTCCGATGGGACTCAAGCTATCAAAGTGAGAAAACGTAAAAGACGATCTAAGAAAGCCCCCAAAGAAAATAACCCTCGATTAAAATGGGCGGCCATAGGTATTGTATCAGGGCTCACCTTTCTATCAGTAGTCTTCACAATGTTCATCATTACCATGTATAATGGAGGCTCATTCAAAGAGAAAACAGCCATTTCCATCACCAAACTTCTCAAGGCTAATTCGACACAGCTAGATCAGTTGCGCGTCACACCAATCTCAGCGAAAGTCTTTGGTGCTGAAGTCTCATGGGGTAACGAAACATTTTTTCAAGAAGCCACATTTTCCTCGATTAAAGCCGACATCAGAGCGACTAGCTTTTTTTCGAGCTCCTGGCATGGAAATGAAATGTTGTCGAAAAAAGGGCAGATCCAGCTTCAAATACCTGAGCAAAACAGAGCTCAAAATATTGGGGGCATCCGCTCAAACTATCGCTTTCAAGCATACCGATGCGAAGACTTAGACGTCAGCTTTGGAGCCCATGATACTGTGCCTGCGATCAAAGGTGCTCATGCAACACTGCAGCAACTCCCCAATCGCCGATACCAAGTTTCATTCAACAAGGGTTCATTAAATATCCCCCACTGGCCTGAGCTCACCATATCCTCAGGCATTGTAACACTGCACTCATCAAACGCTGAAATAGAAGCACGTCTCAAAGCAAACAATGACCACAAAGGAGAGATCATCATCAAGGGAATAGTTTACAAAGACAAAGATCAGCCAATCGTGTTAGATGTGAAATCAATTAATTACCCGTTAGAGGACATATTAGGTAAAGGTCTTGGACATATGATCAAGGGTGAGATCAACAGCGATATGGGTTCTATATCATACACTCACGGACAAAAAGAAGAGGGCGATCTTAGCTTCATCATGCCATTTAACTCCAATCAATTGCATATTAGCGAGCTACCCATGCTTAATGATTTGAGAGACCTAACCGGCAAATCAAACTATCTTCATCCCTCATTCAGCTTCTGCAGAGGCTCAATAATTCGCTCACGTGATGGTGTGTCGCTCAGGAACCTAAACCTGATCAGTAGCCAACTACTGAGCATCAAGGGGGACATTACGGTCGATCATGAGGGCAACCTATCAGGAGAATTAGAAATAGGGATCCCCTCAAGACTTTTTGATGACAAAGCTCCTGCCCCAGCAATCTTCTCATCACCTAAGGATGGCAACATACATACTAAAATAAAACTTGGCGGCACCATACACAATCCACACGACAACCTCAACGCGCGCCTACGAAGTAGCCATACATCAATCCTCTCTAAACCACTCTCCTTTGAAAAACCATCGACACTAAACCCTCATACACCTCAGGAGACATCGAAACAAAAAGTGAAAGCGTTCGAGGAACTGACCCAATAAACCAGCTCCCTCTTATCAATTCCCTCAAGTGTCTTACCCATTTATCGACATCAAATTTTTCATCCGGAGACCTCCTACTGTTTCAATGAGATTATTATCACCTCTATGTTTATTCATAGTGATGATTGTATCGGCAAATTGTGCTGAGAAAGAGCCTGTCATCAACGACGACAAAGAAGAACAGGCGAATGTAGCATTCCATTTCCTCAAACTCATTTCGGACAATCAGCTGGATCTAAACCGCGACACCGCTATATCACGTCACTGCAGCCCAAAAAGGCGCAAAGAGTTAGAAACCAGACTCAAGAGATTACACGATAACGAATTCAGCGACACCGACACACTTACCCTTGAAGCGCAATCCACAGATTCACATTTTGCATCCGTTTTAATACGCTTAGAAAATAGCGTTAACCCGCTCAATACACGTATTTACCGAATTGCCCTCCTGAGGCGCGGCGATCGGTGGATCCCAGCTCCTATGTTAGGATCATTTTCTAATACAGGATATGGCTATGGCATCGAGGCAGAGCGCTCGGTAAAAAAACTTGAAGCGTGGATGAGCCAACAAAAAATAGCCAGAGAAACGAAATATATTCAAGAAACTGAATCAAAGATCAAATCCAAGATCATCAAAATTGAACAGGACGATT
>JAQXBQ010000190.1 GCA_029252325.1 Akkermansiaceae bacterium
CCCCTCACTATTAGCCATCTCAACGACATGAAGCTCTCCTGATTCCTTACTCGATAGCCACGCTGTCGCAGCCAACTCTCTGCTCTCCTCAGCTGCTATGACCGCCATCAGCTTTTCCAGATCTTCCTCTAGCCAAAATAGACTGATGGACAGCTGGACAATGTATGAATCAAGCTGCATTGCAGGTTCTGATTTGCCCATTGCTTTGATTTTAGCAGTTGCCAAAATTTCACGCTGCTTTGTTGGAGTAATATTTTCTGAACCCCTGCCTGCAAAAGCCAGCTGAGTCCTATCAGGACTTCCTAAGAAACAAAAAACCACTGCAGTGAGAGCTTCGTCAGCATAGAGCCGTTGGCAAATTTCATCAATTGTGTGAGAACCTGGCAAGTTCTGATCAGCATCAAAGAGATACACCTTAACTTTCAGCGTAGAATTTTCTGCGTGATAATTTAAAAACCCTTCTTGGTCTATATACTCGGGCGTAGTCAACAACTGCTGAGGATCGATCAAATGCTTTTCAAATGTCGAAAAATAACGTTTCAAAACCTGTTCAGGCACTACACTCGGGTCATAAACCAGTTCAGGTTCCTCTGGCAATATAGGCAAAACCTCATCAGCCAAGCTCAGCTTGAGTAACGCCATTACCTCCTTATCCTCTACAAGAATATCAACACCAGCAATAATTTCACCTCTACGCGAGCGCGCGAAATCCTCATCAGACCATTGCGGAAGCGACTCAGCGACCACTGACACACATGTCAGCAGTAACAACAGAAGCGAACATAAAAGATCTGCTTTCAAGGCTGAACTCCCTTTTCCTTATTTTGAGAATATGGCTCCCGCTTACCATCTAAGCTGGGCCCTAAAGTCTTATTCACACGAATTCTCTCTAGGTCTTTAGGCGAGCCTGACCCGCTGCCCAAATACATTTTGAATGATTCAGGATGGCGATTTGCCTGTCTTGATTTTCTTTTTAAGACATGCGACAACTGCCGAGCTACCACTAACGCCGCTTTCAAATGATTACCTTGTAGTAAGTGCGGGTGAGCTTTAGCTAAAATATTGAACGTATCTTCTTCCGTCAGGAAGGGATCAATCAAGTAGCCGAAGGTAATAGATGCAACCTTGGTATTGAGATCCACCAGTAGCAGAATACCACCATCGTTGGGGCGATTAATTTCTAGATCGTCATAGGCCGCATGATTGAGCAACCACATACCAAACTGTCTTATGTTCGTCCTATCCTCGAGGGCGCCATAATAGACACTAAAAAACAACTGTGGAAAACTTACTTGAAACTCATCAAGCGCCCCCTCTAATTTGCGCCTCTCACTGAGACGCAAAGCCCCAGCCATGTCAGTGAGGCGCTTCAATCGAACCTCGTCTGCGCCATAAAGATCATCGAGATCAGAGAGAGCAAAACCACAATGAGGACACTGCGCCGCACTTCGGTGAATTTTCTGAACGCATCGTGGGCACCTCATCTCTACGCTACTATCAAAAACTCATGTATTCCTATTCCCACTCAATGCTTGCAGGAGGCTTAGTCGATATATCATACAAGACACGGTTAATACCATCAACCTCATTGAGGATGCGGTTACTCGTCTCTCGCAATAAAGCGGATGGAAGCTCCACCCAGTCGGCTGTCATAGCATCTTCACTTATCACGGCACGCAGGCTTATCGCCCACTCATAACTCCGCTCATCACCTTTTACACCAACCGTCTTGACGGGAATCAAACCAGCATAGGCCTGCCACACCTTGTCATACCATCCATGATCCTTAAGACGGCTGATAAAGATCGAATCACACTCCCGGATAATTCTTAATTTTTTCTCTGTGATATCACCAGGACATCTTACCGCTAGGCCTGGGCCTGGAAATGGATGACGATTCAAAATATCCTGCGGAATACCTAGTGATGTTCCAATCTCACGAACCTCGTCTTTGAACAATTCAGCCAGTGGCTCTAGAACCTTGCCTTGCTTCTGAAGCTCAAGAATACGAGGCACCCGGTTGTGGTGTGTTTTGATTTTAGATGCCTTTGATTTCGCATTGGATGCTGATTCGATCACATCAGGATAGAGTGTGCCTTGTGCGAGCATCTCTGCATCACCAACAACATCCCAAAATACATCAATGAATAAATTGCCGATGATTTTGCGTTTCTCCTCTGGGTCTGAAACATTAGCTAATTGGCCGAGAAAAAGTTCTGAGCATTCCGCTGTTTCAATCTTCACACCCATTCGGTGAAAGTTGTTACGCACCTCGTCACCTTCATCCATCCGCATCAATCCATGATCAACGAATATGGCTCGCATATTCACTCCAGCTTCATGCAAGAGCACAGCTAGCACAGTGCTATCAACACCACCACTGACTCCACAAACCACCTGCTTGTCACCAACACGCTCACGAATCTCATCGATTAGTTCACGCTTGAAGTCCTCAATTCTAAACTCCTCTAATTCACCTGCCTGCAACAAAAAATTATGCAGAATACGAAGACCTTCATGGCTGTGAGTCACCTCTGGGTGAAACTGTATACCATAGTAACGATCACACCATTTTAAGGAAACCGGAGTCCCCTCTTTGTTAGCTGCTAACACTTGGCAGCGATCTGGCAAATCGCTCACTGTGTCTGAATGACTCATCCATACCTGAGACTCATGAGAGATACCTTCGTAGAGCCCTTCACTGGCCATGGGCTTCAACTCTGCAGGGCCATACTCGCGACGATTGCTCGATTTAACAGAACCTCCAAACTTGATGTTAAGAAGTTGCATGCCGTAACAAACACCTAATACAGGAACGCCAAAGGCATCAAGTGCATCAAAATCAATATCTGGAGCATCCTCGTCGCTGGTGCTTTTAGGCCCACCTGACAAAATGATCGCGCCGGGTTGACCTATCGAAGAAATTTCTTCGGGCTCATAGAGCTTCGCGAAAAAGCCCAGTTCGCGAACCCTCCTGACAATGAGTTGAGTATATTGTGAGCCGAAATCAAAAACGGCTACGTGATTTTTTTCTATCATAAAATATGGATGTGTATAGCTGAGAGCTTTTCCGGCCATCTAATAATGCATGCTCCCTGGCCGGGGTTTTATGCCGATGGCTGGTAGTTGACTGGCTCCTCCGTGATGGTGATGTCATGCACATGACTTTCCTTTAATCCGCCAGAAGTAATTTGGGTGAATTGAGCTCGATCACGAAGTTCCTCAAGATTGGATGCTCCAATATAACCCATACCGGACTTAAGTCCACCCATCAGCTGGAATACCACCTCAGATAGCGGCCCTTTGTAGGGAACCCTACCTTCTACACCTTCGGCTACTAACTTGCCGGAACTATTTTGACCATAGCGATCACCTGAGCCCTTACGCATCGCACCTACCGAGCCCATACCACGGTAAGATTTAAATCTCCGACCTTGGTAATGAACCGTCGCACCTGGACTTTCCCTCGTTCCAGCTAATATAGAGCCCAGCATCACCAAATCAGCACCTGCAGCAAGTGCCTTAGCAATATCTCCTGAGTATCGGATGCCTCCATCTGCTATTACTGGAATGCCCTTCTCTCTACAATAAGACGAAACATTTTGTATGGCTGTAAACTGGGGCATGCCCACACCAGAGATGACCCGAGTAGTGCATATAGATCCGGGGCCAACACCAACTTTGAGTGCTGACGCGCCAGCCTCAACCAAATCCTTAGCCCCCTCTGCTGTCACCACATTACCAGCGATGATCGGCACATCACCAAGCTCACGCAATTTGCCAATCACTTCAATAACCCGGCTTGTATGACCAGTAGCGGCATCAATGAATAAGGCATCTGCACCAGCCTCGATCAGCGCCTGTCCTCTCTCGACACAATCTGGCCCTACACCTACGGCGGCACCGCAACGCAGCTGGCCGTTCGGATCTTTGGCAGCATTGGTGAACGTGATGCGTTTTTCAATATCAGCGCCCGTGATTAAGCCCGTCAACAAACCGTGGTCATTAATCAAAGGCAACTTCTCGATTCTGTTTTCGTAAAGGATGGCGCGCGCTTCACGAAGCTCTGTGCTTTCGTGAGAAGTCACCAAACGCTCGAGTGGTGTCATGACCTCGGAAATGGTCGCCGCATCGTCGGCCATGTGTCGAACATCTCGGCCAGTGACCATTCCTTCGAGCTTACCCTCTGAGTCGACGACTGGAAATCCAGAGAAGCCTTGCTCCTCCATAATGATACGTAATTGACCGACCTTTTGATTCTTTGAAACCGTGTAAGGCTGATGAATCACAGCACTCTCGGAGCGCTTCACCTTGAGCACCATAGCCGCTTGCTCCTCGATACTGTTGTTACGATGAATAACACCAATGCCGCCTTCCTGAGCCAGTGCAATGGCTAGTTCCGTCTCTGAAACAGTGTCCATAGCGGCCGAAACAACCGGTATGTTGAGGCATATGTCAGATGCCAAGCTGGTTTTTAAATCTGCGTCACCGGGTAAAACACCACTGTAGCGTGGGGTGAGTAATACATCATCAAACGATAGTCCAAGTGAGATCTGCGCCATGAGTGAATAAATAGATGCAACCGTTCAATGACAAGCGTAAATCCTCATGGATCTAAAAAAAACGCCTTTTTGATGTCAGAATCATCCCAAGCACTCGCTGGGGTTTTATGACAATGAGGCCTACACCCTATTCTCGACCGTATCGATCGCGAAACTGCCTCAGCAGGTCCTCAATCCTGTCATGATCCTCTTGAGTGACCGCGTGTGGTCGGGCCTCACCCTCAATAGCAGTCGGCCTTGATGCTGCAAGCTCAGCTATATCATCCCATGCACTTAAATTCTTGGGGTCAGCCTCATCAGCCTCATCAGCCTCATCAGCCTCATCAGCCTCATCAGCCTCATCAGCCTCATCAGCCTCATCAGCCT
>JAQXBQ010000215.1 GCA_029252325.1 Akkermansiaceae bacterium
CTCTCATCTATTTTATGGATGACTACGATACGCCCCATTATTCAGCTCTAAAAAATGTCGACGAGAAATGTTTTGTTTGTCTGCACGGGTAATACCTGTCGTAGCCCTATGGCCGAAGCGCTGCTTAAAAAAGCTCTGGGTGACAATTCTGTGGTAACGGTAGGCTCTGCTGGCGTGGGAGCCATGGCAGGGCAGCCTGCAAGTTCAGAGACAGTTCAGATAGTGAGGTCTAAGGAAGCATCGCTGCAAGGATTCAAGAGCCGTCAAATAGATGAGAGGCTTCTATCTGAATCTGATTTGATCGTGGCTATGACGAGCTCGCATGCAGCAATAGTGAAGCAATTCAGCCCTGATTGTGACGACTCACTAAGTTTGTTGTGTGATTTCATCGATGGGGATGAAAATCTAGCAGGTGCTGATGTGCCTGACCCCATAGGCATGGGGTCGAGGGCTTACGAGGAAGTTGCGGCAGTGATCGAGCTAGCCTTGCCAGGTATCATTCGTCGACTTGATACTCCTTCTGCCTGAGCGGTGATCAAATAATGGATTACAATTGTCATATCGAAAAAATTGCCAATGATTTCGCCATTGCTGGAGTTTTCATAAAAGGTGAGGAGATTCACAGTGGTCATATCAACGCCACTTACATAGCGACATTTGAAACTGAAGATGGTCTAAAGCACCGTTACATTTTCCAGCGGATTAATGAAAAGGTATTCCGTGACCCCTTAGCCGTGATGCGTAATGTTGAAATGGTAACTCACCATATCAACTTAAAGGTGATGCGGGTTAAGCGTGATGTGGGAGGTCAGACTTTGAACCTATACCCAGCGAGAAAAGGGGGGCTTTACGTGTCTGGTGCTGGAGGTGGCATATGGCGTTGCTACAACTTCATCGAGGGATGTCGTACTTATGAGATTGTTGAAAATACACGCCAAGCATATCAAGCAGCTCATGCCTTTGGCTCGTTTCAAGATCTGGTCAGTGATATACCCCTTGAGGGCGTCGAGGAGACCATTCCTGATTTTCATAATACTCCAAAGCGCTACGAGCGCTTGATGGATGTAGCTGATCGTGACCTTTGTTCGCGACGTGCTAGTGTAGCTGTTGAGTTAGAGTTTATTCAAAAACGACAGTGGATGGTTTCTAAGCTCGTCGATCTGCAGCGGGACGGGCTTTTGCCCACCCGAGTGACGCATAATGATACCAAAATAAACAATGTAATGATGGACGTAGATACGGATGAAGCGGTCTGTGTGATTGACCTTGATACCGTAATGCCTGGGCTTTCTCTCTATGATTTTGGTGATCTAGTACGAACTGCTGTGAGCCCAGCTGCAGAAGACGAGCCTGACCTCAGCGAGGTGCTGGTGCGCATGCCTATGTTTGAAGCATTGGCCGAGGGTTATATTGATGCCTGCCACTGCCTATGTGATGCTGAGTTGGATAATCTGGCATTCGCCGGGAGTCTCATCTCACTCGAGACAGGTATGCGCTTCTTGACTGATTATTTAGAAGGGGATGTATATTTTAAAACCCAGAGGGATGGTCAGAATCTTGATCGTGCGAGAACACAACTTAAGCTCGTTGATCAGCTAGAGCAAAAGCAGGGTGAGATGCAGGCTTTTGTGAACCGTGTGGCTAAGGCAAGGCGGTAGAAGATATCACGCTAGCATACTCGTAGCTTTCTGAACAGCTTCGATGAAAGCGTCAACTTCTTGTTCAGTATTATATACCGCGAAGGAAGCGCGCACAGTGCCGGTGATGCCATATCGCGCCATCAGTGGCTGGCAGCAGTGGTGTCCAGTGCGAACAGCTACACCCATTTGATCCAGAAGTGTTCCAAGGTCATAATGATGGATGCCCTCGATGCGAAAAGAAACAACGCCAGCCTTGTGTGGTGCAGTTCCGTATAATTGGATACCCTTTATTTCTTTTAACGCTGATGTTGCCCTCTTTTCTAATTTTGTTTCATGAGCTGCGATACTTTCGAGGCCAATGCTATTCATGTAGTCAACAGCTGCAGCCATGGCAATGGCACCCTCAATATCTGGTGTGCCAGCCTCGTATTTAAATGGAAGCTCGTTGTAGGTGGTATGCTCAAAGCTTACCTCTTTGATCATCTCGCCGCCGCCTCGCCATGGCGGAAGTTCATTGAGAATTTGTTCCTTACCATAAAGGATTCCAATGCCTGTCGGGCCATAAATTTTGTGCGCAGAGAAAGCATAGAAGTCACAATCTAGAGCTTGCACGTCGATTTTGAAATGTGGTGCTGCTTGGGCACCATCGACCAGAACTAAGGCGTTATATTTCTTTGCCATAGAAATGATGGATGACACTGGATTGACTGTTCCAAGTGCGTTCGAAACGTGGCTGATGGCTACCAACTTCACGTGATCATCAAGCATTTCAGCGTAGGCATCCATATCCAAGGTGCCGTTTTCATGAATAGGTATTACTAAAAGTGTAGCTCCAGTACGCTGGCAAAGCATTTGCCATGGGACGATATTGGCGTGGTGCTCTAAGCTGGATATGATGATTTTGTCACCGGCTGATATTTTGCCAGATAGGGC
>JAQXBQ010000217.1 GCA_029252325.1 Akkermansiaceae bacterium
TTCTAGTAACTCATCAAACCCAAGGCCAGTACCACTCGGAGGATCAAAACTTGGTCGAGCCGCGCCCAAAGCAGCGGTAAATTCATTTTGTTCGAACAAACCATGGGTAATCAGCCCGCAAGTATCCACAACTTTTGGAAAAGACTGATATGCATGAGCTGCCTCCAGCGCGGCAAAGCTTTGCCCAAGTGGGTGATCCATATAGCTAGTAATCACCGCTCGTTTACCCTCATTGACGACACGCTCTAATAATGGACCTGGCTGATTGAGAGCTGGCTTGATGACAGCAACACCATAGCTACCACAAGCATCCTCCACCTCACGGTCCACAGCCATGGCGATATCATAAGGCCCCAAGGCATCAACCCATGGCGTAATACCTGGCAGAAAAGCATCTTCGAGAAAATCTATCTTATCGCGCACCTCCTCACCCAGATCGGCGAGCAGTGACTCAACAGCTTTAGCATTCAGTGAACCATTAAAATCGAGCCTCCACATCAATTCGGGATAGAGCTTCGCTTGCGCACGGATGAATTGAGCCTCAACAGCAGGGCTTCTGCCAACCTTTACCTTCACAGTCGTAAACCCAGCATGCACCGCCGTTGCAAAATTATCCTCGTTCATCATCAGCGTGGCATGGCTTCGGGGCACAACAAGTCCATCGAAAAGACTGACCCTATTTCCGCGAGCTTCCGCGTCCCTTTGCGCGCACTGCATGGCTCGGGCGCTCAGAGCTGTGTGTAGCCCCTCTGCTAGCATCGTTAGCGTTTTATCTAAACTCTGATCACCTAACTCTGGCCAAGGATGGATACAACCATAGCCGAATACACCTCCATGATCGACGCGAATCAAAGCTCCATGATGCTCACGACGGGCTGACTTTGCGTTCAAAGAGCCACTACTGATCATCGCATATTGGCAAATGGAAATCTTGTTTGTCATCTCATTCATGAGTTGCAGTTCAACATAAACGCTCCTGCATAAAGAATCAACTGAAGTGCCGCCATTGCCAGAAACTTATTGTAGATTTGACCTGGCAAATGCCCGTGAATGCTTCTGATAATCAACAAGCCCAATAAGAAAGCAGGCAAAAAATAAAGCAGGTCTAGCCCCGCACCGAATAGCCATACTGCACATGAGTATGCGACCAGAATCATCATCCAGACGAGATTGAGAACCGCACGCCTACCCCACTTCACCGCCAGGGTGTTTTTAGTGTTAGCTCTGTCCTCATCTATATCACGCAAATTATTGATAGAGATAAGCACAGCAGAAAGACATCCAATTGCCAAACCTGCCACGAAAGCCTCAATATACCACGCTCCTGTCTGAACAAAGACTGTCCCCATTACTGCGACAACGCCAAAAAACAAAATAACAAACAGCTCACCAAGTCCCTTGTAAGCAAGAGGAAGTGGCCCCCCAGTATACCCATAAGCGAGATAAAACGAGGGGGCTGCGATCGCGATCATCGGCCAGCCACGCATCATAAACAGAGGAAAACCAAAAACCGCCGCAAGGAGAAGGCAAAGAAATGCCGCAGTATACACTGTTTTGATAGAGAGATGCCCCGCTGCTGTGGCCCTCAATGGTCCCAACCGCGCATCTGTATCTGCTCCTTTTTGTGAATCGATGGCGTCATTAAAAAAATTCGTCGCCACCTGAATCCAGACGGCTCCCATGACTGTATAAAAAGCTAGCCCCCCATCCCACTGCCCGGTGAGACGATACGCCAATGCACAGCCTACCCATACTGGCACAATAGCAGCAGGTAGAGTTTTAGGCCGAGACGCAAGTAGGTAAGACTTCATGAGCGTGTTTGAGTAAAACCAGATCAGCCACATACTCCGAGGAAAAAATCACTAATTACCAATTCGCCCAGAGTCAGGCTGGCATTATAGTATGAGCTAAACTAGGATGGCGCCATGATCGCTAAACGAGCTGTATTCGAAGGCAGAGTCCAGGGAGTCGGATTTCGCTATACCGTCAAACAACTCGCTATGGGATTTGATGTTATTGGCAACGTCAAGAACCTGCCCGAAGGCACCGTAGAACTAAACCTCATGGGTGAGGAAGAAGAAGTGGATGAGTTTCTCAATGAAATCGTCGAAGAAAGCACCTTATCCCACTATATAAAAAATATACACCTTATGGAAACCCCGCCGCTCGAAAACGTCAAAGGGTTCACCATATCAGCCTGACTAGCACATCATAATCAACTTGCTACATAACATCCTTAGTGATAACTTATTGGTGTTAATATCATTTTAAACTGATGTTTGTAATAAGGAATATCGTCACAGTCATACTTGCAATACTGCTGGTCAATCCAGCCTGCTGTTGCTCATTGGCTGGCTGTAGCACACCCTTAAAAGATCCTGTTGCATCGTGTTGCTCATCGTCAGCTGCTAATAATGACCAGGAAAAAAACAAAGGAAATCAACACGCGTGCATATGTGCACAGAATAAGGATTACCTGGACATTAAGCCCTACCATTTCCAAACAAATCATATCTCCTGTGAGGCGAATCCTGCCATAGAATCAATAGAAACTGGTAATCGTTGCCACACTCCTGCGATCATACCAGCTGCACTAACTCACCCGCCCCCCAATAGCGCCCTGCGCATTCTTTACTCAGTGTTCCTGCTTTGATAACGGAACTAACTCACACCAAAGTGTGAGCACTTAGGCGCGAGCAATGCTCGATCGCCTACGAAAAATAGGCACATGGCATCATCGTAGCCTTCGTCTCATTCGCTATTTATCGTCACACTACCATACCTCACCGCACAATCTAACAGATTTAAAAGGGGTATTGCATTAACTCACCTCAATTTTTTATACCAATATGCGCAAACATACACGACCAGTCTTAGTTCTGATCACTCTTTTAGTGGGCTGCCAGACACCAGAATCACACAATCTGTCTCTAACGCCAAGCGAGATGCGGAGTGGGCAAATCAAAGCGATCAACTATCGTATTTCTGTCAATGCCAATGCTGAAAGGCTCGTAGATCTCGCCCTCATTCACCATCCATCACTTACCGCAGCAAAACACAAAATCGACCGCCTCCAAGCAAAGATTGCCCAAGAGAAGGCTCTACCTGACCCCCAAGCGAAGATCAGCGCA
Source organism: Akkermansiaceae bacterium (assembly GCA_029252325.1). Taxonomy (GTDB): domain Bacteria; phylum Verrucomicrobiota; class Verrucomicrobiia; order Verrucomicrobiales; family Akkermansiaceae; genus Oceaniferula. The sequence goes on from JAQXBQ010000217.1 coordinate 3,132, forward strand.
GGAAATCTCGCAGAAACTGCGGCTGGCCAAATCAATACGATAGCAGGCATCGAACAAAAAATACCCTTTCCTGGAAAACGCCGAGCCAAAGCCATGGCAGCTCAAAAAGAGACTAATGCCAGCGAAGCAGAGTTTGAAAACCTCAAGCTTCGCATCTCTGAGAGAGTTCGCTTCACCTATTGGGATTACTACCTCGCTTATCAGAGCCGGCGTATCAGCCTTGAAAATCGTGAGATTTTAGAAACCGTTCAAGAAATTGTTCAAGCTCGAGTCGAGGCCAACGAAGGCACCCAAGCCGACCTACTGAGAATCGCTACAGAAGCAAGTAAGGTCGAGCAACAACTCATCAGCGCGAGACAACAAGTCAACAGCCACAAGGCTAGGCTCAATGCACTACTCAACCGTCCTTCAAGATCATACTTGCCGCATCCCACACGCTCATCAAGCCCAAGCTCAGACAGTCTCAACAAACTCATCAAAAGAGCCGAATCATCGCACCCAAGTATTAAAGCAGGACAAGCTCGCATCGCTGCATTCGAGCATCGATTGGACAAAGCCCGCCTCGACGCCTTCCCCGACTTCCTCATTGGCGCTCAGCACGGGTGGGTAAATAATTCTGGTTTATCACCGGTTGCCAATGGTGATGATCAGACCATGTTCACCCTCGGCGTCACCCTGCCAATTTGGCAAAAACCGCGCCGTGCCAAAATTCGTGAAGCTAATGCCGGAATCGCCGAAATGCAGGCAGGAGTTGCTAATTCTCGTGCCGATCTCAGACAGCGTATCGAAGATGCATGGTTCCGAGCTCAGGCATCGCGCGAGATGATCAGCCTGTTTGATCAGCGTCTTATACCCGATGCCCGCCAAGCCCACCAATTATCACTACAATCATACAGCGCCGGCAAACAATCCTTTGTCGATGTGCTGGATACCTGGCGCCTTCTGCTCTCCCTACAACTCAAGCAGGAAGGTAATCGTGCATCACTCGGAAAAGCATACGCATCTCTGAAAAGCGCAGCTGCAATCCGATAAAAAACAACCCTGATATCAAATCTCAAATCCAAGCAAGCCATGAAAAATAACAAAAATCTCCAGAGGCTCTCCTCTCTGGTTAAAAAACCAAGTGCCATTCTAATTCCCTTGATCCTCTTTTTCGCAGGTTGGTGGTTCGCTCTTCCCTCTAAAAAACACGACCACCAAGGAACCGACACAGCCGAAAAAATCGAAGTCTGGACCTGCTCCATGCACCCACAGATCCGCCAGCCCAATGCCGGCCTCTGCCCGATATGCAATATGGATCTCATAGAGCTCATGGATGAGGGTAACGATGGTGGCCTGCGTGAAATCACCATTAGCCAGCAGGCTGCCGCATTACTCGATCTACGAGTCAGTCCAGTGCTTCGTGCTCCAGCACAGGTAAGCGTAAAGCTCTTTGGTAAAATCGACTACGATGAACGCACCATCGTTACCACCACCGCTCGCATCAGTGGCCGGCTTGACCGTCTCTACGCAGACTTCACCGGAACCACCGTCAGCAAAGGCGACGCTATCGCAGAAATCTACAGCCCGGAACTCTACGTCGCCCAACAAGAGCTCATTCAAGCTGTCCAATCAGTAAACACCTCATCTTCACCAGCTGTGCGCAATATACGTGCTAATCTACTCGCCGCCGCACGTGAAAAACTTCGTCTCTTGGAACTCACCGACCAACAGATTACCACTATCGAAAAACAACGAAAACCAAGTAACCACATCACCCTGACGGCTCAACAAGACGGTATTATTGTCAAACTCAACGCCAAAGAAGGCCAATACCTTAAAACCGGCGACCCGCTCTTTGGCATCGCCAAGCTAAGTTCCGTTTGGCTCAAAATGGAAGCCTACGAATCAGACCTGCCATGGCTGCGATACGCCCAAGAAGTTTCATTTAATGTCGAAGCCATACCGGAAAAAACCTTCCACGGTCGCATCGCTTTTATCGACCCACAGCTAGACCCAAAACGCCGCATCGTCAAAGTCCGGGTCAATGTCGACAATCAAGACCTTCTGCTCAAACCCGGCATGTTTGCCAACGCATCCGCCGAAGCGAAAGTCGCCCTGCACGGGCGCGTCCTCAGTGCCGATCTGGCCGGCAAGTGGATCAGCCCGATGCATCCCGAAATCGTCAAGGATGGCCCGGGTGAATGTGACATCTGCGGTATGGCCCTCGTGCCTGCGGAAACACTTGGCTTCATCCCATCAGACCAAGCCAATGAAAATCCAATACTCGTGCCTGCATCAGCCGTGCTACGCACAGGAAAGCGCGCCATTGTCTACGTCCGCATTCCAGAAAAATCCGAGCCCACATTCGAAGGTCGTGAAATCGTATTAGGAACAAAAGCTGGTGACTATTTTATCGTCGCCAATGGCCTAGACCCTGGGGAGCTCGTCGTCACCCACGGTGCATACAAGCTCGACAGCGAGCTCCAGATCAAGGCTCGCCCATCGATGATGAATCCGAACGCGGGCCTAGTTGAGTCATCCGCAATCCACCCCCCCCGACAAATCTTGGCGCAGTGGTCACCTTTGCTACGTGCTTACGGAGAACTCGAACAAGCCATCAAAAACCACAATATCGAGCAAGCCCGCAGCCACTTGAGCATTATGAGATCCACACTCGAACAAATCAAAACCGACCAGCTGCAAGCAGATCAACTCGCCCTCTGGCAAGAATTTTCCATGCGACTCGACAATACCCTGAGCTCGATCCTGTCGCCAAGTCACGTATCACTCAGAAAAATCCGACACCAGATGTCAGAAACCGGACGTTTCACCGGGCTGCCATGGCACCCCATCCCAGCAGCAAAGCTCAACACGGCATGGATCCTACCACTGCAAAAAACCATCGTCGCCTACCTGCAAATCTCCAAGCCGCTTTCAGATGACCAAGCAAAACCCGCCAGCCAAGCCATCCCCAACCTCATCAAAGCTATCGCGGCACTGCCCGATGACTCGGAAAAAGCAAAACTCCTGACTGCAACTCAGCAGCTGCAAAAAAACACCGAACTCAAAGAGCTACGTAATACATTACCGCCTGTTTCAAAACATCTTATCGCCCTCATTAAAAAGCACGGCATCAACCAGCTTGGCAACCTCTACGTTGTTCACTGTCCAATGGCCGACCAAGGCAAAGGGGCTGATTGGCTCTCACCCATTCCAAAAGTCCAGAACCCCTACTTCGGCAGCGGCATGTATAGCTGCGGAGAGCTCACCGATACCCTGTCACAGGAAAGCAAATAATAAAGCTGCCAACCCCATCACCCAATGCACCGTTTGATTCACTTTTGCCTCAACCAGAAACTGGTTGTCTTCATTCTTCTCACCTTCGTCATCGGCTGGGGAGTGCGGGTCGCTCCCTTTGACTGGGATACCGGCAATTTCCCGCGTGACCCCATCGCCGTCGATGCCATCCCCGATCTCGGCGACAACCAACAAATCATCTTCACTGAGTATATGGGTCGCTCGCCACAAGATGTTGAAGATCAGATCAGTTATCCGCTGACCGTTTCCTTACTGGGAATCCCCGGCGTAAAAGAAGTCCGCAGCTACTCGATGTTTGGATTTTCCTACGTCTATCTGATTTTCGAAGAAAATATCGACTATTACTGGAGCCGCAGCCGGATTCTTGAAAAACTCAACAGCCTGCCCGCTGGTCTGCTGCCGGATGGAACCACCCCGACGCTGGGCCCAGACGCCACTGGTCTGGGGCAGGTCTATCAGTATTTTCTCGAAGGCCGCGACCCTGATGGCAATCCAGTCCCGGGATGGAACCCCGAGGAACTCCGCTCGCTCCAGGACTTCTACGTCCGCTACTCACTTCTGGGTGCCAATGGTGTCGCAGAAGTTGCCTCCGTCGGTGGATTCGTCAAACAATACCAGGTAGAGGTCGATCCGATCAAACTCCAGGCGTGGAATGTAACTCTGGGCGAAGTCGCCAACGCCGTGCGCAAAAGCAACATGGAAACAGGCGCGCGCAACCTCGCCATCAATGGTGTGGAATACATTCTGCGAGGTTCGGGATACATCCGCGAGCTCGACGACCTGCGTAATGCCGTGGTCGCTGTGCGTGATAACACCCCGATCACCGTCGCCCAAGTCGCCACGGTTCAACTCGGTCCCGCCATGAGGCGTGGCGTCATCGACGTTAATGGAGCAGACGCCACTGGAGGTGTCGTAGTCGCACGCTATGGAGCCAACCCGATGGCAACGATCAAAAATACCAAGGCCAAGGTCAAAGAAATATCAGAGGCTTTACCCATTAAGGTGATCGTCGACTGGCAACAAACGGACAAAGCTACCGTGGGAAAATTCGCCCTCGATCATGACATCTCACCCGCATTCAGCAGCCAGGCAGCTGCCGACACTACCCTCAATCAAAACGCCTGGCTCAGCTGGGCCAAGACCCAGACACGTGAGCATTGGCCCTCCTGGATAAACACATCCAAGGTCACCATCGTGCCCTTTTACGATCGCTCGGGCCTCATCGCTGAGACACTCCACACCCTAGACTCCGCCCTCATCGAGCAGATCCTCGTTACCATCATCGTGGTCATCATCATGATCCTCCACCTACGCAGTAGTGTTCTGATTTCTGCCATGCTGCCACTTGCTGTGCTCATCACCTTTATCGCCATGAAGCTATTTAAGGTAGATGCAAACATCGTCGCTCTCTCCGGTATCGCTATCGCTATCGGCACGGTTGTTGACGTCGGTATCGTGCTCACAGAAAACATCATCAAACATCTGCAGCAGGCTCGGGACGACGACTCCAAGGCAAGCTCGGCAGCCATCATCTATGAGGCTGTATCCGAGGTCTCCGGTGCGGTTACCACATCCGTGATGACCACGGTGGTCAGCTTCCTTCCTGTCTTCACCATGGTCGGGGAGGCTGGTCGACTCTACCGCCCACTCGCTTTCACCATCGCCTTCGCCCTGATCGCATCCATTATCGTAGCCTTGACCATCATTCCGCCGATCGCACATTTCCTCTTGGGTGTTTTCCCCAATTGGCTCGCATCGGAAAAAAACGCCGCATTACAACAGCCCGCTAAAATACTAAGCCGAAAGCTGCTCATCTCCGCACTCCTCGGTGTAGCAGCAGGCATCTCATTCGGCTTCTCGATACTTCTCGCAATCGTCCTGGCCGCCCTCGCACTCCTCAGTGCCTACCATTCAAAGCTACCACCCCGCCTGCATAAAACAGGCTTACTCAGTATCAACATCATTGCTGCCCTGATTGTTGGCTGGCTGCTAGCCAAACACTGGATGCCTCTCGGCCTCGACTCCGCCACCTTCACTAACTTCCTCTTTGTCATCATCATTCTCGGTGGGCTACTGCTCACCTTCAAGTTCTTCGAGCTCGCATACACCCACATCCTAAGATGGATCCTTGACCACAAAATGATCTTTCTAAGCATCCCGCTGATAATGATTGCCATGGCTGGGTGCATTTGGCTTGGCTTTGGCCAGCTGACCTCCAGCCTGCCCGATAGCATTAAAAACACCACGCTCTATCAGGATATCGATCAAAAGTTTCCTGGTCTCGGCAAGGAGTTTCGACCCTCTCTCGATGAAGGATCATTCCTAGTCATGCCCACCGTCAGCCCACACGCATCAATCGATGAGGCCACCAGTACTCTGCGCACACTCGATGCTGCCATCGCCGCCATCCCCGAGGTTTATCAGGTCGTTGGGAAAATCGGGCGTGCGGAATCTGCACTCGACCCAGCACCGATTTCAATGATCGAAACCATCGTAAATTACCGCTCGGAATTCTTGGCTGATGACCAGGGAGTTGTGCTCACATTCAAAGTCGATGACCAAGGTGACTTCATTTACGACAAAAAGGGAGAACTCATTGCCGACAAAAAGGGAAAACCATTTAGGCAATGGCGACCCCATATTAAGAATGCCGATGACATCTGGCAGGAAATCAGCAAAGTCATCGACCTTCCTGGCGTGACCGGCGCACCGAAACTTCAACCCATCGAAACTCGGCTCGTCATGCTTCGCACTGGAATGCGCGCACCCATGGGTATTAAAATCAAAGCTCCTTCTCTGTTATCGCTTGAGGATTTCGGTCTCCAAATCGAGCAACTGATGCGAGCAAGCAACATCCCTGGACTTGATATCAATAGCATCAATGCAGACCGCATCGTCGGCAAACCCTACCTCGAAATCCACCCCGACCGTAATGCGGCCAAACGCTACGGGCTTAATATCATCGATATCCATAAAACCATCCAAACGGCGATCGGTGGCGAAGTTGTCACCACCACCGTTGAGGGACGAGAGCGCTACGATGTTCAGGTTCGCTATGCCCGCGAAACCCGCGACTCAATCGAGACGATCAAAAAAATCCTTATCACTACTCGGGAAGGTGCACAGGTTCCGCTCGGACAACTCGTCAACATCGAATATGTCCGAGGCCCGCAAGTGATCAAAAGTGAAGACACTTTCCTCACCGGATACGTCACCTTTGGCTCCAAACCAGGATTCGCTGAAGTCGACGTGGTCGAAGATGTTCAAGCATATCTTAAAGAACAAGAAAAGACAGGCAAACTAAAGCGCAGCGGGGGCACCCGATACGAGTTCGCAGGCAACTACCAGTCCGCACTCGAATTTGATAGGAATATGATGGTGATGATGCCTCTCGCCCTACTTGCCATCTTCTTCATCCTTTACCTTCAAAACAGATCAGTGATCAACACGATCATTATTTTCAGTGGTGTCATCGTGGCTTTTTCCGGAGGTTTCCTCCTACTGTGGCTCTACGGACAACCGGGCTTCATGAATGTCGACGTTTTTGGCCACAACCTAAGAACTATTTTCAAAATCCACCCGATCAATCTCTCCACTGCAGTATGGGTCGGCTTTATTGCCCTGTTCGGCATCGCCACCGACGATGGCGTGGTCATCTCCACCTATCTACGCCAACGATTCAAAAAAGACCGCCCTCAAACTCTCGAGCAAATCAGGGCAACCACTATCCTCGCCGGAAAGCGCCGCTGCCGGCCATGCTTGATGACCTCGGCAACCACCATCCTGGCACTACTGCCGATACTCACCTCAACAGGGCGAGGAGCCGACATTATGGGGCCCATGGCTGTGCCCATCTTCGGTGGCGTAGTCGTGGTATTACTCAGTATGTTCGTGGTGCCAGTTATCTTCTGTTTGTGGCAAGAAATCAAACGACACAAAACATAATCTCACTAATAGCGATTACGCCAGATTGGTGAACACCGCCTGCACGTCATCGTCTTCTTCCAGCTTATCCACCAGAGCTTCCACCTCCTCCATCTGGGCCTCGGTCAGCTCAGCTGGGCTATTGGCAATGCGCTGTAAATTCGCTTTAAACCCCTTGATCCCCATGTCTTCGCAAGCCTTTGTCAACTCGCCAAAACTAGTGAATTCACCATAAACTATAATGCGATCGTCCTGAACATCCATCTCTTCCAAGCCATAGTCGATTAAGTTGAGCTCTAGTTCCTCAAGATCAAGGTCGTCAGTTTTCTCAAACTCAATCACCGCTTTGCGGGTAAACATAAAATCCAAGGAACCACTATTCACAACCTGGCCTCCACCTTTGTTAAAAGCGGTTTTAACATTAGCCACCGTACGGGTCGTGTTATCCGTGGCGCACTCAACCCATAGAAGCGAGCCATGAGGACCTTTACCCTCGTAGCTGACCTCATCGTAGTTGGCTGCATCAGCGGCAGTTGCACGCTTGATAGCCTTCTCAATGTTATCCTTCGGCATATTCTGGGCCTTAGCATTGTTAACTGCCGTCTTTAGTGCAGTGTTGGAATTTGGATCAGAACCTCCAGCCTTGGCTGCCATAGTAATGATTTTCCCCAATTTAGGATACAATCTGGACATTTCTCCCCAGCGTTTTTCTTTGCCTGCTCGTCGTGCTTCAAAAGCTCTTCCCATGATAATTAAGTGTTGTAGTTATTGGTTCTAATGTGAGGTAACTGATTTCCAAACTAAATGATTTTACTGGCGGCTCAAGCTTTCTTCACGGTTGGCAAAAAATGACTCTCACGGCATCCAATCGCAGGCGGGATTTACCTATAGCAGCGCTTAATGTCTCGTGTTGGCGGCGTAGTGCATCAATTTCATTCTCGCTAACATGATCATTAATTTTGCCCAGAGTAACCAAGCGATCAATTTCAGCTCCAAGCTTCTCGTCACATGCTATCGAAGCCTTATCAATAACAGTGGCCATCTGCTCAGCGGCAATTTTCTGGCATCCCTCCAACATCGCCGGCAACATCACTTTACGGAATTTTTCCTGACTGAGTAATTGATGTAAGTTACCGACACGCAAATGATCTGCCGATAAACGTAGATCTGCACTGCGGTCACCTCCTTGATGATCGACCTGCACCCGCAGGGGTGTCGTGGGCAAAAAACGATCACTATGCAGCGCTGCAGGGGCTACACATTCAACCACATAATAGGTCTCAAGCAGCACCCCTTTCTCTCGGGCACCCTCCCAGACGCCAAATGAAGCGTTGCCCGCTTCAGAAGTCAGCAACAGTTCGAGTGCTGTGCGAGCAACTGGATGATCCCAACTCATGAAGGTGGCATCCTCTCGGGAAAGAGCTCGAGTCCTGTCAAAAGTCACATTGAGCCCATCATCGGGAAGTGAGGGGAAAGAGTCTGTAATTAAATGACCAGGCAGCAGCAGATAAGAACGATCTGTAAGCTCGTCAATGTGCAGCCCGAAATGATCCCACAGTCTTACTAAGAAATCTTCTGACAAGCGATCTGCATCCATTGATTTCATCTCATCAATGAGTTTTACCACCAGATCTGGCCTACTTGAGTTGAGTTCCAAAAGCCGATCATAGCCGCGCTTCAGTCGTTCAGAAACCCGTGTTCGACACTCCTTGGAACGACTCACCAGTGTCTGCAATGCCGATTCACCCATTGCCTCACGCGGCGGCTCCCCCCCGAGCTCACGGACTATTTCGCTGGCTCCATGTAGGCTGTGTTCGAAAGCGCGCAAACCCTCGTGATACCAGCGCGCCAAGACTTCACCCTGTGTCCCCATCACATAAGGCACATGAATATTGATTGTTTGCTCTTGGCCAATTCTGTCCAGACGGCCAATGCGCTGTTCTAAGAGTTCAGGATCATCAGGCAAATCAAACAGCACTAAATGATGAGCAAATTGGAAATTGCGGCCTTCACTGCCAATCTCTGAGCACACTAATATGCGCGCGCCATCCTCCTCAGAAAAATAAGCCGCAGAACGATCACGTTGCAAGAGCGTCATCCCTTCATGAAAAAAACCACAATTGATATTAATAATTTTTTTGAGCTTCTCTGGTATTTCTTCCGCTAGCTGGCGAGTCCGGCAAATCAACAATACCTTCGCCTCGCCAAGTTCTTTGAGTAGTTCTACTAACCAAACTATTTTATCCGACTCATCAGCTATTGCGACTAGAGAGGCCTTGCGCTGAGGGAAACCCGTCAACGCCTCTCGTGTATTACGGAACATAACACGGCCGGTTCCAAAGGTATCAAGCAACTCACGCATTAATAACTCACGCGCGGATTCATCTCCATTATCTAATGCAAGGCAATGAGCCTGAACACGCTCAGATTGAGAAACAAATAAACTGCGGTCTTCCTCACTCAAAGACCGCCCATCCACTAACCTACCCACCGCGTCAGCAACCTGCTCATAATCGTCAGCCTCCTGCTGAAATGCTCTAATATCAACGTAGCGATCGGGATCTAGTAAACGTAAACGCGCAAAGTGGCCGTCAGGGCCAAGCTGGCGAGGCGTCGCAGTAAGAAGCAATAGAGCTTCAGTTTTTTGAGACAGCGCCTCCACCACTTGATAAGCCATACTCGGTTTTATTGCGTTCCATTCTAAATGGTGCGCTTCATCTACAATGAGCATATCCCACCCTGCCTCAATAACCTGGCGCGAACGTTTTGCATCCGAAGCCAAGAAATCGACACTGCACAACACAATCTGACTATCTAAAAATGGATTATCATCACCTTCACCCCCCTGCTCAATCGCATTGCACCTCGACTCATCAAATAAGCTGAAAAGCATGTTAAAGCGCCTCAGAAGCTCGACAAACCACTGGTGCAAAAGAGGCTCAGGCACTAATATCAGCACACGGTCAGCTCGACCTGTTAAGTGCAGCCGGTGCATGATCAAGCAGGCTTCAATCGTCTTACCCAGCCCAACTTCATCAGCCAACAATACTCGTGGTGATACCCGGGAGCTTACCTCATCAGCAATATAGAGCTGGTGCTGAATCAAGTCCATTCGGGCACCCGCGAAGCCACGCGCTGGCGATTGCATCACGTCACATTGACGCTGCAAGGCCTCCACCCTGAGGTCATAGCTTTGCAGGCTGTCAACATGACCGCCTAGCAAGCGGTCCTCAGGCTTGTTGAAACTCATTGTGTCGGACAAACCTGACTCTTCTACCTCTCGTTCTCCACAGAGATAAACCAATAGTCCATCACGCTCGAGCACGGTATCAACCTCAATCACCTCACCCTCCTGAGTCTCAAGCATCTCCCCTACTTTTAAAGCTACCCGTCGGAGCGGCGCACTATCTAAAGCATACTGCCTGCGCTCATTGGCAGCAGGAAAGATCAACTCAACACGCTTAAATTCAACCTTAAGCATAATACCGACACCTAATTCAGGTTCGGTTTCACTAATCCATCTTTGGCCAGGTTTGATTTGAGAGCGCAGAGACATGAGCCTAGGCGGCGCAGACTACATCTCCATGTCGATCCTGCAAGTCATTCATGCAACTCAAAAAGCATGACAAGTTGCCATCCATCAGTATAGTGCCGCGCATGTCCGATTCCATCGTCAGCGCCAGCGAACTTTGCGTCAGCTACAGCTCTCACACTGTATTAGATGGCGCCACTCTGGCCATTCAACAAGGTGACCGTATCGGCCTTGTTGGCAGAAATGGCTGCGGCAAGTCCACCTTTTTAAAAATCCTTGCAGGTGAAGCTGTAGGTGACACCGGCGGCGTCACTTACCGACGCGGACTCGTCACCGGATACCTACCTCAGAATTTCGAGCTCGACGACGAGGCAAGTGTTCATGATAACGTATTAGCTGGCGCCCAGCACACTCTCGACCTCATTGCTGAATACGAAAGCATCCCCGCTGATAGCCACCGAAGTGCTGAGTGCTTAGATGAAATCACCCATCTTGAAGGCTGGGATCTTGAGCATCGTGCAAAGACCTTGCTCTCGCACCTACATGCACCTGAAGCCGAGCGTATAGTCGGCTCATTGTCTGGCGGCGAAAAACGACGCGTATCACTGTGTCGTGCTTTACTCGCTAAACCAGATTTCCTCATTCTCGACGAACCAACTAACCACCTCGACACCCAATCCATCGAGTGGCTGGAGACATTCCTCGCGCGCTACAACGGCACCTGCCTCTTTGTCACTCACGATCGCTATTTCCTCGATCGTATCGCCACCCGTATTGTGGAAATCAGGCGTGGCAAATGTGATAGCTACCAAGGCAACTATACCGATTATTTACTATCACGAGCAGAACGAGATATGGCAGAGGCTCGCAATGAACACAAACGCCAACGTTTCTTGAGCCGCGAGCTCGAATGGGTGCGCCGTGGTCCTAAAGCGAGAACAACAAAGGCAAAAGACCGCATGGACCGCTACTTTGAAGTAGCTGACCAAAAAGCTCCAGAACAAGAACTCGATGTTGACCTCGTTATTCCCATACCCCCAAAGTTAGGCAACAAAATCATCGAAGTGGAGAACATCGGCATGTCGTATGATGATGGACCATGGTTATTTTCCGACGTTAGCTTGAAAATTGAAGGTGGCCAGCGACTTGGTGTGGTTGGTCGAAACGGCATGGGTAAATCAACCCTTCTGAAGATCATGCTAGGTCAACTTGACCCCGTCGAAGGTAAAGTTGATATCGGCATGAAGACGGACATCAACTTTATCGATCAAAACCGGCTGCTACTCGACGACCACAAAAGCGTTTTTGAAGAGGTAGGCGAAGGTCAAGAAAACGTCAAACTGGGTGATGAGACCATTGGCCTACGTGCCTATTTGAGACGCTTCCTCTTCACCGAAGAACGCATCAATACCAAAATCGAATTATTGAGTGGCGGCGAAAGGAGCCGCGTGATGCTTGCCAAGATTCTCAAAAAAGGGGGGAATGTTATTGTATTAGATGAGCCTACTAATGATCTCGATCTCAACACACTAAGACTGCTTGAAGAGGCCTTGTGTGCGTTTAAAGGCAGCGTCATTGTTGTCAGCCATGACCGCTATTTCCTCAATCGTGTATGCACAGACATCCTAGCCTTTGAAGGAGAAGGCATTGTCGACTACCAGGTGGGCAACTATGACTACTACTTGGAAAAAAAAGCCGCGCGTGAAGCAACCAGTAAGGTCTACCAAACCAAGCCCACCAAAAAAAAATCAGCGCGTAAAGATCGACCACGCAAGCTCAAGTGGGCTGAAGCAAAGGAGCTGGAGACGATTGAAGACGAAATCCTAGTAGCTGAACAAAACCTAGCTCAACTAGAGAAACAATTCAACGCGCCTGACTTCTACGAAAAACACGGTGATAACTGGCAAGCACTGGAGAATGAGCTCAAACAAGCCAAAGAAAAAGTACCCACGCTCTACAATCGATGGGAAGAACTAGAGGCGATAAAAAGTGCCGCCGAAATCGACTAATTCTGGCAAGGTCATCAATACCAAACTATAATCAGCTCATGGAAACTCGTGTGCATCTACCCGATATGGAGCCCCCCTCTAGCATTACAGAGGTATTGGTAGCTCTACGCAGCAAAAAACTCGACCCCAAGCACGAAAAGAAAAACTGGGGTGACTGGATCACATTTCCTGGCAAGCAAACTGTCATCAGTATTGAATCCATGCGTGGACTGGCAAGTTCTGCTACAGTCGAACACGCAGAGGAAGATGGTGACGACATCAATATGCAAATCCTATCAGCCTTCGGCAAGCTCGGCTGGATGGGCTCAGATGAAGAAGGTGATTTCAGACTAGACTGAGTAAAAGTAGCCTCGCTATCTCCTTGCCAAAGCCGCCAGCCTCAACAAACCTCTGTGCATGCGAATTATTTCCCCAAAGGATGCCGTTTTCCAAAAAATTGAATCCTCTCTTGGTGATCACAAGGACGACACCCAGCTTGAGGTCATTGCTGGCATCGATTGTGATGAAGAGGATATGGCCAACCAGCGCGAGCTCGGAGATGAGGACCCAGTGGCTACCATTGAGCTTATTGTTCAGTGGCTACCCAAGACAGGCGAAGGTATTCTTGATTGGTTTTACGTGCGTATTTCGGGCATCAACAATGATCCACCAGAGGTTGAGCATGGAGGTCCCCTACTTGCCTTCAACAGTGAGGGTGAAGAGCCTGATCTAGACTTGCTCATTCACGATTCTGTTGCGGCGCTGAACGAATCCGTGGGCTGGGCCGAGTTTGAGCTAGAAGAAGATGTCTAATCTACCCCAATGGGATTTGGTTGTGATCGGAGGCGGTGCCGCCGGATTTTTTGCGGCCATCACCTGTGCTGAGTCTGCACCAGGTGCCAAGGTTCTCATTGTTGAAAAAACAGCACATACACTGAGCAAGGTTAAAATCTCCGGTGGTGGTCGATGCAATGTGACTCATGCATGTGATGAGCCCAAGACACTCGCTGGCCATTATCCCAGGGGGAGCAAAGCATTAATTGGTCCTTTCAACCGTTGGAGCGCAGCGGACACAGTGAGCTGGTTTAGCTCTCGTGGTGTCGAGCTCAAGACCGAGGTAGACGGCAGAATGTTTCCCACCAGCGATAATTCCCAAACAATTATCGACTGCCTTCAACATGCGGCTCGTCAAGCAGGGGTCATCGTAAAAACATCTACCTCTGCAATCTCGGTCATTGCTAACCACTCCAATCATGATGAAGAAACTCACGACTTCACCTTCACAACCAATCACGGAGAAACTCACCAGAGCAAATCTGTTTTGCTTGCCACTGGCGGCACCCGGCTTGCACCCGGCGCCCGCCTATGCGAGTCACTAGGTCATACCCTCATACCCAACGTCCCCTCACTTTTCGCATTTAACATTGATGATGAGCGCATCGATGGCTTAGCCGGCGTCTCTGTTGCCAACGCCTCGGTATCAGCCGCCGAAATCAAGCTCAATGCCCTAGGCCCCCTTTTGATCACTCATCACGGTCTCAGTGGACCTGGTATCCTCAAACTCTCTGCTTGGGGTGCACGTCAACTTCATGAACTTGATTACCAATTCATACTCACCATTAATTGGGTTCCAGATCTTAATATTACTGAAATCTTTCAGCAAACACGTAATCAGCACGGTAAGCGCAAGGTAAGTAGCAGAGCTCCTTTTGAGGGTTTTCCAAAACGATTATGGAAACGCCTATGCATAGCATCTGGAATCGCTGAGGATTGCAGCTGGTCACAGCTCAGCAAAGACAGCAACAACCGCCTAATCCAAGAACTGACCAAAGGAAGTTTCAACGTTTCAGGAAAAAGCATCAATAAAGATGAATTTGTAACCTGCGGCGGAGTCAAGCTCACCGATATCAACATGAAGACTCTCGAGAGCAAAATAACACCCGGTCTCCACTTCGCCGGTGAAGTTCTCGATATTGATGGCATTACTGGTGGATTTAACTTTCAAAATGCTTGGAC
>JAQXBQ010000240.1 GCA_029252325.1 Akkermansiaceae bacterium
CATTGCATGAATTACTCCAGGACCCGGAATTTACGAGCGCTAAAAAGAAGATCCCGCTCGCTCTTGGTAAAGACGTGTATGGTAACACGGTTGTTGGTGATTTGGCTGCAATGCCACACCTGTTGGTGGCTGGCGCGACGGGAGCCGGTAAATCCGTATGCATCAACTCTATTATCACCAGTATTCTTTTCAAGTTTAGCCCCAACGAGCTGCGCTTTATTATGGTAGACCCGAAGGTGGTTGAAATGCAGATGTACAATTCATTACCTCACCTTGCCGTGCCTGTGGTAACAGAGCCGACTAAGGTCGTTGCCGCGCTGCGCTGGGTTGTCAATGAGATGGAGCGTCGTTACCGTATGTTTGCTGAAGTGGGTGTGCGTAATTTCGACAGTTTCAATAAACGTGAAATACCTGTTCCTGAGGAGCCAGAGACTAGTGAAGCTGGTGAAGAAGGCGAGGACGCTGAGCAGGAGGAATCCTACGATCAGGAGCACATAGATTCCATTGCTCAGGCGCTCACCGATGGCGAGCTGGGGCCGGCTGCGATGGATGGCTCAGATGATGAAGATGAAGAGGAGGTGATACCAGATCGAGTGCCTTACATCGTTATCATTATTGATGAGCTTGCTGACTTGATGCAGACGGCACCTGCTGATGTAGAAATGAATATTGCTCGCATAGCGCAGAAAGCACGTGCGGCAGGTATACACCTCATTATTGCTACGCAGACCCCACGTGCGGATGTTGTCACTGGAATTATTAAGGCGAATATACCAAGTCGCATTGCGTTTCAGGTGTCTTCTAAGTTGGATAGTAGAGTTATTCTTGATGTCTCGGGGGCCGATAAATTAGTCGGCAAGGGAGACATGCTTTATCTGCCACCAGGCTCTGCCAAATTGGAGCGTGCCCAGGGAGCCTTTATCGACGACGACGAGGTAGCTAAACTAGTGGATTACTGTTCTAATCAAGTAGATCAACAGTTCGAAAGCTCCGTTCAGCAACACATTGAAAATGCAAGTTCTGAGGGTGGGGAAGAAGATGTCTCTGATGCAGACG
This sequence comes from Akkermansiaceae bacterium, assembly GCA_029252325.1. Lineage (GTDB taxonomy): Bacteria > Verrucomicrobiota > Verrucomicrobiia > Verrucomicrobiales > Akkermansiaceae > Oceaniferula. Next base: position 1,057 of record JAQXBQ010000240.1, read on the forward strand.
AGGAGACAGTGCAGAAGTGCCTTGAGGTCATTAGGCAGGAAAAGAAAGCCAGCACCTCATTGTTGCAGCGACGTTTACGTCTTGGTTATACTCGAGCGGCTCGCATGATGGATATTCTCGAGCAACGCGGAATCATTGGACCTGGTGAGGGGGCCAAACCACGTGAAATCCTGATTAACGTTGGTCAGGATGAGGCTTAAAGGCCTTTGGTTTCAAACCGATTCAGCGGGCTTCTATTTTTTCCAGGAGTCTTTGAGTGCAACGGTGCGGTTGAAAACTACCGCGTCTCCAGCCACGTGGTCAGTTGCATCAGCGCAGAAATAGCCAACACGCTCGAATTGATAATGTGAGCCTTTGTCCGCATCAGCCAGGGATGCTTCAAGTTTAGCATCAGTGACCACAGATAGAGATTCTGGATTTAGGCAGTTGAGAAATCCGCCCTCAGCAGCATCAGGATTTTCGGCAGAGAATAAGCGGTCATACAAGCGGATCTCTGCGGCGACTGCAGTTGCGGCATCTACCCAATGAATAGCTGCGCGACACTTGATGCCTTCTGGCGCATCCTTGCCGATCGTATCAGGGATAAACTCACATTGAATTTCAGTGATTTCACCCGCTTCGTTTTTCTCAAAGCCTGTGCATGTTATGATGTATCCACCTCTCAAACGGGCTGATCTTCCGGGGCCGAGGCGGAAGAACTTCTTGGGTGGATCTTCCATGAAATCGTCACGCTCAATCCAAATTTCTTTGCTGAGTGAAACCATGCGTGTGCCAGCCTCCTTGTCAGCTGGATTGTTGGGCACTTCCACAAGCTCGCTATGACTATCAGAGGGCCAATTTGTCAGGACAACTTTGAGTGGGTCAAGCACAGCCATGCGACGCTGGGCAGTTTGGTTGAGTTGATCTCGAATTTCAGACTCTAAGATCGCCATATCGGTGACGCTATTGACCTTAGTTACTCCGCCGCGCTGGCAGAAGCTTCGGATGGCTGCAGCAGGGTAGCCGCGACGTCGCATTCCCGAAATGGTTAGTAGGCGTGGGTCGTCCCAGCCGCTGACGTGCCCTTCCTCAACAAGTTGAAGCAGCTTACGCTTACTCATGACCGTGTAGCTGAGGTTTAAACGAGAGAATTCAATTTGACGTGGCACTGTGGGCACTGGGCAATGCTGGACAAACCAATCGTAAAGCGGACGGTGATTTTCGAATTCTAGACTACAGAGCGAGTGGGTAATATGCTCATGGGCGTCCTCCAGAGGGTGGGCGAAGTCATACATTGGGTAAATGCACCACTGGTCACCAGTGTTGTGATGGTTGGCATGCATGATGCGATACATTACCGGATCACGCATATTCATATTCGACGAAGACAGGTCGATTTTAGCACGTAGCACCATGGAGCCATCAGCATGCTGACCGGCCTTCATTTCGTCAAAGCGGATCAGGTTATCCTCAACAGGCCGATCGCGAAAAGGGGAAGGGGTCCCTGGGGTGACGACATCACCACGGTTCTGCTTCATCTCATCTGGAGATTGTTCGTCCACATAGGCCAGGCCTGCATTGATCAAATGCTTGGCGCAATCATAGAAGAAATCGAAGTAATTACTGGCAAAGTAAAGATCATTACCCCAGTCGAACCCAAGCCAGCGAACGTCATCTTTAATGCTTTCCACATACTCGGTCTCCTCCTTCTCAGGATTGGTGTCGTCGAAGCGTAAGTGGCAGCGGGCGTTGACGGCCTTATTCTCGAGCGCGATACCGAAGCTGATACATATGGCTTTGGCGTGACCAATGTGCAGGTAGCCATTGGGCTCAGGGGGGAAACGCGTGGTGATTGTATCGTGTTTTGCGCTTGCCAGATCTTTGGCAATTATTTCACGAATGAAGTCGGTGGTTTCTTTTTTGTCGGCTTTGCTCATCGGGCTCGAGATCGGCTTGGGTTGTATGGGACTGCGTGGATGCAGCGCGGCCGAGTTCTAAAGACCAATAGACTAAATCAAAAGCACAAACTCAGTCGGTTTTGCCTTCCCGAAGAAACTTCAGCGTAATTTCCATCACACGAGGATCTGAGGCGATGAATGTGTGATCAGTATCCATTACGTGAAACTCGTTCATGCCCTCAATACGGCCTCGCTCAACAGAGACGATGCCGTCGTTGTCCTCATCGAGAAGTCGCCGAAAGAAGGGGATGTTGCTCTGCTTGCCCATAATCACTGCAGAGTCAACTTGAGCTGGTAGTGGAGGAGTATCGAGGGTCTTACTTCCTAGTGCGGCACCCGCTGGTCCCAAGGTGCATGCAAGTGATTTGTAGCGTGATGCCCAGTCTACTATCTCACTGCCTTGGTTTGGCGGGGCTAGCATCACAATGCGGCCAGCCTGCTCGGCGGGGAGTATGTTCAATAATCTGCGGGCTAGTAGCCCCCCCAGTGAGTGAGTCACAAAGTGAATCTTGCGTTTGCCCCCATGAAGCAGGATAGCCTCATGGATGAGGTTAGAAAGCTCCTCCATGGGTTTGCGGAATGAGGGATAGGGGACATTGATGGTGTGGTAGCCATTCTGGTGGAGGAATTCAGCCATCGGCTCCATGGCCCATAGGCTTCGCCATAGCCCATGTAGCAGGATAACAGCATCAGCATCGTTTTCACGTACCACCGACTGGTGCCAGGGCATGGGCATGCGCAATACGCCTATTCTGCGCAATTTAGATGATGTTTGGATGTTAGGCACGAGCGAATGGAAAGGTGTGAAGTTATCAACATATTAACAATAGTAATCGCATCAAATATCTATATTAGAGTTTGTTTCTGCATTATAGATAGAGTCTCCATCATTTAATATGAAACAGTAAATATATACATATTCAATTGATTGTGATGTATTTGATTGCGATTATGCATCTGTGATTTTCTTTCGGTGAACGAATCGTTGCAGAGACGTGGATAAATCCCGTATACGCTGGTAACCTGGCCGATGTATGTGGCAATTGGCACACTAGTTGCTCAGCAAATGATGCATGTGGAACTATTCCCAGCAACGGTATCACGAACCGAGTGAATCGTCATTCTACTAATTTCAATCCAATCACTTGCAAGCGCCATGCACCTTATCAGCGAAGACGAAGCCCGCCGTATTTTTTTCCCAGAGGAGTCGAGACCGAGTCTTTCGCAGTGGCGTAAAATGAGAACACGGTATGCATTGCCAGCTCTATTTCTGGATAAGGGAACCTTTTATTGGACTGATGAGCTTGAGGATTCTCTCCGACGATTAAGCATGTCGGGATCTGCTGCAGTAAGAACATAATTGGGGCCCGAGCGGTTCAGGGTAGAAGTGGCGGAGAGGGAAGGAATTGAACCAACCAGAGACCATGACAGCCTCTCAACGGTTTTGAAAACCGCGGCGGCCACCAGGCACGCTTCACTCTCCATGGGATTGATCCTAGTTTAGCACTTGTGCTTGTCAATGAGGAGATGGGTAGTTTTTTGTTGGAAAATCGGGGTTGCAATCATTTAGCGTTTAAGACATCTTAACTAAGTCATTGGGATTTTTTCGCCCTATGATATTCCCTTTTTTCCCGTTATTTCCCCAACATCCCATGGCAGCAGAATACACCGAAGCAGATATTAAGTCCCTCGATTGGAAAGAACATATCCGAATGCGACCCGGTATGTATATCGGCAAGTTAGGAAATGGCACCAGTGCTGATGATGGTATTTATATCTTGCTGAAAGAGGCTATGGATAACTCGATCGATGAGTTTGTCATGGGTTACGGTAACGAAATCAAAGTCGATATTGACGATGATAGCCGTGTTGAGGTCAGGGACTTCGGTCGTGGCATCCCTCTCGGTAAATTGATGGATTGCGCTGCAAAGATCAATACGGGTGCAAAGTATGATAGCGAGGCTTTTAAAAAGTCAGTGGGATTGAACGGAGTTGGTATCAAGGCGGTCAATGCGCTCTCAGAATTTTTTGAAATACAGGCATGGCGTGAAGGAGAGACCAAAGCCATTGAGTTCAGTAAAGGGGAGGTGATCGAGGAAATGAAAAAACCTCGTAAAGAGGCTGAGGTGAACGGCACCCGCCTAGCCTTTGATGTCGACCGCAGTATCTTTCCTAAGAAGACAGCTTTCAAAGACAAATACGTTGAGAAGATGTGCCGTTACTACGCCTACCTCAATCCAGGCTTGGCGATTCTCTTCAATGGTAAGAAGTTCAAGTCTAAGGATGGCTTGTTAGACCTTCTTAAAGAGGAGATGGAAAGTGAAGCTCTCTATGGGCCTATTCATTTGCGCAGTAAGGATATCGAGATTGCCTTTACACACACGCCGGATAGCAGTGAGGAGTATTACTCGTTCGTCAATGGCCAACATACAACTCAAGGTGGCACGCACCTGGCAGCATTCCGTGGCGCTATTGTTGATGTAATTCGGGGCTTTTATAAGAAGCAGTATAATCCCGCCGATATTCGTAATGGCTTGGAAGCTGCGGTTTTGGTTCGGATTGAAGAGCCTGTTTTTGAAAGCCAGACAAAAACGAAGCTGGGAAGCATGACTATTTCTCCAGACGGGGAGACGATCAAAACCTTCATTACCAATTTCCTCAAAGAGCACCTTGATAATTACCTTCACAAAAACCCGAATGATGCAGAAGCTCTGCGGAAGCGTATTGTAGCCTCTGAGCGAGAGCGCAAAGAGCTCTCCGGGGTGAAGAAAATTGCTCGCGAGCGTGCGCGCAAGGCAAAGGTACATAATAAAAAGTTACGTGATTGCCGAGCTCACTTGGCCAGCAAGCACAAGCGTGCCGCCGAATCCACGGTTTTCATTACCGAGGGAGATAGTGCCAGCGGTTCGATTACCAAGAGCCGGGATGTAGAAACACAGGCGGTGTTCTCGCTGCGTGGTAAGCCTCTTAATTCATTCGGTCTCAAGCGCAGGGTTGTCTATGAAAACGAGGAGTTCAATCTGCTGCAGCATGCTCTCGATATCGAGGAAAGTCTCGAGACCTTGCGCTATAATAAAGTAGTCATTGCCACTGATGCCGATGTCGACGGTATGCATATTCGTTTGTTGCTATTGACGTTCTTTCTGCAGTTTTTTCCAGAGCTTGTTAGGGATGGGCATTTGTATATTTTACAAACACCTCTGTTCCGGGTCAGAAATAAAAAAGAAACGATCTACTGCTACGATGATAGTGAGCGGGTGGCTGCACTCGATAAGTTGGGTAAGGCTGCTGAGATTACCCGATTCAAGGGCTTGGGTGAGATCTCACCTGATGAATTTGCCTTTATGATCGGCCCAGATATGAGACTAGATCCAGTGCTTATGGAGGAGGGCAAGGGGATCAAAGAGATGCTTGCCTTCTACATGGGTAAGAACACTCCCGACCGGCAGGAATTCATCATCAAGAATCTGCGCGATGATGTAGATGCTGCCTGATTTCACGGCCGCGTTTCATTGATCTGCATGGCTCCTCCTCCGTTGGCATGGGCGGGGGCTGCGATAGGCGTTGGTTTGTGTAGTCGAGCCTGAGTTCTCTACCCCCTTTGAAAGGTGCTTCCGAGAGAGTTATCATCCCAGCCTGCTTAAGCAAAGAATAGGTGATAGCAGGGCACAAAAAAACCCGCCTTGGCGGGCGGGTGATTTTGAAAGAAAGTACGCAGACTGGGATTCGAACCCAGGACCAATTGGTTAAAAGCCAACTGCTCTACCAACTGAGCTACCTGCGCCTTGATTGGATTTCTTGGTCTTGCTTCGCCGAGGCAAACTTGGGACGGGGCGCAAAATACGTACAGCGGGCATTTAGGCAAGAGAAAATTGAGCGTTTTTATATGTTTTTATCTTGGTTGGTGAATGCTGCTGTTCTTTGGCTTATTTTTCAGCCGCTAGACAGGGTGTTATTGGTGGCGGAATCCATCGGCGAGATAAGAAGAAAGAGCGAGTTTCTACTTGTCAGATAAGCGATTGGGCCATACAGGTAACCCATCAGCTCTGCGAGACGGTCGGGGGTGGGTCATCAGACCCACTCTTTTTTGTCTCGGTGATCTGGTAAACATACAATTGTCTTATAAGACTGGTGATTTCTAGGAATTATCGGTCACCATTTTCAACAACATTCAATCAATCATTCAAAGCCATGACTAACGACATCGTCGCACTCATTGATTACTACGAAAAAGAAAAAGGTATCGACCGTGATAAGGTCCTTGCCGCACTCGAGTTTGCCTTCATTTCAGCTTACCGCAAGATGGTTCCCGGCGCCGACGCCATTGAGGAGCTGCATGCTGACGTAGATACACGTAAAGGTGATACCAGTATTCACGCTACTCTGAGCGTGGTTGCAGACGACGATTATATTGACAAATTTAACGAGGTGCCAGTCTCCGTAGCACGCAAAAATAAGCCTGATGCTGAGTTGGGCGATACGGTAGCATTTAATGTCACACCTAAGAACTTTGGGCGCATTGCAACACAAACTGCTAAGCAAACCATGATGCAACGTCTGCGTATGGCTGAGAAGGAGATGATTTATGATGAATACAAGGATCGTGCAGGCGACATTGTAAGTGGCACGGTGCGTCGCTTTGAGAAAAGTGATGTGTTGATTGACCTCGGTAAGTTTGAGGGACGTATTCCATCACGCGAACGAGTCGTCACCGAAGAATACAACATTGGTGATCGTATCCGTGTTTATGTCGTTGCAGTAGAAAATGAGGCACGTGGCCCTGAAATTATCCTGTCTCGCAGCCATCCTAACTTTGTTCGTCGCCTCTTTGAATCTGAAGTGGCAGAGATTGCTGACAATACTGTAGAACTTCGCGGTATTGCTCGCGAAGCGGGTTATCGCACCAAGGTGGCGGTTTCCAGCAATGATGATAAGGTAGATCCAGTAGGCGCTTGCGTTGGTTTACGCGGAGCCCGAGTAAAGAATATTGTTCGTGAACTCAATAATGAGAAGGTCGATATTATTCGTTGGAGTGATGACCCTGCTGAATTTGTAGTAGATGCTCTCAAGCCCGCTAATATTCGCACCATCAGCCTTGATAAGGAAAACAAGGTGGTGTCCGTTACTGTCGACGAGGAAGAACTCAGCAAGGCAATTGGTCGCCGTGGTCAAAATGCCCGCCTCAGTGCCAAACTCATGGGTTGGGACGTTCAAGTCAGCAAGGATGAGTCTCAGCATGAACAATTTGAAGAGCGCGTCACTGATGCAGCTCATAACTTAGCTGAACAGCTAGAGATCAACGATGAAATGGCAGACAAGCTCTTTAGGGCAGGTGGTGCCAGCATCGATCTTGTAGCTCAAATGCCCGCCGAGTATATCGCACAGGCACTGGAAGTTGATGAGGAGCAGGCTGCAGTCATTCTCTCTAAGGCAGTGCCAGCGGCAGCTGAGACATCTACCAGCGAAGCTCCTGCAACTGATCAGGAAGATGCACCTGAAGCCGCTGTTGAGCCTGTGGAGGAAACTCCAGCTGAGTCAGCAGATGCAAGCGAAGATGCGGCCGAGCCCAAAGCTGAAAGCACCGAAGCCTAGCAGCTTACTCAATCACTCATTACGACAATCAATTTACCCCAACAATTTACCCCCACCACTCAACATTCAGCATGGCAGACTCAAGCGACAAACCTAAAAAAAACAAGGAAAGCCTCGATCTTATTAGCGACACCGATAAAAAATTATCACGCCGTGAGCGTCAACGTGTAGAGGCGTCCAAGGTGAAGACCGTGGATGATCAGAAAAAGGAGGCCCTTGATATTTTTGAAGAGGAGGGTGGCGAGAAGAAGACTTCAGTTGTCCGAAAAAAAGGTAGCGATAAAAACAAGTTGCCTGCCATTTCTAAGCTGGTTGACAACGTTGATGATGATTTTGAGGTCGGTAAATCAGCTCCGGTAGCAGATGCCGAGGAAAGTGCTGGCGAAGAAGGTGATGCTGACGGCGGTGAAAAATCAGGCAATGTGATTACGATCAAGCCTCCGATCATTGTTAGCGATTTGGCCGACTTGATGGACCTGAAGTCATTCCAGCTGATGGCGGATCTGATCAAGCTGGAAGTTTTTGTGGCTCCTCACCAGGCAATCGAGCCTGAGATCGCTGAGAAGCTTTGTGAGATGCACGGTTTTACTTTTGAGCGTGAGAAGCGTGAAAAAGGTGCTGGTGTGCACAAAGAGAAGAAGAAGATTAAGGAACCTAAGGCAAAGAAGATTGAGGAGGAAGACGAGGAAACTCTCGAATATCGCGCTCCAATCATTACGTTCATGGGACACGTTGATCATGGTAAGACTTCATTGTTGGACTTTGTCCGCAAGAGTCGGGTGACATCTGGCGAAGCTGGTGGGATTACCCAGCACATCGGAGCCTACCGTGTAGAACACGAGGGTCGTCCGATAAGCTTCATTGATACTCCCGGTCACTCTATATTTACTGAAATGCGTGCTCGCGGTGCGGACGTCACCGATATCGTTGTGCTCGTTGTTGCCGCCGATGACGGTATTATGCCTCAGACCATCGAGGCGATTGAGCATGCCAAAAAGGCGAAGAAGACGATCATTGTTGCCATCAACAAATGTGACATGCCGGGTGCCGACACGACTCGTGTGAAAACGCAACTTATGGAGCATGAGCTCCAGCCTGTTGATTTCGGTGGTAATATTGAATGTGTGGAAGTGTCAGCAGTCACCGGCCAAGGAATGGATGAGCTTATTGAGCTGATGGCTTTGCAGGCAGAAGTTCTGGAGCTGAAGGCAAACCCTCGTGCTAATGCCCGGGCTTCAGTCATTGAGGCGAGCGTGCAAGCAGGCAAGGGGCCTACTGCTACGGTCATGGTTCAGGCTGGAACCTTAAAGGCAGGGGTGCCATTCATTTGTGGCCCCTATGCAGGCAAGGTGAAGACGATGCTCAATGATCTCGGTGAGCAGGTCAAGGAAGCTGGTCCAGCTACACCAGTGGAAATTATCGGTTTTGCGGAGCTGCCTCACGTTGGTGATGAGCTCGTGCAAATGAAGAATGAGCGTGCTTCCAAAAAACTCTCTGAGGAACGTCTCGAAGATAAGCGTAACGCGCGTCTCGTTCGGCCAAAGAAAAGTCGCATGGAGGACCTGATGTCTATGGTTGAGGGTGATAACACGATCCAGCTTAAGATCATTCTCAAAGGTGATGTGCAGGGTTCTGTGCAAGCGATTGAAAATGCGATCAACGAAATCAAGAGCGATAAGGTTGAGCCTCGCTTCATCAAATCAGCTGCTGGAGCTATCACTGAAAATGATATTTTAATGGCAAGCTCATCGGATGCTGTTGTCCTAGGGTTTAATACGAAGGTGGAAAGCAATGCCGTAAGGGCTGCGAAACGTGAAGGTGTTCAAGTGAAGCTCTTCTCTATTGTCTACGAGCTTATTGACACTGTCGAGGAGGCTATGCTTGGCCTGCTTGATCCACTCACTCGCGAATCGATCATTGGTCATGCAGAGGTGAAGCAGGTCTTCAAGGTGCGTCGTGGTCGTGCCGCTGGTTGTATCGCCAAAGATGGCAAGGTTACCCGCACGGCACATGCTCGTGTATTACGTGGTGGAATTCCTGTTTTTGATGGCAAGATGTCGACATTACGTCGTCACCAAGACGAAGTTGATGAGGTCAAGCAAGGTATCGAGTGCGGTATTCGCTTGGGTGAATTTGATGAATACGAAGAGGGTGACGTCATTGAGTGTTACATCCTCGAAAAAGTTGAGCAGACCCTCTAATGGGTATGTCTAGACTATTGGTCATTACTATTAATTCATGAGTCAGCGTCTAGATAGAATCAACGAGTTGTTGCGACGTGAAATAAGCACGGTGCTGCAACGTGATTTTGAGTTTGGCGGTGCGCTTGTTACGGTAAGTGGCGTAGATATCACCCAAGACCTGCGTGAAGCAAAGGTGTTTGTTGGTGTGCTTGGTGGCTATGGAGGTAAGGTGATCGAACAACTTGGTCAGAAGCGTGGCTTAATTCAAAGTCGCGTCGCCAAGAGGGTGGTGCTTCGCTGCACGCCCAGATTAGATTTTCGCTTGGACAGTTCTGCAGCTCGTGGTGTTGATATGATCAATGTCCTCGACGAGGTTGAGAAGATCCCCAAGGCTCCTCCAGCTGAGGACGAGGAAGAGTAAGGTGCTTGCCTAGCTAAGTCGCATGGGTGACTCGGTTAGTTATCCTCTTGTTCCTCGGTGAATTCACCGGGTAGTTCCTCAAGTAGCTGTTGGTAGCGCTGTATGTCAAAGTCGCGTTTGTCGATATACATGCGATTAGATTCATCTGCCAAACAAATAGCGATGAGCTCTTTCGCTTGATCAGGGCTGAGCTGTTCCTGCTCTACGAGGCGATCAAACGTAGATTTCACATAGGTCGTCTGAGCTGATTCTAGTTGCTGGTCTACCGCTGGTAGCAGAGATTCGATCAATGATTCGTCATTCATAAATTAGTATGGTTAGTCCAAGGATTGTATTCACTTGGAATGCTCGCTTGGAAGGGCATTCGCTCACCACTTCGTGGGTGGTCAATGACGAGTTGCCAAGCATGCAGCATAAGCCTGCCGGGTTGTACAGATTGCCGATTGGGTTTGGCGTAGATGGGATCTCCTAAAATCGGCGTGCCGATGTGAACCATGTGGACTCGTATTTGGTGAGTTCGGCCAGTGTGTAAATCACATAAAATCAGGCAGGTGTCGTCATCAGCTTGGTAGAGCACCTGGTAGTCTGTGATGGCTGACTTGCCACTGCCTGGATTTACCACTGCCATTTTCAAACGATTGACGGGATGCCTTCCGATGTGGGTGAAGATGCTGTCTTTGTCTTTTCCGGGGGTGCTTTGGACTACAGTAAGATAGCGCTTTTCTGTGGTGCGATCATGGAATTGCTTGACCAGTGATTGCAAAGCTTCGTTGTTTTTTGCAACAATGATGCAACCTGATGTGTCTTTATCAAGTCGGTGCACGATACCGGGTCGCTGAGTTTCTTCGGTTGCTGCTAGCCCTCCTTTGCAGTGGTGTAGCAATGCGTTCACTAAGGTGCCGCCGGTGTTTCCAGCTGCAGGGTGAACCACCATTCCGTGTGCTTTGTTAACCACGATGATATCATCATCTTCGTAAAGTACTTCAATAGGAATATCCTCTGGCTGTGCTTCGAAGCTTTTTTCTTCAGGAATGGAAACCAAAATGCGATCTCCGCTACTAACCTGCTGCTTTGCCTTTGCTCGACCCTCGTTGAGAAGAATGTCACCAGATTTGATCAGTGCCTGAATACGTGAGCGCGAAAGCTCCGGTAGGCGGGTAACCAGGAACTGGTCAATCCGTTGCGGATCGATACAGTCCACTTCAATATTCATGTTCAAGATCATGGAGGACAGCCTCTAGGTTTGCAATTTAGTAATTGGAAATTAGGGTGGTTGTGTGTGTAGCTTTTCTCTCGGGCAAAAACGTGCTTTTACCTCTGCTTTTGCAGCGGTCGTGTTGCACGTGCTGGTCTTTGCCTTATGGATGGCAGTAATCATGATGGATTTGCCAGTGTTTGCTTACCAGCCCTCCAAGGTCGAAGCTAGAGCTGAGCCTGAAGTAACCGTTGTCATGCTTCCCTATGTTAAGAAGCCAGATCCAGTGATTCGGGAAATCCCCAAGCCAAAGCCTATACTTGAGCCTGAGCCTGAACCTAAAGAAGAAGTGCAGGCAACACCGAAGAATAAGCCTCTGTTGCCTGAGCGGGATCCAGATGAGTCCGAAGGACTCAAGCTGCCAAAGCAACGTTTTGCACGCACTACAGCAGCTCAAGAAGGTGTTCCTGATGCTGATACAAATATCCTAGGAGAGAGGGATACCCGAGCCGCCTCTGAGTTGCCAGCTGCGCCCGGTGCTATATCTGATCGTCCTGCTCAAGAGGGTGTAGCACCACTTTACCCGGGGCATGTTGAGACGGTGAATAGAACTTATCAAGATGGCTCACTGGGCAGAGATAAAAGTGGAGAGCTTACTGAGGTGCCGCAGGAAGCCAGTGCTAGCAGTGGTGCCAAACTGGGGAGGAAGCCAGACTCATCAAGCAAGTCACTAGCTGAGGGAGTATCACCTCCTGAGGCTCAAAATACACATCTTGCGCTTGGGGAGAAAAAACCCACTCAACAAGTAGGTCAAGATGCTGACGATAGCATGGAAAGTATCAAAAAAGAGAACCCGAAAGATGACCGGCGGAAAGAGGAGGATGCTGACAAAATTGCCGAAAAAGAATCAAAAAAGGAGTCGGCAAAAGAATCTACAGAAGAAGCAGAAACAAACTTGAGTGATGGAGGCGTAGAGCAGGACCCGAAAAAAGATGGATTTAGCGGATACTCAAGGCAAACGAGGGTGACGGGGTCAATTACTCGGCAGGGAAAGAGTGCTCTTAATGTTCGCAACTCAGCACTGGGACGTTACCAGGCCCTCATTAGTAGTGCGGTGGAGCTCCAGTGGCGGCGTAACTGTGAACAGCACCGAGATCATATTGTGCCTGGAGTCATTTCGATTCGTTTTTATGTGGATGAGAATGGAGGAGTCTCTGGTATAAAATTTCAGGAAGTGATTGGGGCGAACTTCATTGAACGTGGCTTTACTCAGCGTGCACTGAGACAGGTTGAGCTTCCTGAAATGCCGCAATCTGTGAAAGAAGAGTTAAAAGGTGAGTCTCTCGAGTTAATTTATAACTTTTACTTTTAGCGGGGCTCCGTGCTGAGTTGCATACGCAGTGGGGTTAAAAATAACGATTTCCCGCTGGATTATTGGCGGGTGAGGGTGCATCACTTTGCAAGTTCATATTACATACTATGCATATACTCATGAATAATACGGAGCCTGCCGCCTGGGAGGTGGTGTGGAATTTCTTCCGCCAGGGCGGATGGTTTATGATCCCCATTCTTGCGTGTTCGCTGGTTGCTGTATCGGTGGTGGTCTACAAACTGATGACCTTAGGGAAGGGCTTGATTATTCCCGCAGCTTTAGAAGCTGATGTAGATAAAATTGATCTGAAGGCAGAAGCCGGCGAGTTAGCTAGCCTTGCGTCGCGCTGCCAATCAGGAGAAAGCTCGTTGGCTAGGTTGTGCGGTGTGGCATTTGACGCTACGGACCAACAGCAGGGGGAGATCCAAGAGGCTGTACAGTCTGCTGCGCGCGAGGAAATCGTCAACATGCACAGCGGCATGCCTATTTTAGAGGTGGTCATTACGATTGCTCCACTACTTGGCTTGTTGGGGACGACCAGTGGTCTGGTGCTCGTCTTTGCCAATGTAGGGCAAGGTGCTGATCCAGCTAAAGTTGGGCAGGGTATTGCTATGGCGCTCAATACGACGGTGGCAGGTCTTGTGGTTGCCGTTCCAACGGTCATCGCTCACAGTCACTTTAACCGTAAAATTGAAACCATGGCAGCTCGATTAGAGGTGATTATGGGTAAGGTGGTGGCTACGTGCCAACAGTTCAAAACTCAATAAGCTATTACCAAGTCGCTCTGTGGAGTTCCAAAGACCTATTCGTAAAATACCGGCGGTGCCGATCATTCCTTTGATCGACATCTTGGCGATTTTGTTGATTTATTTTGCAGTGTCAACTGACCCCAAGAATAAGCGGCCAGTGATGCATATTGAGCTAGCCTTGGCTCAGGACAGCGCCACTGTCGAAGTGGTCGAGCCTGCTGCTGTCTTGACGATCCAAGCAGACGGAAGCCTTACACTTGATGCAACCCGTATTCAGCAGGGTATGTTGGTTGACTATCTCAAAGTTTTCCGTGACAAGTTTCCAGAGCGCAAACTTGAACTGGAGCCAGATAAGGGAATCCCGCTTGAGCGTTTTATTCAGGTGCAAAATGCTCTCATTGAAGCCGGCATTAACCCCAGAGATGTTCCGTCTCGGGTGAAAATACCTGAGTCTGTTTTGAAGCAGGGAGCTAATCTAGAAAACTCATTTAAATAATTGAAACCATGGTCTTAGAAATCACACAGTATGGAAATCCTGTCTTACGCAAAAAGTGTAGTAAGATTGAGGTCGTTGATGATGATATACGCAAGCTGGCAGATGATATGATCGAAACGATGGAGGATGCTCAAGGCGTTGGCTTGGCGGCCCCTCAAATCGATAAGGATATCCGCATGGCAGTTGTCGATGTATCCCACGACCCAGAGTGTATTTCCTTTCTTAAAGTCAATGGTGCTGATGCCAAGATGGAGGATGTTATGCCGCTTGTATTTATAAACCCAGAGCTTGAATTAGATGGGCCTCGCGAAATTGAGACAGAGGGGTGCCTCAGTATTCGTGATATTCAGGCCAAGGTGAAACGTCCAAGCATTGTCAAAGCATTACTGCCACAGCTTGACGGATCTGTGCTTGTAATTGAGGCTGATGGACTGCTCGCACGTGCCTTGCAGCACGAGGTTGATCATTTGAATGGTATACTCTTTGTTGATCGCATCAGCCCAGCAGCGAAAGTGAGTGTTAAGCGCAAGTTGAAGCGTTTAGGTAACTAAAAGTTTTGAAATCAATATGCTGATTACTTGCCTGATCTTTTGGAATCTTCTAAACTTAACACGTGGCAGACAAACACGAGGGTAATTACCGCCAACTTGAGGGGCTAAGCGTCCGTGTCGATGATATCGTCTACATGCCTACTCTCGATGCGCCCGCTGATAAGCCACACCCGTTTGTTTATTTCATTACTATTCACAATGAATCCACCGAGAGGGTGCGAATTCTCGGACGAAAGTGGATTATACGTGAAGGTTGTGGTGAAGTTACCGTCGTGGAGGGTGACGGTGTGGTGGGGCAGACTCCAGTGCTAGAGCCTGGCGATGATTTTTCCTACAATAGCTATCATGTCACTAAGACGAACGCAGATGTAAACGGCGCTTTCTTTGGAACGACGGCAGCAGGAGACAAGATCCGAGTGAGGATGCCAGACTTCAGGCTCGAGCTGCCTGATTGGGTATGAATCGCTAAACTTGCGTTTAGAGACGCAACATGGAGTCATATCTACTTGTGAGATCCGTCACAATGGGCGCCGTTTTTCGATGCCTTACACATGCACCAGAAGATTTTCTTTTTCTCTTCGACAACTAATTTGACTGGTGAGAAGCCAGTTCCTTTGTGAGCTCCGTCACAGAAAGGCTGATTTGTTGATAAGCCACATGAACACCAGAAGTAGGTTCCTGGCTCGACTTCTTGGGTTAAGGGTTTACTACCGCATGATTGAGGCTGATCCATGGATCATATGCTAACGAATACCTTGCTGATGGCAAGTCGTGATGTGTCAGTTTAAGTTGATCGGTGATTTGATCTACTGCGATTCTTCAATGCTTGGTTTGGCGTGCTTGGTTTTGCGCTGTGGCCATCCGCGGGCTAAAAATCGAGCCATGCGAGGGAATAGGATGAGATGGAACGGTAGACAGACGCACCAATAAAGGCGTCCTAATAAGCCCTTAGGGCGGAAGGTAGCAGTTTGATGAAGTTGTTCATCAATGACTCTGAACTCTAACCATGCCTCACCAGGAACTTTCATTTCCGCATAGAGCGCGAGACGCCCTGCATCTCGGTCTGCTACAATGACGCGCCAGAAGTCGAGAGCATCACCAGGCTTGATGTCGCCTAGGTTTTCGTCGCCACGTCGCATACCAATACCACCAATCATTTTGTCAAAGAAACCACGTAATTTCCAAGCCCAAAGCATACTCGGCCAGCCGTTTTTGCCACCCAGCTCCCAGAGCGCATCGATTACCTGATCGCGAGGGGCTTTGAGTTCTATCACTTGGGCGTCACTCACGATGCCATGTTCAGGAATGCGAATATTTTTTATTTGTTGTGGGCTCAACTCGCCTGATGAGAGTGCGCCATACCAGCTCGAGGGCACCCTATTCTGGGCAATAATGGAAAGGGCACGTTTGATTGCTTCATCGTAGCTGATGAGGTCTAGAGGTATAATTTCACGTATCGACTTTTCGCGACAAATTGTTTCCATGTGCAGGCTGCCGACCAGCGCTTTGGCGAGTTGAAAGTTAGTAGATGTGACCAAGCAGAGCCAGTAGGAGGAGAGCTGTGGAGTGAAGAATGGAACGGGGATGATGAAGCGAGTTAGGCCGCGTGTTTGGGCGTAGCCAAGAAGCATGTCACGATAGGTGAGTAATTCAGGCCCTCCTATGTCGTAGGATTTGCCGAGACATTCAGGCTGTTCACTGACACCAATAAGGTAATCGATTACGTTGCGGATGGAGATCGGTTGGCAAAGAGTTCTGGCCCATTTTGGGGTGATCATGAAGGGGAGCTTCTCGGCTAGATCACGAATAATCTCAAAGGAAGCGGATCCAGATCCAACGATAATCGAAGCACGCAGGGTAGTAAGGGGTATTTCTGACGATTTTAGTATTTCAAACACCTTGTTTCGAGAAGCGAGGTGCTTAGAGAGCACGCTGCCATCTGGCATTTCTGGCAATAGCCCTGAGAGATAGATGGTTTGTTGGCATTGGCTGTTTTTAATCCAGGTTTTGAAGTGCTCAGCGCATTGGCGCTCATGGTCACTGAAGCCTTCGCCAGCTCCCATTGAGTGTATCAAGTAATAGGCGACGTCAATATCCTCTGGGCAGGGAGTCTGTTCATCGGGTGAATTGAGGAAATCTAGTTCGATAATACTAAGCCGATCACCAAAAAGATTACAAAGTTCAGCGGGCAGTCGATCTTTGTTACGCACGATGGCAACAGCGTCATGATCGGTTTCACTAAGTGCCGAGAGCACGCGTAGGCCGATGTAGCCGTTTGCTCCAGTAATGAGATACTTCATGAATACTTTTACTTATATATGCCAGAGATGAAAAACACCATGGCAAAAAATGACTCCCGAATCTCTCAAAGATAAGGGAGTCATGTCGAGAAAAGGTGAGCCGTTAAGCCTCTGCAGCATCTAAAATTTGGTTCAACACATAGGGAAGAATACCTCCAGAGAGGTAGTAGTCGACTTCTGCTGGCGTGTCGATGCGCACGATAAGGGATACGTCGAAGCTTGATCCATCTGACTGAGTCACGGTGAGTGTGGCGTCCTGCATGGGTGTTAGTTCGCCAGTAAGGCCAGTGACCGAGAATGTTGCGTCGGCTAATCCTGCGAGCTTGTCGTAATCAGCTTTGTTCTTGAAGTTGAGTGGTAACACTCCCATGCCAATAAGGTTGGAACGATGAATGCGCTCAAAGGACTTGGTGATAACTGCGGAGACACCCAGAAGACGTGTGCCCTTGGCTGCCCAGTCGCGGGATGATCCCATGCCGTAGTCTTCGCCTCCAATTACAATGAGGTCAGTGCCGTCGGCTTTGTAGGCCTGTGCGGCATCATAAATGAAAGATGGTTTGCCACCTTGCTTCGCTGCGATCTCTTGGTCAGGTGCGGGGACATCAGATGGGCCAAAATACTGAGTGTAGCCACCCTCTGTGCCATCACACATTAAGTTTTTGATGCGAACGTTGGCAAAGGTTCCACGAGTCATGACGCGGTCATTGCCACGGCGTGAGCCAAAGGAATTGAACTTCGCTTTCTCGACACCGTTTTCGAGCAGGTATTGGCCAGCTGGTGAGCTTGGAACAATCGCACCAGCAGGTGAAATATGATCTGTTGTTACAGAATCAGCAAAGATTCCCAGTGCTCGAGCATTGACTACGTCTTTCGCCTCAGTTGCTGGAGTGCGTGAGAAACCGTCGAAGAAAGGCGGGTTTTGAATATAGGTGGAATCGTCATCCCAGCCGAAGGTAGGGCCTGTAGATGATTGGATATCTACCCAGTTCTGATTCGCGCTATCGAGATCACTGTAGAGCTTGTTGAACACTTCAGGGACAAGAGCCGCATCAATGACTTCCTTGAGCTCATCAGTGGTTGGCCAGATGTCCTTAAGATAAACAAGATTGCCGTCTTTGTCGGTGCCGATTGGGTCGTTGGCGAGATCGAGGTCAACACGACCAGCGATAGCGTAGGCAACAACGAGTGGCGGTGACATGAGGAAACTAGCGCGGACTGAGCCGTGGACACGAGCTTCAAAGTTTCTGTTTCCAGAGAGTACGGAGGCAGTAACTAGATCACCTTCTTTGATGGCATCCTCAATTTCTGGGGCAAGGGGGCCGGAGTTGCCAATGCAAGTCGTGCAACCATAACCGACTGTTTGGAATCCGAGTTGATCGAGTTCTTTCTGAAGATTGGTAGCATTAAGATAATCGGTAACAACTCGTGAGCCTGGTCCAAGCGATGTTTTCACATAGTGGGCGACACCAAGACCAAGCGCGTTGGCTTTTTTGGCAACAAGGCCCGCCGCAAGCATTACGCTTGGGTTACTGGTATTGGTGCAG
>JAQXBQ010000007.1 GCA_029252325.1 Akkermansiaceae bacterium
GGCTCTCAGCAATGTTATATTTCATATCCCTATATTCACTATATGCACCTTGATGATGAATCGGTATAGGATAGTGAATCCCGCACTCCACTCCTTTGTCTGCCATTTCCTTCATGAAGCTATCTCGTCTGCTGCTTCTCACCACATATAGATGCCACGCGTGTGCAGCTCGGTCAGCAGGATGCGTTGGAAGAATTAGATCTTCCGATGACAGCTTATCGTGTAATCTCTCGGCAAGGACACGTCGATCTTCGGTATCTGTATCCAAATACCGTAATTTAACTCGAAGGACCGCTGCCTGAATTTCATCTAGACGGCTATTAACTCCTTTAAGCTCGTGAACATACTTTGTTTCACTTCCATAGTTGCGCAGTTTTTTAATCGTTTCGGCTAATTCTCCATCATTTGTAGTCACGGCGCCACCATCGCCTAAAGCTCCTAGATTTTTAGCAGGGTAAAAACTAAAGCCAGCTGCATCGCCGAGACTTCCTGTGCGTTTACCCTGCCATTTAGCCCCATGAGCTTGAGCCGCATCTTCAATGAGCAACAAGCCATGCTGCCTGGCAAAAGCATTTAACTTATCCATATCACAAACTCTACCATACAGATGCACGGGCATGATCGCCTTAGTGCGCGTTGTCATTCGTTGTTCTATGTCTTCTAGAGACAATAGGAAAGTCTCAGGATAAGGATCGACAAAACAGGGGCGAAGACCCGCGCTACTGACTGCAAGGGCTGAAGCAACAAATGAATTTACTGGAACGATCACCTCATCACCCACCTCAAGCCGGCCCATTATTTTATAGGCCTCAAGAATCAAGACGAGAGCATCCAAACCATTACCGACTCCGATCGCGTGATTGACACCACAATACTTTGCAAATTCTGCCTCAAAATTTGTCAATTGCTCCCCAAGTATATACCATCCAGAGTCAACCACCTCTCTGATAGCCGTATCAATTTCATGCCTATGTGCCTCGTTAGAACCCTTGATGTCCATGAGTGGGATTTTCATCGCTTAATCGTCGTTGGTTATCGTTATGTTAGACTCGCTTTTTTGCTTCTAACAAAAATTGTTCATAGTCACGTATATAGTCTTTTGCACTGTATTTATTAGAAGCGAGAACCATACAAACCGACCCAGATGAGAAGTTGTCCATTTCCCGCCAAACCATATCCTTAATATATATTCCATAATTAGATCGGTTTAGGTGTATTCGCTTTTTGTCATGCCCATCATCAATAATTAGGTCAAAGCTCCCACTCATGGCGATAACCACTTGCTCAAGCTCATAATGTGCGTGCCCGCCTCGTTCGGCCCCACCAGGTACATCATAGAGATAGTAAGCCCGCTTAATATCAAAAGGAATGTGCTCTCCGCCCTCAACGAAACTAAGATTACCGCGCTGATCATGGATTACAGGAAATTCTATCCGGTCTCCGCTTTCAAGATGTTGTAGTTTTTTATTCATTTTGTATTAATTCCTAATTTTGCAGCTATCTCATCGACCGTGATGCCTGCCTAAATATTTTTCGCGACAATGCTGATTGGCTTGTCTTAATTAGGGCTATCATTTACCGGCTTTTGGAACCATGCACATTTAATAACTCTATTAACTCAT
>JAQXBQ010000018.1 GCA_029252325.1 Akkermansiaceae bacterium
ATCATTTTTTCAAATAAAATGGCGATATCGGCCTGGCTGGCGCTAGAGAATTGATGACGAATATAAATACGTCAGCACGGAAAAGAAATAAGAGCGCTTTTCTTTGCCCAGGGAAAGCGCGCGAGTATTTGCGATTAAACGTTGAACCTGAATTCGATGACGTCCCCGTCCTTGACCTCGTATTCTTTTCCCTCGATACGCAGTTTTCCCGCATCTCTGGCGGCAGATTTGGAACCTGCTGCAACTAAATCATCGTATGCAGCTACCTCTGCCGCAATAAAGCCACGTTCAAAATCACCATGGATTACGCCAGCTGCAGCTGGGGCCTTATCTCCCTGGCGTATGGTCCAGGCTCGTGTCTCTTTCTCTCCGCTGGTGATGTATGTGCGCAGTCCCAGTAGGTGATAGACGGCGCGTATTAGGGTGGAGACACCAGAATCTGATATGCCCATATCGGCGAGAAATTCTTGGGCTTCCTCGGGAGCGAGTTCAACAAGCTCTTCTTCGATGCGGGCTGAAATAACAATGGCCTCTGCATCATGGGTGCTGGCAGCATATTCACGAACTCTCGCTACCATGTCGTGAGCATCAGGGTTTTGTTGTGCTTCAGCTAGCTCGTCTTCGGCTACATTACAGGCAAAAATAGTGCGCTTTGAAGACAGTAGAAAAAAGTCACGAAGGATTAATTTTTCATCATCGTTTAGCTCAAGTGTCAGGGCTGGCTTGCCAGCGTCCAGATGAGGTATCAGCTTTTCGATCAGGGCGAGCTCGAGAGCGGCTTCTTTGTCTCCTCCGCGTGCTTTCTTGATGCGCGAATCTTTACGTTTTTCGAGTGCTGATATATCAGCAAGTATGAGCTCCGAATTAATAATTTCGATATCGCGTAACGGATCTACGCTTCCAAGCTCATGAATAATATCATCATTGTTGAAGCAGCGCACGACCTGAACAATGGCGTCCACTTCTCTGATGTTGGCTAGAAACTTGTTGCCCAATCCAGCTCCTTCAGAGGCCCCCTCTACGAGACCGGCAATATCGACAAACTCAATTGCTGCCGGTATGATCTTCTGCGTTTTGCTGATTTTGCCCAGAACTTCAAGTCGATCGTCTGGTACGGTGACTACTCCCACGTTTGGGTCAATCGTGCAAAATGGGTAATTAGCAGCCTCCGCATTGCGGGTGCGGGTGACTGCGTTGAAGAGAGTAGATTTTCCTACGTTGGGTAAGCCAACAATTCCTGCCTTGAGCATGGAGCGGGACGCTAGGGGGAAAATATACAATTGCAATCCGTATATTTTGAAAAATTGAGTGCAGATGATGAGCTTCTGCCTTGACCTCCAGCCTGATCGCGGTTTCTTTGCGCGCATGCAGCACGTGCTACTTAAATCAAAAATTCACCGCGCTTGTGTCATCGTTGCCGATGTCGACTACGAGGGAAGTATAGAAATACCCTCGGATTTGATGGAGGCCGCAGGAATATGGGAGGGTGAGAAGGTCTTGGTAACATCAGCCTCTAAAGGTGGAAGACTAGAAACCTATGCCCAGGCGGGGGAACCCGGCACTGGTAAAATCATTATGAATGGGGGAGCTGCGCATATCATTAAGGCCGGTGAACGCATCACGATCATGTCTTTTGCAATTTCTGAAAATCCCATCCTACCAAAGAAAATCGTCTGTAATGAACTCAACGAGATCATTCGCAGAGTAAACTGATCAATCACATCCGCCTAAGCTGATCACAATCTTCGCTCAAAAGCCTTCATTCGCGTCTTTACAAGATGCTCTCACTTAACCATATTTCCGCGCCCATGACATCTATCATTGCAGCCAACTGGCTAAACATTTCAATCAACCTCTTGCTAGTGATCCACGTGGTCATCTGTCTTCTGCTTGCACTTGTTGTTCTTATGCAGCGTCCAAAGCAGGAGGGTCTCGGTGCTGCCTTTGGTGGTGGCCTTACTGACCAAGCCTTTGGCGCTCGCACTACTGACGTGTTGCAAAAAGGCACGGTTTATTTGGGGACCTTGTTTTTCGTTATCACGCTTGTTCTTGCTATTTTGATTGGCAAACGCCAAAGCGATAACCCTACGCTTACGGGCGCAATTGAAGATAAAATCGAGCAAGAAGTGGCTAGTGAAGAAGACGAAGCTCCTGGTGAAGTGAAGGCTGCTGTAAAGATGCCCAAACTGCCAGCTGAGCAGACCAAGCCTGAGAGTGACGTAAAGCCAGCTCCAAGCTCAGAGACCCCAAGCAAGGATGCAAAGCCTGCAGCCAAAGTCGATGATCCGGCAGCGGCAGCGGCAGTGCCAGCGAGTGTCAAATCTGCGGGATCTCCCGAATCTGCTGAAGCTACAGCCAAGCCAGCTGAAAAGTCTGAGCCGGCCGTTCAACAGTAATTTTCAGTGTCGGAGCCATCCAGCACTGAGGCGGAGGTTCCTGTATGGGCGCGATCTGAGGCGTTTCCCCCGAAGCCTGCCGAACTTGCGGATTATGGTTTTATTGATGCCAAGGGTAATGTTCACACGGCGCAAGACGAGGCCGAGCTAAGCCGTAAAGTTGAGCACGCTCGCAACAGGGTTGACCTTGTATGGACACTGGAATCAGAAGGGCTTATTGTGCCCGAGCAGATTGTCAGTCTGCGGCGCCCGCTTCGATTGAAGCTCGAAAAGCAGGCTCAGAGAGACATCAGTGACGGGAGACGGATGGGGGCTGTGTTTGGGGTGATGCTTTTGTGGACGCTCTATGCAGCATGGACAAACAGCGGGGGGCAATTCTCGGCTCTCTACACACATCAGCTGACGGGCTTGGCTTCATTGCTGCTGCTTTTTTTTGGGATTCTGCCACTATCTGACGGAATTAAGACGAAGCGTCGCTTGGCGCGCACTGAGGATGCTGACCTTGCCAGCGAAATTCCTGAGGCTCAGTTTGAGGTTTGGCTGGACCGCCAGAAAGTCCCCGCGACTTATTTTTTGCTTGGTTGTCTTGTTGTGTGTGGATTGGTACAGGTCTACTTTGATCGAAGTGTTACCCAATTTGATGGCTCAATCATGCAGGCTGGCCTGTTAAAGCAGCTTGCACTTGATCATCCTGAATTGGCCGATGGCGGAGCTTGGTGGCGCATGCTCACAGCTCCCATGTTGCATGGTAATGTGATTCATTTCGTAATGAATGGGGCGGGTTTGTTGTATTTAGGGCGGCGAACAGAGGCTCTGGCTCGGTGGCCGCATATGCTGTTGGTTTTCATCGGCGCTGCTTGGGTCGGAGGTTTAGCCAGCTTTTATTGGATTCCTGATAAAATTGCAGTGGGGGCTTCTGGTGGATTGATGGGCTTGCTTGGTTTTATGTTGGTCTTTGAATATCTGCACCCACGGATTGTGCCGAAGCCAGCCAGAAGCAGATTGCTTTTCGGTGTAGTAATGCTTGCTGTCATTGGCCTATTAGGAATGAGTTTCATCGATAATGCAGCCCATGCCGGAGGTCTTCTAGCGGGTATGGTATATGCGGTTTTCGTATTTCCAGCATCGGTGTCGACCCATCGGCCGGGGACGATGATCAGGGATTGCTTTGCTGGAGTGGCTGCTGGAGGGGTTATTCTTTTCGCCGTCTACGTATTATGTATCAAAGTCCTCGGCTGAGTGCGCTTACGCTCTGGGTGTTTTCTGTGAGAAAAATGACACGGGGGCTTGTCAAAAAGTTCTCTCATGTCAATGAATAGAGCTGCAATATTGACCATCGCATGAATTTTATACGGTAAGTATGTACGTAATAGGAATAGACATAGGGACTCAAGGGACGAAGACGCTTGTTTTTGATCTCGAAAACGCAAAGGTCATCGCTGAAGCTTCTGAGTCTTATGATATGATCGAGGGTCTTCCCGAAGGGCACCGTGAACAAGACCCGTCCTTGTGGATCACAGCTGTCGACAATACCGTTCGTGATTGTGTTAATCAGCTTGGTGACGAAGCCTCTCAGATTGCCTCCATTGGCATTAGCGGGCAGCAGCATGGTCTTGTCGTTTTAGATGAAGACAGCAATATTATCAGGCCTGCCAAGCTCTGGTGTGATACTTCTACTAGTGAGCAATGCGACGAGATTACTCGAGCGTTTGGTGGCACGCCTGGTCTCATTGAACTGGCGGGCAACCCGATGTTGCCCGGCTACACGGCGCCAAAAATCCTATGGATTAAAGAGAATGAGCCACAGAATTTTGAAAAGATTCACACCATACTTTTGCCGCACGACTTTATCAATTACTGGTTAACGGGCATCAAGCGTATGGAGCCGGGCGACGCGTCAGGAACAGGCTTGTTTGATGTAAGAAAGCGCGAGTGGTGCAGCGAGCTCATCGACTTTATAGACCCTCG
>JAQXBQ010000031.1 GCA_029252325.1 Akkermansiaceae bacterium
CTAAAGGCCGCGCCTGAGGAGTGGCGTTGGGCAATAATAAGAAAATCGTTGCTTTGTGTATCATATGTGATACATTGCAGCCATGTCCAAGACAGCCGTAATACATGCACGTATCGATCCCGCTACTAAGGCGGCGACCGAACGTGTGCTTGATGCCCTTGGTTTGACCCCGACAGAAGCAATTAGGCTTCTATATCGACAGATTGCCATGCGTGGAGAGTTTCCTGTAGAGTTACGGATGCCTAATAGTGAGACAGCGACTGTTATGGCCAAGGCCGACAAGGGTGAGGAGATCGAGACTTTCGATACGACTGATGATCTTTACGCTTCCTGGGAGTAATGAGGATTGTTCAAGCGACCTCTTTCAAGAAGGACGTTAAACGCCAGAAGAAGCGCGGCAAGGATCTCGACAAGCTAAAGACCTTGATTGAGCTTCTCGTATCAGGAAGCGACTTGCCAGAGAGTTATCGCGATCATGGCTTAAGTGGTAATTGGGTAGGATGGCGTGATCTTCACGTAGAGCCTGATTGGATACTAATCTACAAGGTCTCTGATGGGGCATTGATGCTAGCCCGAACTGGAAGTCACGCGGATCTGTTCTAATGAAAATCTGGCCCAACAAGTCGCTGCATCCGACGTTAACCGTTCTCGACTCGCGGAGGTTTTACAGATATTAATCACTCATGGCTCACGGTGGTTTTACAGCCGGCGGTTGAGCTATACGCTAGGCTTAGAAAATACTACAATGAATGATAAGAATCCCATAAAGATTGGAACGCCAAAGATGCGTGAACTCCTCGTATCCATTAGTCGTTGGGGGATTTTAGTGATATTTACAGCCCTCTTTTTACTATTTCTACCATTGATAGCAGTTATTGTCGAAGCCGTGCTTTTTCGTTCAAGGCACGTTTACGATTTTTTCGATCGAATCGGACTTGCGGATATGCTTAACACTATTTATGCACCAGTTATG
This sequence comes from Akkermansiaceae bacterium, assembly GCA_029252325.1. GTDB lineage: Bacteria > Verrucomicrobiota > Verrucomicrobiia > Verrucomicrobiales > Akkermansiaceae > Oceaniferula. The sequence continues at coordinate 974 of JAQXBQ010000031.1, forward strand.
GAGGTACTTCTGCTCTAATGGTGGCCTAACAAGTTGCTGCATCCGACGGTTAACCGTTCACGACTTCTCGCAGTTTTACAGCTTTTAGATCCGTTTGTTGTTTTTCACGTTGATCCGGCGGCGGTTGAGCTTCAGGTTATCTTCATAATTACTCAGCCATGCCAATCCAATCGAAAGTAGAGCCCGCAAAAGTTTCCGCCAGAGAATGGCAAAGCACAGGGCAGGCACTTCGTGGCCTTCTTGAGGGAAAGAGCCTGAATACCGACATCACACTCATTCGTTACGTCACTGATGTGGTTGGAGAAGGCCCAACCCTGCACGTTCACCCCTACGATGAGATCTTCACCATCACCGAAGGAAGGGCTCGATTCACTGTCGGCGATAAGATAATCGATGCTGAAGCCGGCGACGTAGTCTTAGGCCCCGCAAACATTCCACACGGTTACCAGAACTTGGGGCCAGGAAAGCTTGATTCCTTAGACATCCATCTGAGTCCTGAGTGGATTCAATACAATCTTGCTGATGGGTGGGACAAATCGAGTATTCTCATATCGGCCGATTCAAAAGTTAATCCCGCCGGCAATTCAACGGACTAGCAATACTCAATTGGATAAAATGGCGCATACTCATCAGGGGGGTGGGCGGCGCAGTTTACGTTAGCCTAAAAAAGGTCTAGACAAGTATCCTCTGATCAGTATTATGTAATACGTAATACGCAAAGCCTATTACTCAAGAACGAATAACAATCTATTCAACACAGCCCTATGGCACAGTGGATCACACAACTCCGAAAAGGAATTATTGAATACGCGATTCTGCTTCTCCTTGATGCAGAGGAGAATTACGCGCTCAACCTTGTACGTCGCTTGAACGAGTACCCTTCTTTCCAGGTTTCTGAAAGCACGGTCTACCCGATCCTGGGGCGGCTGAAGAAAGAGGGCAAGTTGTCCCTACGAGTCGTCTCTTCCAGCGAAGGACCTCCCCGAAGGTATCTCTCATTATCAGGGAAGGGGCGTGAGCAACTGCAGCAAATGAAACTAACACTCGAGGGCATCAACCGATCAATAGCCGATATCGAAAACAGTCACAAAGAAGCAAAAAAATGAACTACGCAAAATCAACTCAAAACGAGATTAGCAAGTATCTCAATGCGGTGAGGAAAAATATGCAGCATGCCCCTGCAGAAGAAGTCGACGAAGTCATATTGCACTTACAGGAGCAGATCGATGTAGCGCTTGAAGAGGCGGGTGATGCATCAAATGAACCGGATCATATTAGGCGTATTCTATCGACCATGTCACAACCCGAAAGCTTCGCCACTTCGAGTAATAAG
>JAQXBQ010000032.1 GCA_029252325.1 Akkermansiaceae bacterium
AATAAAAAATATTTAATTTAAGTTAACTATAATATGTAATCCTCTCTTCCAACAGGAGAAAAGCATATTATTTTGCTGCTCTAGGGTGAGCGAATTAGATCTTCTGGTTGGGATGAAGCTCAGATTTGAACTCTTAAAGCTGAAGGCTTATTTTTTCATTTAAAAATGATAGCATGTCGCTTTGTTTTGGGTAACCTGTTCACATGTTTCATTTTTGTAGATCATGACTAAACATACGGGCCATATTTCTAATCCAGCTTCGCAATTGGGTTGCGGTGGCTCTAGTCGTCGAGATTTTTTGAATGTGGGTGTGCTTGCTGGGCTTGGTTTGACATTGCCAGAATTTCTTCGGATGCAGGCTCATGGTGCTCAAAAACATTATGAATCCAAAGAAGGCGTGGCGAAATCGGTCATCCAGATTTTCCTTCCAGGAGGTATAGCACAACAGGAGTCGTTTGACCCTAAGCCTCTGGCTCCAAGCGAATATAGGGGGCCGTTTGGCACGGTTAAAACAGCGATTCCAGGTGTTGAGTTCAGCGAGCATATGAAAGAGCTCGCCAAACTTGCTGATAAGATGACAGTGATTCGTTCGATGTCTCACGGAGAAGCGGCACATGCTAGAGGAACTCAGAATATGTTCACGGGTTACCGACCGAGCCCTGCCATACAGTATCCATCAATGGGCTCGGTCATTGCTCATGAATTAGGGGCTAAGAATAATTTGCCTCCATATGTTTGCGTGCCCAATGTGCCTAACATTCATGCTAATTCAGGTTATTTAAGTTCTGCATACGGTCCGTTCGGGTTAGGGGCAGACCCCTTGAGTAAGGGCTTTAAGGTTCGTGATCTTAATATGCCCGACGGTGTTGGAGAGGATCGATTTTGCCGGCGCAAGTCATTACTGGAAACGGTAGATGCTCATTTTAGGTCAATTGAGAAGTCAGACGCATTGGATTCAATGGATGCATTTTATCAACATGCGTATAGTTTGATTTCCTCACAGAGGGCTCGTGAGGCATTTGACTTGAGCAAAGAGCCGGACGAGCTCAAGGACATGTATGGTAGAACGCAAGCTGGTCAGCGCATGCTGCTTGCGCGCCGCTTGGCAGAATCAGGAGTTCGCTTTATTTCTCTCACCGCTGGTGGATGGGACCACCATGATAATATTAAGGGTGGCATTCAGAAAAATCTACCACCTGTGGACAAGGCAGTTGCTGCTTTGCTACGTGACTTGGAGAACCGAGGTATGCTAGATGATACATTGGTCATGCTGACCTCTGAATTTGGCAGGACCCCGAAGATCAATAAGAACAATGGACGTGACCATTGGCCGCGTGTGTTTTCTGTTATGCTTGCTGGGGGCGGAGTACAAAAAGGACTCATTTACGGTAAATCAAATGCCTTGGCTGCAGAACCCGAGGAGGACAAGGTTGGGGTGGCTGATTTGGCTACCACAGTTTATAATCAGATAGGTATTAACGCTGATAAGGAGCTAATGGCTCCAGGTGGTCGCCCTATCGAAATTGTTGCTGGTGGTAATGTGATTGAAGACCTTCTTATTTGATTTTTATAACGTGAAAGTAAACAGGAGCCTCATCGTAGCTATCGCACTATCGTCGTTGTCGACACTGCTACATGCTTTTAGCCCTGACTTGGTGTCCGTGCTGCCAAGAGGTGGGGTTCGTGGTGAGGAAGTTGAGCTCGATTTGCGAGGTCATCGTATGTTTGAGCCGCAGAAGCTTATTTGCTACAAAAAAGGAGTCTTGGTCAAATCCCTCACCAAGGTCAGTGACAAGCATATTAAAGTTGTTGTGAGCGTAGCCGCTGATGCTGCCCTGGGCGAGTATCCGCTGCGATTACTGTGTAAGGGGGGGGTCACATACATGTCGACTTTCTGGGTTGGGCAGTTTCCCACGGTTAAGGAGATAGAACCTAATGATAGCCTCAAGAAACCTCAATCAGTTGAATTTAATGTGACTATTCATGGAGTCTCTGAGAGGGAGGATGCCGATTATTACCGAGTCATGGTGAAGAAGGGGCAGCGTATTTCTGCGGAGCTCGAGGCCATACGTTTGGGCAAAATCTTATTTGACCCTTATGTCGCTATTCTTGATGAAGACAGGCGTGTGTTAGCAGCTGCCGATGATACAGCCCTGCTGCGTCAAGATAGCTATGTGTCTGTGATCGCCCCAAAGGATGGAGAATATCTCATCATGGTTCGGGAATCCTCTTATGAGGGTAATAATAAGTGCCGTTACCGGCTCCACCTTGGCGGCTTTTCACGTCCGAGCGCGGTTTATCCACCAGCGGGGAATGCTAATGTGGCTGGTGAATTCCTCATGATAGGTGATCCAGCAGGAGATTATGTGATGCAGGCCATTCCGGTTGGGCGTGATGGATCCCACTATGATCTCTTTGCGCTGCGAGACGGTATGAGTGCACCTTCAGCCAATCCTGTTTTAGTGAGCGCCCTGCCGTTTGCTAACGAACTAGAGCCCAATGGAGAATCTAAAAAGGCGACACCTATGAAGCCGTTAGCGGCCCCATGTGCCTTCCATGGCATCATTGCTAAAAAAGAGGATGTGGATTGGTTTCGTTTTTATGCCAAAAAAGGCGAGAGTCTGCGAATTAGAGTCAAAGCTAGGTCATTGCGTTCGCCACTTGATAGCGTGCTGATTCTGCGTGATGCCGATGGCAAACAACTGGGTCGCAACGACGATCAGGGAGGTCTTGATAGCATCATTGACTTTAAACCATCAGCTGACGGAGAATATTTTATAAATGTACGGGACCAACTAGGTAATGGAGGCCCTGATTATGTTTATCGAGTAGAGATTCATCGGCGTGAACCATCGCTTTTTGCCAGTATTCCCGTTGGTAAGAGATATGACAGCCAGTTTCGCAAGATGATCAGTGTTCCGCGTGGTAATCGCTATGCCACGGTGGTTAATATTTCTCGCCAGAACACCAGTTGTGAGTGCCGGCTGCAGGCAGACTCATTGCCTGCTGGAGTCACTATGAAGCATAGCTCAGCGCCTCAGAGCGCGAACAATTTCTTGGCTGTTTTTGAGGCGAGTGCAGATGCACCCCTCGCTGGTGGGCTGCATCGCTTTACGATCTCTGATGCCAATGCCGAGAGCGAGTTGAAAGGCAAGCTCTTGGAGGTGATTAATTTTGCTCAGCAGAACAACGTCGGTGTATTCCACAGCGTCAAAGGTGACAGGGTTGCAGTCGCTGTGATCAATAAGGCGCCATTTCATGTGGACTTAAAAGTGCCGCCGGTGCCAATGGTTCAAAATGGAACGGCTCGTTTGAAAGTGATTCTGCGTCGCAGTAAGGGCTTTGATAAGGCGGTGAAGGTAACCCTTCCGTGGAAACCTCCGGGCGTCGGAGCTCCTACAGAAATCACAATAGAAAAAGGGCTGAGCGAGGCGTTTTATGATATTAATGCCAGTGGGGACGCCGCCACGGGCACCTATCAGCTTTGTGTCACAGCACAAGCGGAAACAGAGCAAGGACAAGTGGTTGTTTCATCTTCGCTGCAAAAACTGACTGTTGCAGAACCTTTATTGAGTATTGGTTTGGAAATGGCCTCTGCGGTTCCTGGAGAGGATGCTATCATGATCGGAAGGGTGGAGCATCATGAGAAGATCTATGGTCAGGCGAAAGTCATTATGCATGGCTTACCTCATGGAGTCACGGCCCCCACGATGAATATTGATGCCGCGACCAAGCAGCTGAACTTTAAGCTTAAGGTCGCCAAGGATGCCGCCAAGGGTAAACACAACGCCCTGTTTTGTCAGGTTTTACCGATAAGGAATGGCTATGAGATAGCTCACAATACTGGCCACGGTGGAACCTTGATGGTGAATTCAGCGCCACCAAGTAAGAAAAAAGCCAGTAGCAAAGACGGTGAGCAACCCAGCGTTTTAAAACCCAGTAAGCCACTCTCTCGGCTTGAACAACTCAGGGAGCGCAAAAGGCAATGAACCGAATGTTTGATCACTTTTACCGAGTAGTCACAGGTATCACGCTGGTGACTTCTCTGCCCGCTGCCCCGGATTTCATCAGAGATATTCAGCCTATTCTTGAGGAAAATTGTATCCGCTGCCACGGTAAGAATAAAGATAAGGGTGCTCTGCGCTTACATACTTATGCGAAGGTAATGGAAGGGGGGGAGACAGGAGATGCAATTGACCTGAAGAATCCTGAGAAAAGTTTGATCCTAGAGCTTGTATCCTTATCGCATGAGGATGATGACATCATGCCGCCCGCGCGCGATGAGAATGATAACGCCGATAACAAAGGGGGAAGCCCTCTCCGCCAAGATGAGATCGCTATGCTGGATGCTTGGATTCGTGACGGGGCCGTTTGGCCCAAGGGGGTAAGCCTGCAGGCGAGAGAAAAAAGCCGAAGGGAAAAAAATCTGGCTGAGCTTGACCCTGAGCTCATTGCGATTGAAGTGTTTCCCAAGAAGGTCAGCCTTGAAACTAGCTCTGATTTTCACCGCCTCGTGGTGATTGCTCATTACAAAGATGCAGCTACCCGTGATGTAACGCCTTCGGTTGATCTTAAGATAGTGGGGGAGCAGTTGGTGCGCCTTAAAGATACGACACTGTTGCCCCTCGCTGATGGCTCATGCCGTATCGAGATTAGCTACCGAGGTAAACAGCTCGACGTGCCGGTTATGGTGAAAGGTGCGACCCAAATAAGGTCGGTGAGTTTTCAGCGTGATGTGATGCCGATTTTGACCGCTTCCGGATGCAATACTGGATCGTGTCACGGGTCAGCTCGTGGTCGTGACGGTTTCATGCTCTCTCTGTTTGGTTACGACCCTGTAGGTGACTATCACCGTATTACGCGTGAGATGCCTGGTCGCCGCATTAACCTTGCTCTACCTGAAGATAGCTTGCTGTTGAGTAAGGCTATTGAGGCTGTTCCCCACACTGGGGGTAAGTTGTTTGAAAAAGACAGCCGATCTTATCAGGTATTACTCGACTGGGTAAAGGCCGGGGCCAATTACGATAAAGTTCAAGATGGTGACATGGTATTACCCGCAGCAATAGAAGTTCGTCCCAAGGAAGCTGTCTTGAAAGGTAATCATCAATTGCTGCCGCTGAGCGTGAGGGCAATTTACACCGATGGTAGTGACCGTGATGTTACCAACCTGACTACGTTTTCAACGAGCAACGATAATTCGGTTATGGTGGATGCCCGCAGTGGTTTGATGCGCTCTGTAGAACGCGGAGAGGCATTTGTGATGGGACGATTTCATACTTTTTCTGAAGGCATGCACACAATCGTCGTTCCTGAAGATACAGACTATCAGAGACCCGAGCTGGAGGTGGTAAATTACATTGATCAGCTGGTGCATGAAAAGCTGCACCGCTTACGTGTGAACCCTTCTGAGCTTTGTGATGATTCGGTTTTTGTTCGCCGGGTTCATCTAGACCTCATTGGTAGATTGCCCACGCCGGTTGAGTTAGACGTCTTTCTCAAGGATGCCGCTCCAGATAAGCGTAATGTGCTGGTTGAACGATTGATCGATACCGATGAGTTTACCGAAATCTGGGTGATGAAATGGGCTGAATTGCTGCAAATTAGGACTTTTCCTAATCAAGTGAGCTACAAAGCGGCACTCTTGTATCACAATTGGCTGAGGGCCCGTATCACGGCCAATACGCCCTTCAATGAAATTGTTCGTGAGTTGCTCAAATCCAAAGGGGGGACCTTTTCAACGCCGGCAACTAACTTCTTTCAAGTAGAACTTGAAACTAAGCAGCTGACCGAAAATGTTGCACAAGTGTTCATGGGGACACGCATTCAATGTGCTCAATGTCACAATCATCCGTTTGATCGATGGACGATGGATGATTACTACAGTTTTGCTGCTTTTTTTGCTCAAGTGAAACGTAAGAAAGCTGGAGATCCGCGTGAGCAAATCATCTACGATGCCAGTGGCCAGATCAAACACCCAGTCACCAAGCAGAATGCAAAACCTCGATTCCTTGGTGGAGCGGAGCCCAGTAATGCAGATAAATCACGTCGAGCGTCAGTAGCTGATTGGCTTGCTTCACCGGACAACCCATGGTTCGCCCCTAATGTTGTTAATATCATATGGTCGCATTTCTTCGGGCTTGGTATTGTCGAGCCTGTAGATGATGTTAGGGTGTCGAACCCACCTTCGAACCCTGCATTACTCGAGGCCTTGTCGAAGCAGTTTGTTGACTATGATTTTGATTTTAAAAAGCTCGTGAGGGATATCTGCATGTCAAGAACCTACCAGCGCTCAACACGCGTAAATTCAAGCAATGCCGGTGATACGCGCAACTTCTCTCATGCACTGTCACGTCGTTTGCGTGCAGAAGTTTTGTTGGATGTTATTTCCCAAGCGACGAATACGGAAAATAAGTTTAAGGGGCTGCCAAAAGGGGCAAAGGCGATACAAATCGCTGATGGCAATACCTCGAATTATTTCCTCAAAACTTTTGGTAGGGCAACGCGTGAGACGGTTTGTTCTTGTGAGGTGAGGATGGATCCAAGTCTCTCGCAGGCACTTCATTTGTTGAATGGTGAGACCGTCAATAAACGCATTAAACAGGGAGGGGTGGTGCGCGATTTGATCAAGTCTGATAAATCGCCGGCTGAGATTATTGATAACCTCTACCTTCGTTGTTTGACGCGGCCAGCGACAAATTCGGAAAAGAAAAAGCTGATTGCTCACGTTGACGCGGCAGATGACGAGCAAGTCATCGCCGAAATCTATGAGGATATCTTCTGGGCTTTGCTTAATTCCAAAGAATTTATCTTTAATCATTAGTTTTGAAAAATCGTTGCCATGTTTTAGACCCAGCATTCCGAGGCATACTTTGGATTGTAGCTGTGTGCTTGAGTATCCCAGGCTATCTGCAAGCATCCCCACCTAATTACGAAGACCATATTCGTCCTGTATTTGAGAATGCGTGTTTCAATTGTCATAATCCGGATAAACAAAAAGGAGATCTCGATCTCACTACCTATACCTCAGCGATGCGGGGGGGATCTGGTGGTAAGTTTGCCGAGCCCGGAGAAGGTGCTGACTCGAAAATTTTTGGTGTTATCACACACACCATGAAGCCGAAAATGCCCCCCAAGGGTGACAAGCTAAACCGAGAGCATGCAGACTTGATACGTGCATGGATCGATGGCGGGTTATTGGAGAACAAATTTGGCAAACCGAAGAAAAGGAAAAAGCCGTCGTTTGTGCTCGGTAAAGTTCATTCTGCAGTAAAGCCTACGGGGGAGCCTCTGATGCCGCAACATCTGCTTCTAGAGCCTGTGGTGACCAGTGATAGGGCAACAGCGGTCGCAGATATGGCATCTAGCCCATGGGCGCCATTAATAGCAATCACTGGCCAACGACAGGTCATACTCTACAACACCGATAGTAAAGAAATGGTTGGCATTCTGCCTTTTGATAAGGGCCAGCCTGAAGTCTTATCCTTTCACCCATCTGGCAAGTATCTTCTCGCTGGTGGTGGAGTAGGTGGCAAATCTGGGACGACGGTCACTTGGGATATTAGAACTGGGGATATATTACTTGAGGCTGGTAAGGACTATGATGCTGTAATCGCCGCATCACTTCGCCTAGACCTGGGCGGCGTAAGTCTAGGAGGGCCTGGAAAAAGGGTGAAGCTCTGGGATACACAAACTGATGAACAACTCCTATCGATTAAAAAGCACACCGACTGGGTAACCCAACTTGCTTACTCCCCCGATGGGGTGTTGCTTGCCTCTGGTGGCAGGGGCGGAGATGTCTACGTATGGGAGGCCGATACGGGCCATGCCTTTCATAATTTAAGAGGTCACAAAGCAGGCATTACTGGTATGGCATGGCGTACAGATTCCAACCTGCTGGCTACAGTATCGGAGGATGGTGACATGATCATTTGGGAAATGAATAACGGCAAGCAGGTCAAAAAACAGGGTGCCCATAAGGGGGGGGTAATCTCAGTTGACTGGAACCAGAGCGGTCACTTGGTGACCAGCGGTAGAGATAAGAAGGTTAAGATTTGGAAGCCAGATTTCAAATTACTGAAAGAGTTTTCTGCTTTTGAGGAGATAATTACTGAGGTTTCATTCAGCTATGATGGCAAACAAGTCTTTGCAGCCAACTGGTCGGGCGTGATTAGTGTTTTGGATATCGCCAGTTCTGAAAGTGTCGGTGCCTTATCTGCCAATCCTCCGTCTATTGCATCAAGGATTGAAACATTGCTTCAAGAGGTGGCGCCATCTGAAGCTGTGTTAGTGGAAAATAAAGAGGTCTTGCAGGCAGCTGGTGCTAGGCTAAGCGAAGCAGCGGCAGTGTTATCAAAGTTAGAGCTGCAATACAAAAATACCACGGTGATGCATGAAAGTATGTTGGCGGAGCGCACTAAGAACGATTCTTTGATCAAAGAGATGTCGTTGAAAGGGGAGGGGTTAGGTGAAAAACGCCAGCAAGTGCAGCATGAATTGATTAGGAAGCGTGAGCTTAGCAATAAGCACAAAGCTGCCGTTGCGGTATCTCGCAGAGAGCATCAAGAGGCCGAAAAAGAGGGTAAGAAACTAATAGATTCCGAGAAACGCCTACTTAATTCCAAGGCGGAAATCATTAAGGCAATTAAGCAGAAGCCAGAGGATGAGAAGCTGGAAGATCAGCTTGTTGAGTTGCGATCAAAAATAGAAGTTGAGCGGTCTAAATTAAGTCAACAGCTTAAGGTATTAAACAGTAAGAGGCTAGCATTCTTAGATCTCAGCAAAGGGCAAGAAACCCCAGGAGACCAGCTTGCTCTCGCGGAAACCGCGTGGGCAGATATCAACGAAAACCTTAAAGTATACCATGCTGATCGAAAGGAACTAAATGATACCCAAAAAACACTCATTAAGAGGATTTCAGAGCAAAAACAGCTCGCCGGTCGTTTAGAAAAAGACATTAAATCAGCTCGTGAAAAGTATACTAAGTTTGAAGAAAATCGTAGTAAATCTGAAGCCCTTTTCGATGACGCGGCCTCAAAAAATACTGATCTTTTAGCGCGCATCAAGTATTGGCAAGCTGCTGTTATTAATGCGGAGGCAATTAATCTTACTAAGCAAATTACGCAGCTTAAATTAACACTGCAGCAGAATATGGATGATTTTATATTGGCTGCAGCTGATTCTGAACAAATCGAAGATCCGGTTGGGTTTGCCGCAAAGACTCGAGAGCTGCTAAGTTTGAGAAATAAAATCGATGAGGCGACCCCCTTGCTGTTGAATAAGCAGAAGCTTGTTGCTGAGAAAAAAGAGCGCTACAACGATATGTTAGAAAAGTAGGTGTTCTATGGTTCTTGCGATTCTGCGCAGTGAGCGGGCTGAGTCATACGTCAACACCAAGGCTGTAGATGCTGCTCAGTCGCCAGCATCTTGTTTCTATTGCTGATCTTCGTCTTTCACCTCAACGCGAACAAATTCGATCGCAGTAAACTTGTTCATCTTCATAACAGGAATTTGAAGCATGCCGTTTGCCACAGTTAAGACCTCGCTCTCGGTGACACTTGGATCGATGTCGCTACCATCTTTGGGGCTGATGTTTTTAGTGATAATACGAGCTTGATAGCTGTCGCCATCTTTGAAGCCCTCGCCGCGGTAGTCTTGCTGAGAAAGCTCGTTGTTATAGTGCCTCCCATTCTGAATGGTTGCTGGCATGGCTACTTTGACCCAGTGTTTGGCCGTAGCTCCACTCGCATAGATAAGTAACATGAAGCTGTTTCGGGTACGATTGTATGAGGAAATACGGTAGCGCTCAGGTCCAGTGAAGTCGGGGCCAAATACGCCAATATTATTACCCGCTTCACCTGCTACGGCATGACGTATGACTTCATCATTGCCCCCTGATATTTGAGCATACCAGCGCCAAACATAATAGTGCAAGTGGTTTGGGTCCGAGGGATCGATATAATCTTCAATAGTGAAGGGGAACTGGAGCTTCTCGTCCATAAGTGCAACTTCGAATTCATCATCGTTTCCTCTGACGACAACTTTGGAAGTAACGATGTCGGCACCTCCATGTTTAGAGGGTATCACGATCTCAGGCATTAGCTCTTTGACTCTTCCATTGTAGTCATGACGCTTGGTCAGGCCCATTGACCAGCTGCTGGAGTTGTCAGACCATGGAAAGTTCATAGTGTTGAGACCGCGCTGGAGACATTTGCCCATAATAGTGATTGCTCGAAGGTAGGCATCGAGTTCGTTGCGTGATCCATCTCCGTTGACATCGGCAGAGTTGTGAGTGTCATCCCAGGTAATCCATGATTCAGAGGCCATTACGGCTTTGCCTCGGTGGCCGTAGTCATCGAGTTTTTTGCGAGCGAGATCATAATTACCCCAGACGGAGGCTACGTAGGCACCATCTACGGTGCCGTAGCCATCGTTTTGGTCAGAGATGTTGAGATTGAGAGCATCGATCTCTTGCATCATTTCGGACGAGGCGATGAGCTGATCATAGAAGTTGTTTATAGCAAGTCCTCCGGTGGCATTTAAGCCATCTACGGTATCACATCCAAAGCAGGGAGAACAACCAGATGTCGAAATGATCACTGGGGAGGCGGGGGCTTCAGCATAAACTTTACGGATGGCTTTAGCTCCCTTGGTGAAAACCTCTGAGATCATGTAGTCCATGTCACCATCGTTGAGGTGCATCTTAAGGTTGGCTTCGTGGGCGAGCTGATAAGCATGAACACGCCCTTTGAAATGCTTGGCGATGCGTTCTACAAACGCTGGGTAATAGCCTTCCTTTGCCATCACACCACCGGCCTCGCCGCCGACGGCAGCCCAGGCTGGGCAGTGCCAGAAAACGAATTCACACTTGAGGCCTTTTGCAACGCAGGCATCGACCGACTGTTCAATCGTTTTCAGGTAGTCTGACATATGTTTCGCATAGTCAGTGCTTTGTTCACTGGGTTCTGAAGCACTCCATGCAACCCAAAATTGAGCATAGCTACTGTATTTGGAGATGATGGGCCTAGTGGCATCGTAGGCGTTATTTTTTGGCCTGCCGCCGTAGGGTTGCCAGCGCACTCCAATGTGCATGTGGTTTGTCGTCCACTGGTAATCGGCATGGATATTGTTACCCCTGTTGTCATCCCCATTGCTACTAGGCATGAATTCAGCAATTTGCTGAGGTTTTCGGGAAGCCGTTTTACGCTTCTTGTTGGAATCGGGTTGGGCTTCGCTACTTGCACGAGCTATTGTTGATGAGCTTTGATTGGCTGATAGTATTTCACCAGTAGCACTTTGTGTGACTTGATCAGGCTGGCTGCATTGCATCACCAGAAGAAGCGGTAATATGGCTGAGAGGAAAAGAGTAGGGCGGAAAAGAATTGAGCGGCGGAAGGGAAGCATTGTGTAAGAGGTGTTAAGGTATAAAATAATGACTAATCAAAAAGAGGTGTGATGGTGTAGCCCTTTTTCTCAAGAAGATCTTGGACGGCAAGTTTGCCAGTATAATGTGCAGCGCCAACTGCAAAGAAATGACATTTGTTAGGTTCTGTTTGCATGAATTGATCGGCTTTGCTCGCCATTCCGACATTTCTGTCGTCAAGAAGCGCTTTCATGAGCCGCTTGGTAAGTGCAGGATCTGTATTCATTTTTTTCATTTCAGTAGTCATCAGGTTGGCAATTTCGTTGGTTGAACCGGTGAGGTAGACGTTGAGAAGTCGCTCTACTGATTTGATTTCAAGGTTCTGCTCAGCAGCCATGAGATTGATCGCGTCAGAGAGTAACCTTTGTTGTTCTTGCTCGTTAAATTGGTCGAAAACCTGAACCTGGGAGTCTGCAGTCTCAAGGGCTGCCGTTTTCTTTTTTTGATCTATCGCACGCTGATAGAGTAGGGCATCGAGAGGTTTCTTTGCCATAAGCTGACTCTCTAAAAGAGGCAGTGTTACAGCGATTGCCCAGGTTTTGAGACTTTCAAAGGGCGTCAAGTTTAGAGCTGGGTTTATGTTTTTGAGAGTAACATTTAGTTTATCGGCAAGTTTAGGACCTATAGCTTCGCTGAGCTTTTTGCCGTCCTTGCGCATTATCAGAGGTGCGATTTTTAATTGGGCAGCTAGATCGAGATCAATCTCACTGTAAAAAATATCAGAGTCTAGGAAGGCTGACTCAGCATTGGGATGTAAGTTAACGACACGAGGGTCTGCGAGATGAATTGTACCGAACAGATAGGATGGAGTCTGCAGCGTTTTGCCTTCGATTTTGTAGAGGCAGGCCTTTACGGGGTGCTTCAGATCGGCAAGCACTATATTTTGTTCTGCTGAAGCAAAAAAAGGCAGTAGCGCCAGTGTATATGCGATTATTTTTCTCATGTTCAACAGGATCATGAGGATAGGCTCCTGTGTGTAAATGAAAAAGCTACTCATCGACAATGTGAGCGCCAGGACAAGCTAGTGAAGAGGGGACGAAGCTTAGGGCTAAGAAGGTGTGCGAGGAACTCCCACACACAGAGTCCCCCGCACGGTTTTCTACGACATTTAAGCCGAGGAAATATTTTATTTTGCCGAAAAGTAGCCAATTATGGCGTATTTTAAGCTTTGATTGTTAGATTTGTTAGACCTGTGCCACATATGCACAATTTTGCTCATCACTGTCAATGATGTTATTTCTTTTTCTATCAATAATGAGCAAGCTGGAGCTCGTGTATTTACTTTGTAATTAATTTGTTGGTGGCTGAGCTATCCCTATTTATATTTGCCCTTTATATTTGCTATTTCACATGCGAAGTTTAACCGTCATGAATATGAAATTTTTAATATCTGTAGCCTCTCTATTGGCTGCTTTTTCTTCCGTGGCTTTGAGCGGAGCTGATTGGAGTCAGAAGGTGGCTAAAAGCCTTGAAGGCATTACTGCTGAAAACCCAAAGCAAGAGCGTAAGCTTTTGGTTTATTCGGTAACCAGGGGTTATCGCCACAAATCAATACCGACAGGTTTGGAGACGATGCGTTTAATGGCCCAGAAAACTGGGGCATTTGAGGTCGTTATTAGCGATGACATGAACAATTTTGAACCTGGGGTCATCGATCAGTTTGATGCGATTTGTTTTTTGAATACCACCAAGGATGTTTTTAAGCCTGATAAGAAAGAGTGGAAAAAAATGAATTCTGAGGAAAGGAAGCAAGCAGGCGAGAGAGAACTGCGCTTACAGAAAAGCCTGATGAATTTTCTGAAAGGGGGGAAAGGCTTTATTGGCATACATTCTGCGACCGATACATACTACTCATGGAGCGAGTATGGAGAGATGATAGGCGGTTACTTTGATGGGCATCCTTGGAACGCAGGAACTCCCGTATGTATCATGGTGGAAGAAGGACAAGAAGAGCATGCATGCTGTGCTCACCTAGAGGGGGCGAGTTTAAATTTCAAGGAGGAGATTTATCAGTTTAAGGCACCTTATGACCCTAATAAGTTGCATATTTTACTCAAGCTTGATCCAGAACAGAACGATCTAACGAAGGGGAAACGTGAAGATGAAAGTTATGGGGTAAGCTGGATCAAACATCACGGTGAAGGCCGGGTCTTTTATAGCTCGCTGGGACACAATGATCATGTCTTTGCTAATCCTAAAGTATTAGAGCATTTCCTCAAAGGGATCCAGTGGGCACTGGGGGATATCGAAGCTGAGGTGAAGATTGGTGAGTGAGTTTTATGATACAGCTGGTCCGAACATTCCTCATTTAAACAATGATTTGGCGAGCTGTTCAGCTAATAGGTAATCTTTTTTGGCTTTGGACGATACTGGGCACGGCTTGGGCATGGTTTTTCCCGAGTCATTTCACGTGGTTCATCACGGGTGAGCTTCCCGGCACCGACATTCGATTAATTAATCTTGGATTGGGCGTTATCATGCTTGGTATGGGCATTACGCTCAGTGTTGATGACTTTAAGGCAGTCTTACAGAGACCCTGGGTGGTCGGCTTAGGTGTGGCTGCTCAGTTTTTGATTATGCCTCTACTGGGTTGGTCGATAGCTACGCTTTTTGATTTGCCGCCTATGTTGAAGCTTGGGGTTATTTTGGTGAGCGCATGTCCAGGAGGAACGGCGTCCAATGTTATTTGTTATTTGGCTAAAGCAAATGTGGCATTGAGCGTGTTGATGACCATGTGTTCCACGCTTGCTGCGATCTTGTTTACCCCCTTGCTCACCAAGGTCTATGCGAGTGCTATCCTTGATGTCGATGCTTGGGCTATGTTTCGAAGTATGCTAACCATTGTGCTTCTGCCTATTGTTGGAGGTGTTTTAATAAACCAGTTTATGGGTCACCGGCTTGATGCTGTTAAGAAGCTCTCACCCATTGTTTCGATAGTGGTTATCGTGCTTATCGTAGGTGGTATAGTTGGGGCAACAAAATCTAATATTATTGCTTACTTCGGGGGGCTGCTGATTGCCATTTTTATTCTGCATGCACTAGGTTTTTTGTTGGGCTACGGTGTTGGTTGTTTAACCAGACTTGCCGAAGGTGATCGGCGCACCTTATCTATCGAGGTGGGTATGCAAAATTCAGGGCTAGGTAGTGCCTTAGCCAAGCAGCACTTTACACTGCTTGCAGCAACTCCATGTGCCATATCTGCAGTTTATCATTGCCTTATTGGTAGTCTTCTCGCCGCGATCTGGCGGGTTTCAGAACCGGGTAAAGACAGCTGACCCAGGTGGACCTTGAAGCTTTTGCTCTCAGTGAATTAGTCGTCTTGCCTGAACAGCTTTGGCGAATTCTTCGAGCATATTTTCAGTGGTCTCCCAGTTGATGCACTCGTCAGTGACGGACTGCCCATAGGTCAAGTCAGCGAGGCTGCCTTGAAGCTTTTGTGCTCCCTCAACGAGATTGCTCTCAACCATAACAGAGGTGATGTTATGGTTGCCGTTTGCGATTTGTTCACAAAGGGACTGGGCTACGGCTGGTTGATTCCTGTAATCCTTCAGGGAATTGCCATGTGAGCAATCAACCATTACGGTCTTGGAGAGACCCGCAGCATCTAGTTGCTTGGCTACGGCATGAATACTCTCAGCATCATAGTTTGGGCCTTTGGAAGAACCTCTCAGTATCAGGTGGCAGGCATCATTTCCTTTGGTTGCCACAATCGCTGTAACACCTTGTTTGGTAACGGAGAGAAAGTGATGTTGTCCTGCTGAGGCCTGGATGGCATCGAAGGCAATCTGGTTAGACCCGCCTGTGCCGTTTTTGAAACCGACAGGCATCGACAGGCCGGATGCAAGCTCGCGATGAATTTGAGATTCTGTAGTGCGGGCGCCGATGGCTCCCCAGCTAATTAGATCAGCGTAATACTGAGGCGAGATGGTGTCTAGAAATTCAGTGCCAGCAGGCACGCCTATTTTGGCAAGTTCAATGAGTAATTCACGGGCGATGTGAAGGCCGTGATTGATGTCAAACGATCCATCTAGGTGTGGGTCGTTGATGAGACCTTTCCAGCCTACCGTTGTGCGAGGTTTTTCGAAGTAAACGCGCATGACCACTAGGAGATCATCGGTGAAACGCTTGCTGACTTCTCTCAAACGAGTCGCATACTCGATTGCAGCGCTAGGGTCGTGAATAGAACAAGGCCCAACCACGACCATGAGGCGATCATCATTACCTTTAAGGATTTCTTCACTTGCCGTACGGGCCGTCGCCACAACTTGAGCTGCGCTGTCGGGGATTGGTAAATGATGAGAAAGTACTGCGGGAGAAATCAATGGTTTGATTTCGTTGATGCGGAGGTCGTCAGTTTGAAATTCGTTCACAGGTTTTGTTTATGTTTGAAATGAAAAAAATGCCATTATCAAATAGATGGCTTAAGTGCATTTTTTTAGATAGACCCACTGCGTGTTTCAGCTGCTTCGTTGGCTTGCCAGTAGTGACCACTATCGATGTCTAGGCAGGTGAGCCAGCCATCACGACAGGCTGATGTGTCAATGCATATGGCATGATCAAGCTTGAGAGGGTAGCCCTCTAGTTGCGGGGTGTGACCACATACGATGGTTTTACCTGATTTGTGCGGCTTTGTTTCAAAAATACGCTGCCACAATGTAAAGTTTTCTTCCTGATCTTCAGGGTCAGTTTCGGGTTCAAGTCCAGCATGGACGAGAATGTGGTTTTGTGTCTCGTAGTAAGGTTGGCAAGATTTGAAAAAGTTCCAATATGTTTGGGGGATATCTTCTTTTTCCAAGATGGGGGGCTGAAGCTCAAATGAGCGCATGGTAGCTTCACCTCCATTGTATAGCCAGAAGTAGCGCTCTTGTTCTGAGAGCAAGGAGTTTTCCATCATCACTTCGTGGTTTCCTTTGAGATTGATGACGCGATGGTTTTTTCCGAGTTCAATCAGTGAGTCGATGACCTCTTTTGAGTCGGGACCACGGTCGATGTAGTCGCCTAGTGTGACGATGGTGTCGTCACTACGAAAATTAACGTAATCGCATAACGTGCAAAGTGCCGTATTTGATCCGTGGATATCTCCGATAGCGAGTGTGCGCATGATTCTTGGTGGTGATTAGAAAGTTGGCTAGCTTAGTGCTGATATTTCCAGTTTCCTCGGCTCAGTAGTTCGACTTTTGTGCGAGCAATACCATTGTCATAAAAGCCTAGGCGTTTAGCGCTTCCAGAGGTCACATCGATAATTCTCCCTTTGATATAGGGTCCTCGGTCTGTAACGGTGAGTAATTCTGATCGACCATTACTAAGGTTAGTTACTTTGATCTGACTACCCATGGGCCATTTTTTGTGCGCGGCAGTATGCGCATCATCATTTAAAGGCCGACCGCTAGCCGTATGAGTGCCGTGGTTGGTTTTGGTGTTATACCATGAGGCAATACCGAGTTCGGTGTTGAGAGGGGAGCCAGTTCCTTCGTTTGAGCTCGAGAGCATACGGGCGTTGCAGCCACAAATGCACAGGATAAGAGCTGTTAAGATGGTCCATTTAATCATGGCTTGAGGGGGGGATGGTAATAAGGGTGACTTAGTCGTTTTTGAGAACTCTGATGAAGGCGTCTTGAGGAATGTTGACCTTGCCGATAGCTTTCATTTTCGCTTTACCTTTTTTCTGCTTTTCGAGCAGCTTACGCTTACGCGAGATGTCACCACCATAGCATTTCGCAGTCACATTTTTGCGCATCGCCGTAATGGATTCACGAGCAATGATTTTGCCGCCAATTGCAGCTTGAATGGCGACGACGAAGAGCTGTTGTGGGATAACCTCCTTAAGTTTCTTGCACAGGTGGCGACCATAGGGGGCAGCTTTGTCGATGTGGACGATTGAAGAGAATGCATCTACCGGCTCGCTGGCGATGAGGATGTCCATTTTTACGAGTTTGCCAGGCTTGTAGCCAGCGTGTTCATAATCCATGGAGCCATAGCCACGGGTCATCGATTTAAGCTTATCGTTGAAGTCGATCAGGATTTCCGACAGGGGAACCGTGCAGGTAAGCATGACTCGGGTTTCATCGATGGTTTCTGTATTCTCCATGTCACCTCGTTTCTCCATAACGAGCTTCATCATCTCGCCAATGTAATCACTAGGAATCATGATGAAGAGCCTGACCAATGGCTCACGTATTTCCTGAACTTCCTGCGATTCAGGTAGTAAGCACGGATTATCAATGATGATTTCCTCGCCGTTAGTTTTGGTAACTTCGTAAATGACTGACGGGTAGGTGGAAATGATGTCCATATTGAACTCACGCCGGAGTCGTTCTTGGATGATCTCCATGTGAAGCAGCCCAAGGAATCCACAGCGGAAGCCGAAGCCAAGAGCTACTGATGATTCTGATTGCCATGTGAATGCTGCGTCGTTGATTTGGAGCTTTCCCATGGCGAGCTTAAGAGCCTCGAAATCAGATGAGTCCACGGGGTAGATGCCGGAGAAAACCATAGGCTGGATTTCTTTAAAGCCAGGAAGCGGCTCGGGACAAGGGTGGGTGGTGTCAGTGATGGTGTCACCGATTTTGACCTCGTCTGCAGACTTCATGTTAGCGATGACGTAACCAACATCACCCGCGACTAGTTCGTCGCGCTTGGTCATGCCAGGGGTGAAAACACCCACTTCTTTGATCTCGTATGTTTTTGGTGTGTGAAAGAGCTTAATACGAGTGCCTCGTTTCATGTTTCCCGAGATGACGCGGACATAGGAGACAACACCACGAAAGGTGTCATACACTGAATCAAACACAGAGGCTCTCAGTAGCTTGTCATCATCTTCCACAGGAGGTGGAATGCGCTCGACGACGGCTTCGAGGATATCTTCGATGCCGATACCATTTTTAGCAGATGCTGGAATGGCTTCATCAGCTGGTATGCAGATGATGTCTTCTAGTTGCTTATGAACTTTAGGTAAATCAGCCGAAGGTAGATCAATTTTATTAATTACCGGAATAATGGTCAATTCTTGCTCATTGGCGAGGTGAAGGTTGGCCATCGTCTGAGCCTCAACACCTTGGGCTGCATCAACAATAAGGAGGGCACCTTCGCAAGCGGCGAGTGAGCGCGAAACTTCATATGAAAAATCAACGTGCCCGGGGGTATCAAGAAGGTTTAGTTGATATGTCTGACCATCTTTGGCCTTATATGACATTGTGACAGGGTGAGATTTGATAGTGATGCCGCGCTCCCGCTCGAGGTCCATAGCGTCGAGCAGTTGATCTTGCTGTTCACGCTCAGATATCGTCTGGGTAAACTCCAACAGTCGATCAGACAAGGTGGTCTTGCCGTGGTCGATGTGGGCGATAATAGAAAAATTGCGAGTGAGTTTGGTAGACATGCTAGCGAACAATCAGAATGATAAATGATGAAATCTCTAGCCTTTGATCTCCATGAGCATCTGGGCGTTGTTAGGGAATTTTTTGAGGAAAAAGAGCAACCTCTCCATAGCTTCTTCAGGGCGATGGCCAGCAAGGCCTCTGCGGATCAAGTTGATCTTGTGCAGGAGATGCTCGGCCATGATGAGTTCTTCCCGACGTGTACCTGATTTGAAAATATCGACTGCTGGGTAAATATACTGTTCAGCAATACGTCGATCTAGCACGAGTTCCATGTTGCCTGTTCCCTTGAATTCTTGGAAAATAGCTTCGTCGGCTCTCGAGTTCGTTTGAATAAGAGCGGTGGCTAGAACTGTAAGTGAGCCAGCGTTGCGAGTATTACGCGCGGCTGCAAATAGGCGGCGAGGCATCTCTAACGCGCCCGCAACAATACCGCCAGATTGGTAGCCGCGGCCTTTGCCTCCACGTATGGAGGTGTTGTAGGCTCGTGCCAGGCGTGTAATGGAGTCCATCAGCACGAGAACATCTTTCCCGCCTTCAACGAGGCGTTTGCTGCGCTCGATACACATTTCAGAAATGCGGCAATGGTTGCGTGTGCCATCATCATTTGAGCTGGCATAGATCTCAACGTCTGGTAGGCATCGGCGAAATTCTGTGACTTCCTCTGGACGCTCGTCAACAAGGAGAATAATCAGGTGAATAGACTCGTCATATTTCTCTTTGATCGCTTCTGCCATGTGCAAAAGCAGGGTGGTTTTCCCTGATCGAGGAGGTGATACGATAAGGCCTCGCTGGCCGCGCCCGACAGGGGAGACGATGTCTAGAACTCGGGTGGTGAACCGCTCTGGAGTGGTCTCGAAGGCAATTCGGCGATTTGGGTTTATAGCCTTTAGTTCTTCAAAGTGAGGCAGTTTGAATGCATCTTCTGGAGAGATGTCATTTACAGCTTTGATTTCAGTGAGCTGCGGTCCACGAGGACCATCTTGGCATTTGCCGTGAATCCAGACACCGGCCCGAAGTCCATGTTTGCGAATGAAATCTGGGGGCACGAAGACATCCTCTTTGCACTGCGCGTAATTTTTTCCAGGAACACGAAGAAAGCCGAAGCCTTTTGGCGCTAGCTCTAGCATGCCATTTATATCAATGGGGTCGCCTGTGAGTACGATAGGCTTTCGTTCTCTTTTGTTATTGTCGCGACGATCGCGCCTGTTTTTGTTGTTGCCTCGATTACGATTATTGTTCTTTCGCCTTTTGTTGGGAGATCGAGATTTTTCGCCTTGTTGTCCTTCCCCATTGTCATTGCCGGAGTCGTGCTGCTGTTTGTTCCCCGTGCCCTTTTTGACAGGCCCAAGTCCTTTGACGCGACCGATACGAGGTTGATCCCCAGAGTTGTCACCATTTGTTTGTCGTGAGTTAGGTGTCTCGTCAGACGAGGGTTTCTTGGGACTTGAGTCCTGTTTAGCTTGGTCGCTCATAATTCAGCAGGTAATTGAATTCAATGGATGAATCCTATAAAAAAGATAATGGTGGGTGTATAGAGGTGCTATTTTTAGCTGCAACTTTGATGCCAGTGCTCAGATTATTTTTTAATTAACCAGCAATGCAAAGCGATGTTTTGTTGTGCGGTAAGGCACGTGAGGGTGTCATTGGACAATAGTTAGGCCAAGCCGCCATTGATTGATTTCACTCACTGCTGGGGCGTACAAAATCGCTATCCCTGAGAGGTGATATCTTGAGTGACGGAAATTGGCTGAAAAGGGTGATTGTTGACCAAGGGAAATTTGATTCAAAATCGTCTGCCAAATCGTCCAGACATTTGAAACATGCATGAAATCCCCGGTAATGGCAATGATTTTTTATTGCCAAGAAGACTTTGCACAGCGCCGTGTTATGCCGCCAGTTGGCGGCACTGGCTATTGGGGTATCGTTGTTTGCAAAATACTGGAGTCAGTCACAGCGCGCACGTCCTGGCATGCCTTGGGTAAGAGTAAAAAGTCTCCTGCTTTGTGAATTCTGCCATCACTGGATTCTATTTCGCCACTGATGACAGTCACGATGGAGAAGCGACCGGGGTCAGGGTTGGTAATGACTCCGTTCGTGGAAATGTTTAAGCGGTCCACACAAAAGTAAGGACAATGGGCAAGGTTGATGCCATCGGGCTGATCCATGCTGGGCTCAATATCTTCAAAGTCGATGCATCTCATCGATGGGTCGATATGAAGTTGGCGAGGTTTGCCGTCAAGCCCCATGCGGTTCCAGTCGAACACGCGATAGGTGGTGTCTGAGTTTTGTTGGATTTCGTAGATGAGCAATCCGGCGCCAATAGCGTGTAAACGCCCTGATGGGATGAAGATAGAGTCGCCACGTTTAGGTGTAATGCAATGAACGGCGTCACCAACCTTGCCTTTTTCAATGGCATCATGAAAATTTGCTTTGGTAATGCCGGCCTTGAGTCCCACGTAAAGTTTCGCATCGGGGCTAGCATCTGCGATATACCACATTTCCGTTTTTGGCTCGCCTCCGAGCTCATTGGCTATTGATGCGGGGGGGTGAACTTGGATCGAGAGCTTATCTCGAGCATCGAGTATTTTGATGAGTAAAGGGAAGCGTCGCGTGTCTTCAAAGCCGGTTCCGAAAATCTCTTCGCGATTGTTTTGCCAGAGTTCATTAAGCGAGGTGCCCTTTAGTGGCCCGTGATCGACAAGGGACTGTTCATCAGGCCTATCTGTCAGCTCCCATGCCTCACCGTATGGGGACTCAGAGGCTGGCAGTTTCCTGCCGAATACTTTCTCAAGTTCTCGGCCACCCCATACTCGCTCCATGTAGCAGGATTCGAAAGTAATGACTTGCATGAGTTAAATGCTATGCGCTGACAGCGATTATTAGCAATAATAACTGAGAAAAATATTCGCATCTGTGTGCGAGTAGACTATTTATACGCATGGTTAATTCGATGACTCAGGGTGCCAATGACTCGTGGATCAAAGCCGAAAATCTGCACCGTGGATATTCGGTGGGGAAAAAACGCATCGAGGTGTTGCATGGAATTGATTTGCGAATCGAGCGTGGGGAAAAAGTATTCCTCTGTGGTCCCAGTGGAGCGGGAAAGACAACGCTTATGTATATCCTTGCTGGTCTTGAGAAGCCTGAACAAGGCCGTGTTTGGGTTGATGGTCAGGATTTGTATGCTCTGTCTCGCAGGCATCAGGCCAAGGTGCGGAATAAATGCATGTCTTATATTTTCCAGAATTATTATTTAATGCCCGAGCTGACAGCACTGGAGAATGTCATGGTGCCAGCTATGATCAGCGGGTGTGACGCCATGGAGAAAGCCAGGGAGTCACTGGAGCGTGTTGGTCTAGCAAAACGAATTGACCATCTGCCGGCCGAGCTCAGCGGTGGCGAGCAGCAGCGCGTTGCCATTGCCCGAGCTCTGGTTAATTCCCCGCAAATTATTTTTGCTGATGAGCCAACGGGTAATCTTGATTCGCGGAATGGGGAGCAGGTGATGGAGATGCTTTTAGCGCTATCATCTGAGGATGGAGCCACGCTTGTGGTGGTCACTCATGATGAGGCATTGGCTAAAAATGGAGATCGAAAATTGATCGTTAAAGATGGGATGATTTCCAAAGATGCTGTCATTGGTTAAAAATTGCGTGTTCATGCAGCTTGATTCATGTTTTAAAACGCAATACACATTAGTAACTTACAAATTATTAAAGACTGAATTCGCATGAGTGACTCACAAAAAATCTGGTTGGACGGCCAAATGTTGGACGAATCTGAAGCTAAAATTTCGGTGTTTGATCATGGTTTGTTATACGGCGATGGCATCTTTGAAGGAATTCGATGTTATGACGGTCGCGTGTTCCGTCTAGTAGAGCACGTTGAACGCTTATTTTTGTCAGCCCGTGCGATTTTGCTTGAGATGCCTTGGACGCAACAAGAGGTGTGTGACATTGTCTGTGATACCATTCGTGCCAACGGGTTGTCAGACGGCTACATCCGCTTGGTCGTAACCCGGGGAAGTGGTGGGCTGGGTCTCAACCCATACCTATGCAAGAAGCCCTCGATGTTCTGTATTGCAGCGTCGATACAACTTTATCCTGAGGAGTATTATCAAAAAGGCTTGGAGCTGATTACTTGTTCTACGCGGCGACCAAGTCATGCGACTTTGAGTCCACAGGTTAAGTCGCTTAATTACCTCAACAATATCATGGCAAAGGTCGAGTGCATTAAGGCGGGCGTTATGGAGGGGCTAATGCTCAACGATGCAGGAACAGTCGCTGAGTGCACTGGTGATACGGTTTTTATTGTCAAAAATGGTGTTATCATCACACCGAAAATAACCGATGGAGCATTGGATGGTATCACCCGTGGTGTTATTTTTGATCTATGTCAGCGTTTAGAGATAGAGATTATCGAGGATACGCTAACTCGATATGATGTATACACGGCGGATGAAGTTTTCCTAACCGGCACTGCTGCCGAGGTGATTCCTGTTGTTAAGGTTGATGATCGTCCTATCGGTGGTAGTGAGCCTGGCGATATTTTCAAACAACTCTTGGGGGCATTCCGTGAGGAGGCTGGCTCTACAGGCACAGAAATCTGATATTTTATCCCTTGCCATGACGTGCTGAGCTCGCTGATAATGAGCCTATGCCAGTTAAAGGAGCGTTAGATAAGTATTTGGTTAAGCTGGGGCAAAAATTAAATCTCGCTGAGCGTGAGACTAATGATAAAGCGCTCTTCGATGGGAGTAAGGAAGAGCATGAGCCTTTTCTTGCGCAGTTGAGGGAGGAGCTGAAAATCCAGCAAAATCACCTTTATGCGGAAAACAAACATCGCTTGCTGGTAGTCATCCAAGCGATGGATACGGGAGGAAAGGACGGCACGGTGAAGAGTGTCTTTTCTGATGTCGACCCACAAGGGATCCACGTGGAACCATTTAAAAAGCCGTCTGAAGACGAGCTTGCACGAGATTTTCTCTGGCGTGTGCATTCAAAGGTGC